>BDTH01000076.1 GCA_002923195.1 bacterium BMS3Abin15
CATCCTCTAGGTCCCATTTGATCTTCAAAGCGCATTCTTCTTTTTCCCTCCTTAGCTCTTTGATTCTTTCCTTAATGCGTATCGGCGTTTCATCAGGATGACTTCCAGGTTTAGTGGATTTTGGCTTTAATCCGGATTCTCCGTATTTTCTGTAATCAGCCAGCCACCTCTCCAGACTATGAGGGCATACCTTAACTGCGTCTGCCAGCCTAATCTCTCTGTTGTAGGCAGGCCAATACCCATCTCAACCTCTCTTCCTTTAATTGTTTTTGGCATATTTATACACATATACCAGAATATCGCTATTCTGGAAAAACCGCCAAATGTATGTGGACATTACCTACTGCTATTGACTTTTTCCGAATTTTGATATACAACAGAGCATCGTCTTAAGATAGATGATTGCAATTTAACAAATACTGCTCTTAGCAGTATAAATTTCAAAAATAGCAACATGTTTGCAAAAACACTGTTGCAAAAGGAGGCAACTATGAGTGATTTAATGCTCGATGTTGACCAAGCTGGAGAATTAAAGGCTGCATTCAGGCGCGGAGACTGGACAAAGACTGAAGTAAAAAGCTGAGCGAGGGAACTATTCTTACTCAGGTTCGACAGGTCGTGCTTGGTAATGCCAAGATCGTTCAAGCTGAACTACTGGAATTTGTCGGCACGGCCATTATTTCTGCAATCGCCAAAAAGTTCATCGCCAAGGATAACTTTATTGTCGACACCAGCAAGAAAGCAAAGGTGAAAATTTCCTATCTTGAAGATAATTTCCGGGAAAATTTCCTTGGCAAAACAGAAGAGGCAATACCGGAAATCGTCCTCCGCTATCACAAATTGCGGAAAAGTTCAGTTGATAAGCCAATCCTCGCTGAACTGGGTGGCAAGGAAAAAGCGGAAACCACCCTCACTGAAATGTTCGCCCTTATGGAAAAACAGGGCAACGGCGAGAGTGGATGCCTACTTACTAACGGATACGCCAATATTTTCTATATCCACGATGTAAATGGTGTGCTGTGGGCGGTTCGACTGCCGCTGGGACGATGGTGGCTGGAACCTGGATGCTAGCGGGGTTGTCAGTCCGGATGAGTGGGACGATGGCCGCCGGGTGTTCTCCCGCAACTCCTCTGACACCCAGACTCAACAGACCCTTTGTTCCTTTGAAACTTTGGCCCTCTGAAATTTCTTTAAATTTCCAGGGGTCTTTTGTTTGCATAAATTTCGCCATTAGTGATATAATGAACTGAACTGGCAAAAGTCCGTCCTAGTCTCCCTTTTAAAAAGGGAGAGAAGATAAGATTATGGCAATATCCAAGAAAATAATTAAATATCTTGATGATAATAAGTATAGGTATGAAGTTATCCAACATCGGACTACTTATACTGCTTGGGATACGGCCCAGACAGAGAAAGTAAAGCCGCAGGAAGTAGCCAAGTCCTTGGTTTTAAAAACTGATAAGGATTATATCGTGGCAGTTGTTCCATCAAATAAAAACTTGGACAAAAAAAAGCTTCTTAAAATTATAAATACTAAGAGAAAAAAGGAAGACAATAAATCAGTTAAGAAAGTTGAATTTGCCAAAGAGACCTGGATGAAAAAAAACATTGATGGCAAGGTTGGCGCCACCCCTCCATTTGCAGGAATCTTAAAAACGGATATTTATGTCGACAAGTCATTGTTAAACAGCAGTAAGATTTATCTCGGTTCTGGCGAATACGATGCTTCTATTAGAGTAAGTACGAAAGAATATCTCAAGAAGGAAAATCCTATTACCGGAAGTTTCAATATGAAAAAATAAAGCTTTATAACGCTCTATGGCTTACCAAATAAAACTGGAACAGTTTGAAGGTCCCCTGGATCTTCTTTTGAATTTAATTGAGGAGCAAAAGCTAGACATCACTCGCGTAAGCCTATCCAAGGTAGCGGATCAATACCTGGAATACATTAGGAGCAAAGAAAATATCACTCTGGAAAATCTAGCCGATTTTCTTTCTGTCGCCTCCCGGCTTATTCTAATAAAGTCCAAGGCCCTACTCCCACTCCTAGAGTTTAGCCAGGAGGAGGAAGAGGATATTAAAGATTTAGAAAAACAACTAGCTGAATATAAAAGATTTAAGGATATTTCTAAGGAAGTAAAGAGGCTGGCTAATTCTAAAAGGGCTTGTTTCTCCAGGGAAGGGTATCTAGGCATCCAATCATTTTTTTACCCTCCGAAAAATATTAATATTTTTGACCTTAAGAAAACATTTGTTAAGACATTAGGCGAGATCCCAATCATTGAAAAGTTGGAGGAGGAGATGGTTAAGGAAGTGATAACCATGGAAGAAAAAATCAATCATTTGCAGGAAGTACTGCGCGAAAAGATTGAAACATCATTCTCTGAAATTACTTCCAATGCCAAAGATAAGATTGAGGTAGTAGTGTCATTTTTGGCGATATTAGAGCTGGTAAAGCAGAAATTAATCCAAGTGGAACAAACGGAATTATTTCAGGATATTAAATTAAGGCATAATAATAACAATGAAACCCAAAGCACTAAATCCTAAATCCCTGCCCGCCATCGCTGTGCTCAGGCATTGGCAGGCGGGCGAAACAATATTAAAGCTCAAATATAAAAATCCAAAACATTTTGAAATTTAGATTTAGAAAATTTGAATTTGTTTAGTAATTAGAGTTTAGGGATTAGAATTTGTAACTATATGAATCAGGACAAGTTAAAATCAATAATAGAATCACTGCTGTTTGTCAGTGGTGAGCCGATAAAAATATCGCGCTTGGTTAAAATTTCCGGAGCGCCAAAACCAGAAATAGAAAATGCCATAATGGCACTGTCTAGCGAGTATGAGTCTCAGAACAGGGGATTGAGGATTGTTAAAAAGGAAAATCAGGTCCAAATGGCAACCGGCCCAGAAAGTGCTCCTTACGTTCAGCAGTTGATTGAAGGAAAGTTGCAAGAAGAACTGTCTACAGCCTCTCTCGAAGTTGTATCAATTGTGGCTTACCGTGGTCCGATAACTCGGGCAAATATTGAATCTATTCGAGGGGTAAATTGTAGTTATACTCTGCGCAACCTTTTGATGAGAGGACTAATAGATAGAACGGAAAATCCTAAGGACGCCCGCGGATATGTTTACAGTATATCTTTTGACTTTTTGAAAAAATTAGGGATTGATGATGTTAAAAAACTGCCTGATCACGAAATAATGTCAAAAGATGAAAGGATAGATAATATAATCCAATCATAAATTCTAATTCCCAAATTCTAAGCACGAAACAAACTATAATTATTTAAATTCAAATACCTTAAACTTTTAGAAAATTTGAAATTTGATATTGTTTAGGATTTAGATATTAGAATTTAGAGTTTTTAAATCATTATGAATTTTATTTTAATTATTTTAACTCTAACTTTCCCACTGGCTTCCTTTTTAGGATTCCAGAAAATGTATTCCTCTGCGGGAGAGGAAAAACAAGCGGAAATTTCAGAAAAGCTGGCTGATTCCGGCGGGGAGGTTAAAGGTGAAAATATTGCACAGAAAAGCGTACTTCCCGTTGTGCCATCCCGTCCCATAAGAAAGGAGGGGTATCCAGATCTTGTTGTGCCCGATGCGCACGCTTCCCTTATATTGGATGTGGATTCAGGAACAATCCTCCACTATAATAAAGGAAGAGAAAGGCGCCAGATCGCCTCTCTTACAAAACTGATGACTGCTGTAATAGTGGTAGAGAAAATGTCAAATCTTGACGAGGTAGTAACTGTTGATGAAGAGGCGGTTTATGCCGATGGGACGAAAGTCGGATGTCCACGTTCCGGCTATTGCATAGGAAACCGGCTGAAAGTCGGAGAGAAAATAACGGCCAGGAATTTGCTTAAGGCAATGTTGATGAACAGTGCCAATGACGCGGCCATCGCTTTAGGAAAACACATTAGTGGCTCGCAGGAAAAATTTGCCAGACTAATGAATGATAGGGCTAAGGAATTAGGACTTAAGGACTCTAATTTTTGCACTCCGTCGGGATTGGAAATCGACGGGAAGGAAAAGGAGTGTTATTCTTCAGCCTACGACATCGCCCGCATCGCCGCCCATTCGATGAAGTATGCCATTATTTGGGAAGCTTTGCGTCTTCCTCCGCAGACGATATTTTCAGCTGACGGAAAATATTCCCACGACATATTAAACACCGACCAGGTATTGGATCAAATTCCAAACTGCCTAGGAGGTAAAACCGGATTTACTCCAATGGCCGGCAGGTCGTTGCTTTTGGCTGCTGGCGACAAGACAGGTGAACATAAAATAATAGCAGTAGTATTAGATAATCCCTATCGTTGGCAAGATATTCCAATGATGATAAGTTGGGCATTTGAAGCCCATGAATGGCAATAATATAAATCCCCAATCGACGCAAATCTTTCCCCAATAATCACGAATATAAAAACATAAAATGCCAAAACTAATTCATCCAGAGCTAAGCTATAAAATAGTAGGTGCCTTATATGCGGTATATAATTCAATAGGCAGTGGCTACCAAGAAAGATATTACCAAAGGGCATTGTCGAAAGAATTTAAAGATGAAAAAATAAAATTTAAGGAACAATTGCCGATAAAGCTGGAATACAAAGGCGATAATTTAGGCATATACTATATAGATTTTCTAACAGAAGATAAGATAATTTTAGAAATAAAGAATTCTTCTAAGTTTTACCCAAAAGATATCAAACAAGCCCTGGGATATTTAAAGGCAAAAAATAAAGAGTTAGGCATACTTGCTTGTTTTGGAAAAAATGGGTTGATACACAAAAGAATTTTAAAAGGAAATTAGAAATAATTCGTGATGAAATTGGTGTAGATTAGTGATTTAATTCAATGGAAATAGCACAGATACAAACAATTCCCATGGTGATTAATGTTATGAAAGTTTTAGTTACGGGAGCTATAGCTTTCTTTTTGGCTTTTTTAATTACTCCATTTTGGACTAACGTTTTATATAGATTTAAAATAGGCATAAAGATAAAAGAAAAGTCGTATGATGGCGATAAATTGACGTTTGTGAATAAACTTCATGCGAGGAAGGCGGGGACTCCCACAATGGGAGGAGTTATAATCTGGGTTTCTGTTTTAATTCTGGTTTTTGCTTCTCATTATCTTTTCCCGATTTTTGCCAGGTGGACAGACATAAATTTTATTGCCCGCCTTGATTTCTTAAGCCGTTCCCAAGTTTGGCTCCCACTTTTTGCATTAGTGACAGCCGGTGTTCTGGGGCTTTTTGATGACATCATGAGTATCCGCGGGTGGGGAAGCAATAAAGGAGGAGGGATGAAATTTGCTATGCGCTTTTGGTGGCTCTTCGCTATTGCCGGGGTTGGTGCCTGGTGGTTTTTCAGCAAGCTTGGATGGGATCAAATTCATATTCCAGCTGTGGGAGATTTCTCTATTGGATTTTGGTATGTTCCGTTGTTTGTTTTTGTAATCTTTTTTACGGCTTTTTCATCTAACGAAACTGACGGATTGGACGGGCTGAATGGCGGTGTGCTTCTTATGGCATTTGCGTCATTTACTATTATAGCTTTTCTTCAAAATAAGGTTGATATGGCAGCTTTTTGCGCCGCTATTTCAGGAACACTTCTGGCTTTCCTCTGGTTTAATATTTATCCGGCCAGGTTTTTTATGGGAGACACAGGAGCTATGGCTCTGGGGACTACTTTGGGAGTAGTGGCTATGCTTACTAACTCAGTTTTAGTCTTATTTGTTATAATGGCTATTTATATACTAGAATCAGGAAGTGCCGCCGTACAGCTCTTGAGTAAAAAGTATCGGGGGAAGAAAATATTTTTGGCAGCGCCGATTCACCACCATTTTGAGGCTAAGGGCTGGCCGGAGCCTAAAATAGTTATGCGGGCCTGGATCTTTACCTCTGTCACTGCCCTTATTGGAGTAATTATTGGGATATTGGGAATGGGAAAGTAGTTTATGGCTACTTTTTTTATTTCCACTTTTTTGGTAAAATTGCAGTGATACCGCTAAAAAATTAGAATGGAAAAAGTAGAGGATAGTTTTTATGTTAGGCGAAGAAAAACCGAAATAAAATGATTTTAAAAAAAGTACAAGATGTAGAGTTGGTAAATAAGCGCGTTTTGTTGCGAGTGGATTTTAATGTGGCTTTAGAATATGGGCATATAAAGGAAAGCTTTAGAATTGAATCAGCCAGAGAAACAGTCGATTTTCTACTGAGCAAAAAAGCTAAAGTTGCCCTGGTGTCCCACCTGGGCCGTCCCAGCGGCACGATTAATTTAGGGTTTTCAATGGAACAGTTGAAAGGGGATGTAGAAAGAATTCTGGAAAAAGAAATAGAATTTGTTCCTAGTTGCACAGGAGAAGAAGTAAAAAAAGGATTGGATAGTCTGAAAAGCGGAAGGGTTCTGCTTTTAGAAAACACAAGATTTTATGAGGAGGAGCAGTTGAATGATGAAAAGTTTGCCAAGGCTCTGGCGAAAAATTTTGACATCTATGTTAATGACGCTTTCAGTGTTTGTCACAGGAGCCATGCGTCAATTGTTGGAGTAACTAAATTTTTACCGAGTTATGCAGGGTTGTGGATGCAAAAGGAAGTAGAAAACTTAAATAGGGTGAAAAATAATCCTGACCGTCCGGCAACAGCCATTATTGGGGGAGCCAAAATAGAAACCAAGCTCCCAATTATTAAAAACTTCATTGAGAGTTACGACCATGTTTTAGTGGGAGGGAGAGTAGCTTGTGAAGCTATTGATAGAGGGCTAAAGTTTGATGAGAAGGTTATATTAGCTCAAGATTTTGCTGCTAACAGATATGATGTCGGACCGGAAACGATTAAGAAATTTAAAGAAATTGTTTCGCAGTCTAAGACTATAGTTTGGAACGGGCCACTAGGAAAGTTTGAGCATCCTCCGTATGACGAGGGGACCATAGGAGTTTTAGGCGCTGTAATTGAAAGTGGAGCCTTCTCGCTCGTGGGAGGAGGAGAATCAATTCAGGTACTTGAGGAAAATAATATGATGAATAAGATTTCTTTTGTTTCTACCGGCGGTGGCGCGTTGCTGGAATATTTAAGCGATGGTCCGATGCCTGGGCTGGATGTGTTGAAATTTAATCCTGACAACATAGAAATATGAAAAAAGTTGTCGTAATTCATTGCTGGGAGGGATATCCGGAGTATTGCTGGTACCCTTATGTTAAAAAAACCCTTGAGAAAAAGGGTTATGAAGTTAATGTTCCGGCATTTCCTGAAACTGACTTGCCCAAACTTGATAAATGGCTGCCCAAATTACAGGAGGCTGTTGGTCAGCCAAGTGAAAATGTTATTTTGGTGGGACATAGCGTTGGATGTATCACAATTCTGCGATACCTGGAATCATTATCAGAAGATCAAAAAATTGGTGGAGCTATACTAGTTGCTGGATATATAGGCGATCTTGGATATGACGAGTTAAAGAATTTTTTTGATTCGCCGGTTAATTTTGAGAAAGCCAAGAGACATTGTGAAAATTTTATTGCTATTCATTCTGATAATGATCCATATGTGGATTTAAAGCACGCTGATATTTTTAAAAAAGAACTAGATGCAGAAATAATAATAAAACACAATGCTAAGCATTTTTCCGGTCCGTCTGATAAGGAAGATTCTTGCACTGAATTGCCTGACGTTGTAGACAGTATAGAAAAATTATGAAAAATAATAATAAAATTGCAGACAAAGTCTTAGTTGGAATCACTGGAAAAACAAATAAAGACTGGAAAGAAAAATTTAAAGAAATTGAAAAATTTAAAATTACTAGAACAGCTTTATTTTTAGAATTATTTAAGAAGAAGCAAAGAGAGGAAATTTATAAAGCGCTCTTGAAATCAAGCATAAAAAAAATACCACTGATCCATATCAGAAATGACATGTCCAGAAGCGAATTGAAATTTTTATGTGAGAAGTATAATAATCCCTGCCTCACCATTCATGAAAACAGTTTCAGATATTTGAAAAAATGGAGTGGATACTATCAGAATCTTTTTTTAGAGATGAATACTGACAATTTCGTTTCTCGGCGCACAAAATTAAGAAAAATAGGAGGATTTTGCGTTGACTTGGCTCATTTCAAAGTAGCAGAAGAAAAATGGTCTGAAGAATTCGAATATACTATCAGAAGAAGGAAAAATCCAAAACATTTTGACTGCAATCACCTGAGTGGCTATTCATACGAAAAAAACACCGATGTGCATAGTGTAAAAAATAAAAATGAATTTGATTACGTAAAAACCTTACCTAGATTTGTGTTCAGCAATGTTATTGCGATAGAGGTTTATAATAGCATCAAAGAGCAGCTGAAATTTAGGAAATATATACTAAGAATACTCAACAAAAAGTTCGATAAGTAGCCTTTACTGATTTAGGGGGATGCACCGCGCGCCTCTTTTTGTTTTGTGATATAATGGAAGGGTAAAAAGCGATGAATAAAGAGTAAAAATATGGCAAAAATAACTAGAATCAAGGGGAGGGAGATTTTGGATTCCCGGGGAAATCCGACTGTTGAGGCTGAGGTAGAACTGGAAAGCGGGGTAAAAGCCAGGGCGGCGGTTCCATCCGGGGCATCAACTGGTTCTCACGAGGCGTTAGAGTTGCGTGATAATGAACCTCGTTATGGCGGCAAGGGAGTTTCAAAAGCAGTTGCTAATATTAACGGGTCAATTCAAAAAGCGATTGTGGGAATGGACGCTAGTGATCAGAAAAAGGTTGACGAAAAAATGATAAAACTGGATGGTACGGAAAATAAGTCTAAATTGGGAGCCAACGCAATACTGGGAGTTTCGTTAGCTGTCTGCCGGGCTGCTTCTGCAGATAAAAACATTCCTCTCTACAAGCATATTGCTGAAACTTTTAAATTTTCCTCTGTGCCTAAACTTCCAATTCCAATGTTTAATGTTTTAAATGGAGGAGAACATAGCGACTCGGGACTGAGCATCCAAGAATTTAAGATAGTACCTATCAGAATTGAAAAATATTCTGAACAGCTAAGAGCCGGGAGTGAGATTTTTCATAGCCTTAAGAGGCTTCTGGATAAGGATGGCCACAGTACGGGAGTGGGAGACGAGGGAGGATTTGCTCCTAAATTAGAAAGCAATGTCCAGGCGCTGGAATTTATTGTTGATGCGATTAAGGAGGCCGGATACAAACCGGGAGTAGAGATTAGTATTGGGTTAGATGCAGCGGCCAATTCCTTTTATGACAAAAACGAAAATCAATATGTTTTAAAGCCAGAAGGGGCAAATTTAAGCCGGGAGAGTTTAATTAATTTATATCGCGAATGGATTGATAAATATTATATCATTTCCATTGAAGACGGGCTTCAGGAAGAGGATTGGGAAGGATGGAAAGTTATGATGGAAAAGATTACGAAAAAACAAATTCTTTCTGGGTTTGATAACTCAATCTTGAAAGAAAACATGATTATTGGCGATGACTTATTAGTTACCAATGTTAAGCGACTCCAAAAGGCTATTGATAATAAGGCTTGCAATAGTGTTTTGATTAAAGTAAATCAAATAGGATCACTTTCTGAAACAATTGACTGCATAAAACTGGCTAAGAAAAATAAAATGAACACTGTGATTTCTCATCGCTCTGGAGAAACTACTGACGATTTCATCGCCGATCTAGCGGTGGCAACTGGCGCTAATTTCATCAAGACCGGATCTTTATCAAGAGGGGAAAGAATTTGCAAATATAATCAATTATTAAGAATAGAGGAAGAGATATAGCTCTACTAATTACAAATCAAGTACAAATATACGAATGTGAATTAAAAAATATTTGTAAATTTGTAAAAGATTTGTGGATTTGTAGGACAATATTGCGGAAAATGTATCTACTAATTTTTTATGAATAATAAAAAACCTACTTTATTAATAATTCTTGACGGTTGGGGGGTGGCCCCGCCGTCTAAGAACAATGCAATAACATTAGCTAAAACGCCGATTATTGATCGGCTTTCTAAAGCTTATCCTTCTACTACGCTTGGGGCGACAGGAAGAGATGTCGGGTTGGATGATAATCAAATGAGCGGCTCCGAAGCTGGACACATGAATATAGGAGCAGGAAGAGTAGTAATTCAGGACTCGTATCATATTACTGAAAGCATAAAAAATGGAAGTTTCTTTAGCAATCCCGCTTTGAAAGGGGCTGTTAAGCATGCAAATAAAAATGGAAGTAAGCTTCATGTCATGGGCCTTATGGGAAACAGCGATAGCCCGCATAGTAATCCAGAGCACCTTAGAGCCCTTTTGAAGTTGGCGAAAGACAGTAATGTCAAAGAAGTTTATTGCCACTTGTTTACTGATGGAAGGGACTCTTATCCTCAAAGTGCGCTGGATCATCTTAAATATTTCAGGCAGATAATGAAGGAAGAGAAGGTGGGAAAAATTGCAACTATGTCTGGAAGATTTTATGCTATGGATCGGTCAAAAAATTGGGATCGATTAGCCAAAGCTTACGACGCTATGGTTTTTTCCAATTCAGAAAAGGCTGGTTCGGCTGAGGAAGCAATTAATAACGCGTACAGTAAAAATTTAACAGACGAATATATTCTTCCCACAGTGATTTTGGATAACGGAAAGCCAGTTGCTCAAATAAAAAAAGGCGACAGTGTTATTTTTTATAATCTCCGTTCTGACAGAGCCAGGCAGTTTACAAAGTTGTTTGCAGCCACAAATGGAGAAAGAATAATCAGTGACAACATGCCTGTCATTGACAAGATTGACGACTTGTATTTTGCGGCCATGACTGACTTTGGTCCTGATCTGAGTATTAATACCGCTTTTTCAGGACAAACTATTTTATCCACCCTGCCGATGATTCTTAAAAATGTGAAACAACTTTATATCGCAGAAATGGAGAAGTACGCCCACCTGACATACTTTTTTAACGGTGGTTATCCTGATCCAGTAGGAGGAGAAGACAGAATGACTATACCTTCTCCAAAGATTGATAATTACGCTAAAATTCCGAAAATGTCAGCTGGAGCTATAACGGACAACGTGTTAAAATACATAAAAGAGGATAAATATGACTTTATTGCCATAAATTTTGCTAACGCTGATATGGTGGGGCATAGCGGAGATTTCAAAGCGGTAATAAAAGCGGTGGAATTTATTGATAAACAGGTAGGAAGACTAACGGAGGTTGTCCTTGAAAGAGAAGGAAATTTAATTATTACAGCAGATCATGGCAACGCTGATAGAATGATTGATGTTATTGATGGAAAGGAAATGATATTCAGTTTTCATTCTAAAAATCCGGTTCCTTTCTGCGTTGTTAGTGACAGATTTAAAGGAAATAAATTAAGCTCAGGAATACTAGGCAATATTGCGCCTACGGTTTTGGATATTATGGGAATTGAAAAGCCAAAGGAAATGAGGTGCAAATCACTGCTGAATGGTTAAGCCATTTTTAGTAGTTTAATAATGTAACAGCGTAAAAACTTAAAAATGAACCAAGTAATTTGCATAGGATCAGCGTCTAAGGATGTTTTTTTTCCTACTGCCAGGGGAATAATAACCAATACTCCTGAAGATTTAACTTCCCAAAAAAAGATTTCTTTCGAACTGGGTGCTAAGTATCAGATTGAGGACCGCTATGAAGCGCCTGGAGGAGTAGCGGCTAATGTCTCTCAAGGATTGGCGAGATTGGGAATAAAAGCAGGTTGTTGCTCGAAAATTGGAGATGATAAATTGGGAATGTGGATCGTAGATGAATTAGAAAAAGAAAATGTCGACACTAGCCTTATCCAGGTGGAAAATAACTGCAAAAGCGATTTGTCCGCAATAATAGTCGATACCAACAGTGGCGATCACACGATATTTTTTAACAGGGACGCTAATGAAAGGTTAGAAATTGTTCCTGAAAAAATAAAAAATACCGAATGGTTTTTTATAAGTGCATTGAATGGCAGTGTTAGAAAAAGTTGGGAAGAAAATCTTGAAGAGATTATTAAAATTGCCAAAAACGAAAATATTCATATCGCTTTCAATCCGGGACAGAGAAATATAAAGGACAATTCTGAAAAAGTTGCAAAGGCGGTTGAAAATAGCGAAGTGTTAATACTTAATAGGGATGAGGCAATTGAAATAGTATCTGGTTATAAGAAACAAATAACAGGCGATAAGGAATTTAACGACGAAAAGTTTTTAATAAAAGAATTGCAAAGTCTGGGCCCGAAAGTTGTATCTCTCACCGACGGAATAAGAGGTGCTTGGGCATGTGATGAAAATAATTTATATTATACTAAGGCTTCGGGAAATAAGCCTGTTGAGACAACCGGAGCAGGCGATAGTTTTTCCAGTGGTTTTTTGGCTGCTTATATTCAAGGGAAAAGCATTGAAGAAGCGTTGAGGTGGGGAACTGCCAATGGTGGCAGCGTGGTTGGATTCTATGGAGCAAAAGACGGACTAATAAAAGAAAATGAAATGTTGGAAAAAATTGAAAAAATAAAAATTGAAACATTATAACAACTATTTGTATGTCTTTTTTTTCTAAAATTTTTAAAAGGAAGAGAAAATCCGAATTGGTTTTAGCTTTGGATATTGGAACGGAAGTGGTCAAGGCTTTAATTTTTCAAACTGATCCAGAGACTGGCAAAGGAGTAGTTATAGGGGTGGGAAAGGTGCGTCAAAAAATAGGCAATATGCAAAGCGGTGCAGTTTCAGATATTTCAGGCGTAATTACTACTGCTCAAGAAGCTATCGACATTGCCAAGAGAAAATCGGGAGTCAAAAATATTAAAAAAGCTATAGTAGGAATTGCTGGCGAACTAGTAAAAGGAACTACCACTACTGTTCACTATGAGAGAATAAGGCCGGAGGTGAGGATTGATTTGCCCGAACTGAAGAATATCGTGCAAAAAGTGCAACAGAAGGCCTATGAAAGGATCAAAAAGCAGTTGGGCTGGGAAACAGGACAGGAGGAAATTGATATTAAGCTGATTAATGCAGCTATTGTGGATGTCAGAATTGACGGCTATCGGATATCTAATCCAATTGGATTTCAGGGACGTGATGTTTCTATAAGTGTGTTTAATGCTTATGCACCCATGATCCATTTAGGGGCGCTTCAGACCATTGCTGACGAACTTGAAATTGATTTAATTAGTATCGCAGCCGAGCCTTATGCAGTAGCTCGATCGATAGGAATTGATAAAGACAATTTGGACTTCAGCGCCATATTTATCGATGTAGGAGGTGGAACGACCGACATAGCAGTGGTGAGGAACGGCGGACTAGAAGGCACGAAAATGTTTGCTTTGGGTGGGCGAGCCTTTACTAAGAGACTAGCCCATGAATTAGGAATTGATTTTAATGAAGCGGAAAGCTTGAAAATAAAATATTCCCAAAATAGACTGGGAGCGGACGTTAGTGAAAAGGTGGAGCAATTCCTAGAAAGTGATTGCCAGATTTGGCTTAGTGGACTGGAGATTGCTTTATCAGAGTTTTCAGAGTCCGATATGTTACCTTCAAAAATACTGCTTTGTGGCGGAGGGTCGGCTCTTCCAGGAATCAAAAAAGCCTTATCTTCCTCGGAGTGGGTCCAAAGTCTTCCATTCTCAAAGGCTCCTGTCATTAACTTTCTCCAACCTAGAGATATCATAAGAATTATAGATACCACTGGCGATTTAAAAAATCCCCAAGATGTTACCCCGATGGGTCTGGCAAACTTAACTCTAGACTTAGAGAGTGAAGAAAAAATGCTATCTGGCATTTTAAGAAGAGCGGTGTATGTAGTACAGGATTAATATAAATTACATCTGGATTCAATTCGAACATAATTAGGATTAAAATTAGTATATATGCATCAAACGTTCTATATAGACATCGATGAAGAAATCACCTCAGCCATCGATCGTCTAAGAAAGTCGAAAACTAAAGAAAATATTTTTGTGGTTCCAAAAAGAGCTTTAATCTTACAAAGCGTCGTTAATTTGAGGCTACTTAAAAAAGAGGCCGGGAAATTAAAAAAACAAATCATGATCATTTCCCAAGATGAGCAAGGAAGAGCTTTGGCTGAAAAAGTCGGAATTTTTTCCCAGCAGTCGTTAGAAGGCGTAGAAGTTAAAGAGGAATTAAAAATCAAAGTACATCCTCAGATAAATAGCGAACGGCAAAAAAATCTAAACAAGAAAGTCAAAAAGAAAAGAAAGCTGGAAAATGTAGGCTCTAAAGATTTTTACGAAAAAGACAAAAAAACCATGGATGCCAAGAACTCATTGGAGGCGGAAAAAAAGGTTGTAGTCGGCAAGAAAAAAATAGAAGAAAAAAAAATACTTGTCAAAAAACAAGGCAGGGACCATGTAGTATCGGGCGTTGTGAAGTCTGTAGATTTTCCATCCTCCTCCTTAAAATATCATCCCTCAAATGTAAAAAAAGTAAAAAGCGGGAGTGGTGGGGATTACGCAAAGTATAAAAAAGACATTGACCCCAGAAAAGAAGAGGAATTAAAAGAACTTTTCCAACTTGACAAGCATCAGGATCAGCCAAAGAAACAGTTGCAAGTATCAGTTCCAAAGAAAACAAAAAAGATTTTTATTTTATTTGGAATAGTAAGTGTTGCTGTAATTCTTTTGGTGGGCATATTTTTGATTTTTCCCAGGGCTAAAATTAGCATTCACATGTCATCAAATGTGCAGACAATTGACTTGGAGATTAAGGGGAATAGTAATGCTGTTATCTCTGATCTGGAAGGAAGAAGCGTACCAGCTAGAGCAATCGAGAAGGATGCAGAAAGAACTGAGTCGTTTAGTGCAACCGGGAGGAATGAAATCTCAGATCAGAAAACGAGGGGGACTATCGCCATTTACAATGAACATGGAACCTCTCCTCAGCCGTTAGTAGCTACTACAAGGTTTTTAACTCCAGATGGAAAACTATTCCGATTAGTTAAAGGTGTGACAGTGCCTGGCATGACTGAAGTGGATGGCAAACTAAAACCGGGAGTCATTGAAGCAGAGGTAATAGCTGACCAACCGGGTGAGGAGTATAATATTGGCCCTAGCGATTTCTCTATTCCTGGGCTTAAAGGAAGTTCTAAATATGAAAAATTTTATGCTCGTTCTGCTAGCTCCATGAGCGGAGGTGGATCAAAAGGTGATGAGGTTGTTATCATTTCACAGAAAGATATTGATAATGCAAGATCGAAGGTGGAAGCTAGTCTTATGGAAGAAATTAAAAATGAAATTCGAAATAATCTTCAAGGAGATGAAGTGTTCATAGAAGAAACAGCTGAGAAAATCATTCTGGAATCAGATTCACCTGAAATTGGCATAACAACTGATTCATTCGAGTTTAAACTAAAAATAAGAGTAAGGGCCATAGTTTTCTCTGAAGAAAAATTAAAAGACGTAGTGATGGACAGTTTTGATAAAAAATCTGATGAAAAATTGAATTCGCTAAAAATTGAATACGGGGAAGCGACTCCCGATTTCGATACCGGAATCATCAATATCAAGGTGCATGGAAAAGCTTTATTTGATCCGCTTATAGATACTGATAAGTTAAAAGCTGAGTTATTGGGAAATAATGAGGAACAAATAAAAGAAATTTTAAATAATTATTCCCGGATAAAAGAGATAGAAGTGGAATTATGGCCCGAATTTTTATCAGGAAAAATTCCCCGGTATAAAAAACGGGTTGAAATAGAAATAATCCCCTCTAGTTTTGAATAACAGAATTCAACAGACAGATAGCAATAAAATAAAATGACAGGGGGCTTGCCCCGTTAGAGGTGTGCATCTCTAACGGGGTTGACAATATTTTGATATATTGTTAATATGAAAAACACGATAATTTAATATACAATTTTACCCCCACACCTATATTGATAACTGCACATCTAATAATAACCATATTGTGGCGTTGGGGGTGAACACAATAATAGAGGTTTAACCTCTGAGCTTCAGGAATTAGGATAAGATTTTCGGATACCTCAATAGGGCATGCTTAGCATGCTTAATTGAGGCAAAGCTCCTCTATTTTTTTGTTTGTTTCTACTAATTACGAATTGTGTACGAATATACAAATAAATAATTCGTTATTGGTAAATTTGTAATCGATTTGTAATTTGTAGGAAGTTTATGGAAAAAGAAATAATTAAACTAGAAGGAACTATTGCGGAAACGTTGCCCAGCACCACCTTTAAGGTTAAATTGGAAAACGGGCACGAAATACTGGCTCACATTTCAGGTAGAATGCGAGTCAACTATATTCGATTGCTTCCAGGAGATAAGGTAGAGGTAGAGATGAGTCCATATGATTTAACAAAAGGCAGAATAATAAAAAGATTATAAATAAAACTCACGAATTAAGAACTAATAAAAAGCGAATAAGAACGAATATTCGCACCAATTAGTTTCTAATTCGTTCGTGTTAGCGAGTTATTTTATGAAAGTACGAGCATCAGTTAAAAAAATTTGCGCTAAATGCAAAATAGTCAAACGCAAGAGAAGACTCTATGTTATTTGTTCTAATCCTAAGCATAAACAGCGCCAAGGCTAGTATGCGAAAAGCGCTCGCTCGCACTACGCACTCGCGAAATGCGAAAGCGCACATGCGAATAAGTTCGTAGATTCGTATTTAATTCGTAGTTTCGTATCGGTATAATTATGATAAGAATTGCGGGAATTAATATCCCCGATGACAAAAGAATAGAAATTGCCTTAACCTATATTCATGGAATAGGGAAGTCTTCAAGTGGGAAGATTTTAAGTAGTTTAAATATTAGCAGAGATACCCGAACAAAAGATTTAACATCAGAAGAAGCCAATAAACTTAGGGACGAGATAGAAAAGAAATACAGAGTAGAGGGGGAGCTTAAGCATGAAATTAAAACGAACATTAAAAGATTAAAGGAGATCGGATGCTATCGAGGAATTAGGCACCAAAGGGGTCTTCCCGTAAGAGGCCAGAGAACCAAGACTAATAGCCGTACTGTTCGGGGAAATGTCAGAAGAACTATGGGAAGCGGAAGAAAACCGGGGGCAGAAAAAACATAATACTAATTACATATGGAAGAAATTAAGAAAGCTAAAGAAAAAGAAGGAACGGATCAAAAATCCGAGAGCGTTGAAGTACCGAAAAAAAAGAAAAGAAAAATCAGACATCATATTCAAAAAGGCCAGGCTCATATACAATGCACCTATAACAATACAGTGATAACCATAGCCGATATTAATGGCGCAGCTTTGGGATGGTCAAGTGCTGGACTTCTTGGATTTAAGGGAGCTAAGAAAGCTACTCCGTATGCGGCCACTCAAATAGCGGCTGATGTAGCGGAGAAAGTTAAAAAGTATGGGATTAAAGAATTAGAAGTTTATGTTAAGGGAGTAGGAAGTGGAAGAGAAGCATCAATAAGATCATTGGCTAACAATGGCTTTAATTTAGTTTTAATAAAGGATATTACACCTATCCCCCATAATGGATGTCGCCCACGGAAACCTAGAAGAGTATAAAAATTATGGCACGTAATTTAGATTCAAAATGTAAAAAATGCCGAAGAGCTGGAGAAAAGCTCTTTCTTAAAGGTGATCGTTGTGATTCTTCTAAGTGCGCTATGGTGAGAAAGCCATACCCACCAGGAATGCATGGCAAGAGTTTTTCCCGAGGCCTCAGCGAATACGGAAAACAGTTGGCAATGAAACAGAAAATAAAAAGAATTTATGGAATTATGGAGCGGCAATTCAGAAAGCATTTTAAAGAAGTTAAAAGAAAAACAGGTGTTATTGGGGATCTTCTGATGGCACGTTTAGAGATGCGCTTAGATAATGTGGTTTATCGACTTGGCATTGCTGTTTCTAGAACTCTAGCACGTCAGCTTGTGAGTCACGGGTATATTAAAGTAAATGGGAAAATAACCAATATTCCGTCCTACGAAGTTAAAATAGGCGATACTATTTCTATTAATGAATTAAAAAAAGAAAAAAATTATTTAAAAAATCAACTTCAAGTCCTGAACAGCAAAAAGAATTTTCCAAAATGGATTGAATTTGATGCGTCTAAGCTAGAGGGGAAGATTAAAGCAATGCCAAAAAGAGAAGATATTGATGCCAATGTTGATCCTCAAGTAGTTGTAGAGTATTACTCTAGATAATAAAAATTTAAATTGTTTTATAGTGTTAATAATTATTAATATAAAAAAATGACAACAATATCACTCCCCCAAAATCCAAAGTATACCGAAATTGACAAGAACAGCGGAAAATTTGAAATCCAGGGATGTTATCCTGGTTATGGAGCAACTATTGGAAATGCTCTTCGTCGAGTCTTACTTTCGTCATTAGAAGGGGCGGCCATAACCTCCATTAAAATTAAAGGGGTATCACATGAATTCTCTACCGTTCCTGGAATAATAGAGGATGTTATCCAAATTATTTTGAATATGAAGAAAATTCGTTTTAAAATGCATGGCGATAATTCAGTCAAGGTGACTCTGAAATCCAAGAGTGAAGGGAAAATTACAGCCAAGGACATAAAGTGTCCCTCCGATGTTGAGGTAGTTAATGTTGATCAGATTATTGCTACCGTGAATGATAAAAAAACTGAAGTGGAGATGGAAATGGATATTTCCAATGGACTTGGATATATACCCGTAGAGCAACAGGAGAAGGAAAATAAGGAAATAGGCGTTATGGCGATTGATGCGATACACACTCCTGTAAAAAGAGTAAATTATAGTGTAGAAAATATGCGCGTGGGAAAAAGAACTGATTATGACAAGGTTACGTTGGAGGTAGTAACTGATGGCAGCATTTCCCCACAGGACGCATTTGTTAAAGCAAGCCAGATTTTAGTAGACCAATTTTCTTCACTTCTTAAGATAGCATCCGAAAAAGAAAGTGAAAAAAAGGAGGCAAAAAAGGAGCCATTTTTGAAAACAGAAGAAATTAAAAAAGAAGAAGGAGATATTGAGATTGATGCACAAGAAACCGAAGTTACAGAACTTAAAAATCTATCCACCAGAACATTAAATGTTCTTGAGTCTAACAATATCAAAAAGGTTAAAGATATAACCCAATTAACAGAAGAAGAAATAAAGAATCTTGAAGGCATGGGAGATAAGGGAATAAAAGAAATTAGAAAAACTATTGGGGATTTTGGATTAACACTTAAAAGTCACGAATAATCACGAATTTTGATGAAAAAGGTAAACTTTTTCATCTCGCTAATCAACGCGAATAATTCGGGATAGTTGGAGACAGATTCGAGTAGATTAGCGATTTATATCATTATGAAGCACAGAAAAACAGGTCGAAAATTAAGCAGAGTTAAGAGACAGCGAGAAGCGCTTATGAAAACGCTTCTGGGGAGTTTGATTATGTCCGAAAAAATTATTACTACTGAAGCTAAAGCTAAAGAAGCAAAGTTATTAATTGATAAGATAATTAACAAAGCTAAAAAATCAAAAGCTGACAGCAAATTAAAAGTTTCAACAGTAAGAGGGTTAAAGAATAAGATTCCATCAGGGGCTGTTGATAAGCTCAGGGGTGATTTTCTGAATAAATTTAACAAAAGAAAAAGTGGCTACACAAGAGTTGTTAAGTTGCCTCCTAGAAAAAGCGACAGTGCCAAAATAGCAGTAATTGAATTTGTATAAGCATATGAATAGAAAATATCACTCATTTAATGTTCGAGGGAAGATTTTAGGCAGGATAGCAGTTGATATTGCTAAAGTTCTTAGCGGTAAGGGAAAAATTGATTTTTCGCCTCATATTGATGCTGGTGATTTTGCTGTAGTGACTGATTCTGATGAAATTGCGGTAACGGGGAATAAGAGGGAAGGGAAAATGTATCACAGATTTAGCGGATATCCCGGGGGGATAACTTCAATTTCTCTTGGGGACCAAATTGAAAAAGATTCAAGAAAAGTCATAGAGAAGGCTGTATTCGGAATGCTTCCAAAAAACAGATTGAGAGGAAAGATGATGAAAAGACTTTTTATTTACAAGAAGGATGATAAGCATAGTCACAAAGTTGACATTAAGCATTAATATTTTTATATGGCGGTAAAGAAATCTCAAGAAAAAACCCCCGCAAATACTGAAGTTAAACCGAGCAAGGAAGAAAATAAGGAGAAGAAGAGTGTTGCCAAGAAAGACAAGTATTTTTATGCTGTAGGCAGAAGGAAAACAGCAGTTGCTCAAATTTTTCTGTACACAGGAGCAGGGCTTAAGAAAGATGGTTCAGTTGTGAATAATATGAGTGTAGAGAATTATTTTCCTACTTCAACAGAGCAAAGTATATTTTTTGCTCCTGTTAAAGCTGTAGGATTGGAAGATAAATCGAGAGTTTCTGTTTTAGTTAGAGGCGGAGGAAAAAAAGGTCAAGTGGAAGCAGCTCGTCTTGGAATAGCTAGAGCCCTGGTTAAATTTGATGGGAATTTAAAAAAAACCCTCAAGGGTTTTGGTTTCTTAACTCGCGATGCGAGAAAGGTTGAGCGTAAGAAACCAGGTCTTAAGAAAGCTAGACGTGCTCCGCAATGGAAGAAGCGTTAGGATTTGTATATATTTTTAGATATTTTAAAACCCGACATATTGTCGGGTTTTTTGATGAACACTTCTTTTAATTACCTAATCCCAGAATCCCGGTTTTTTCTGGGAAATTAATGGAATATAAACTTGATTGTCCCTCGTTGGTGTCTGTAAAATATATTTTGCTTTCAAAGAAATCAGTTATAACATTGGAATTATTAGTGTTGAGTGTTGTAATGTTCGTTAGGTTTCTATTGTCTCGATGGTCAAGTTCAACGATTTTTAATTCTTTTCCTACAGTAAAAATTACATGCTCGTAGTCTTTTGACCACTGGACATTATTAATTTTTTCAGAGAAGCGGGTTATGTATTTTATGTCATTTTCCTGACGTTGTGGCTGGACGTCCCATTCCCTAGTGAAATAAACATTAATTTCATTATTGGTCCAGTATAAAATCTTTTTTCCGTCGTTAGAAAAATGTATATTGGAAGCATCTTGAGATAATTCGCTGAAATATTTTTCCTTTTCCCCGTCATTGTAAATATATAATTTACCGATTTTATTGAGAATTGCCAGTCTCTTTTCATCGAAAACGATAATTCGATAAGAAACATCACTCATGTCATTGGGGGGAGAAGTGGTAACCTGTGAAATTATTTTGTTATTCTCCGGATTAATTCTGTAAACTATGCCGCTAGGCAATTGAAAATAATATATGTCGCGTGAGGAAATATCGTAACCAGATATGTTTTCCGCAATAATATTTTTTTCGGAATCACTAAGACTCATCCTGTATAGATTATTTTCTGAAATGTAATATATCGAATCCTTGCGCACAGAATCCCAGCGAACATTTTTCAATTCATCAGACTTAGTTATATTCTCAAGATTTATTATCTCTTTTTTCTTTATGTCAGCTATAAAATAATTTTTTCTTTCCCCATTAAAAGTAGGAATAATTAATTTATGAGATTGGGGAGACCACTCAATATTCTCTTTTTCTTTTTCAAAGTCTTCCTTATTGAATCTATAGTCAGTCGAAGAAAACACTATTTCTATTTCTTCCGAATCTAGGTCTAATATTTTTACGGAAAAATTTTGATCTTCATTTTGAGTATAAGCAACAAGCTTTCTGTCGGGAGACATAAAGAATTTTTCCATACCTGAAGTATTATAATTTTTTTTAGCGTATTCTTTTCTAGTCAAAAGAACATTCCAGAACTCAGTAGAAATTCCACTGTGGATAGTTATTTTTTTTGACCAATCATTGTAATCAGACAACTTTAATTCTAGCAGATACTCTCCTGGCCTAATCCCGTCGATATGATAAGAATTATTTATCGGATTTAATTTTTTACTGGAGACTTGTTTTCCGTCAAGAAAGACACCTACTTTCTGGGGGTTAGGTTTTATGGTGATCGATCCAGAGTAAATAAAAATACCCCTTTCGAAACTAAATCGATATCCACGGGCATAAAAAATAACCACAGGGGTGGTGGCGATAAAAAGCAACACTAGGATCCAAAAGAATATTCGTCTGAATTTTTTACTAGCCATATTTTCTTGTGATCATGATAGCCGAAAATATACACTTTGTCCAATTTTTTATTTTCCAATAAAGTTGTATAATTTAGATAAGTAATTAAAGCATCTATGAGCTTCAGCTTCTATTCCGTTTTTCCATTTTTAGCATCACTAGTGATGGTATTTCTTAGTGTTTTTGTTTTTCTTAAAAAGAGAAAATCCCATGTCAATCAGGGACTCAGTTTTTTCGCTTTCGTTAGCTTTATATGGTTGTCCCAATATGCTATTTCATATTCAACAAGCTCTGAGGGAATGGCACTTCTTTGGTTAAAAATAGGATATATCGGTGTAATACTATTCCCACCTGCATTTTCACTTTTTATTTATGCGTTTCTAAAGGTAACTCATTATAAAAAAATAATTTACTTTTATTTTGCGTTAAGCTCTATATTTATTTACTTACTCTGGGCTACTAATTATTTTATAAACGGCACACATAAGTATTTTTGGGGATATTATCCCAAAGCTGGCCCCTTGCATCCGTTCTTTTTAACCTTTTTCGTTGCCACGGTATCTATTTGTTTAATACTATTGTTTACAAGTTGGATAAAAGCAAAAAAGAAAAAATCATTACATACACACAGAATACTTTATTTATTTTTGGGATATACAATTTATGTTATAGGCGCCGTGGACTTCGTTCCTAATTACGGAATAGAGATTTATCCGTTTGGCTGGATATTTGCGATTTTTTTTGTATCCATTATTACTTATGCCATCCTTAAGTACCAGCTAATGGACATAAGGGTGGTAATAAAAAGAGCTTTCTTTTATTCAATAGGAATAGCTTTAGTTAGCGGAACAATAGTGGGCATAAGCTTTCTGGGCAGTTGGTTTACAAGAAACATCCCCGGTTTCCAATTCTGGATAGTACCGGCAGTTGCTGGATTCTTCGCTTTTATGGTGGGTAACATTTTCTGGCAAAAATCCAAGGAAGTAGAAAAAGCCTACGAAATAGAAAAACAAGCCCATGAAGAGCTGAGGCGTTTAAGCAAGGCCAAGGACGAATTCACTTTAGTCACCCAGCACCACTTGCGGACACCCTTGAGCATCGTTAAGGGGCATTTATCTAATATTTTAGAGAGTGATAAGACACTCAGCGATAGTACTAGGGATAGTCTGAATAAAACTATTAATTCCACCAACCGACTCACCAACCTCGTTGACGAACTGATTGACATAACCCAAATGGAAGTAGGTAAGGAGGTTTTCGATATTAATCCTGTCGATATTAAGGAAGTGATTAATAGCATAGCAATTGAACTAGATACTGAGATTAAAAAGAAAAAACTGGATATAGAAATTACTCCTCAAAACAGCTGGCCTCAAATACCAGCTGATCTGGCAAAAATAAAGATAGCCTTGTTTAATTTAATAGATAATTCTATTAAATATACGGAACAAGGGAAGGTAACTATCAAAGGCGAAAAGAAAGGCAATTACTTTCAAATATCTATCAAGGATACTGGAATAGGAATGGATTCGGAAAGCACCAAGGATATATTCTCTAAATACTTTGAGAGAGGGAATAAGGCTCAAAAACTCTATGCTACTGGCAGGGGCATTGGATTATTTATCGCTGCCAACATAGTTAAGGCTCATAATGGAAAAATCTATGCCAAAAGTGAAGGGATTAACAAGGGAAGTGAATTTGTGGTAGAGTTAAAAATTAACTAGATGTATGTAAAAAAAATAAAGCATGACATTTTGTTATTTTTTAAAAATAATGTAAAATTAAGACGTTAAGTATTAAAATAAAAAAAATGAAATATTTTCAGAAACAAAAAAATAACCTATCAGGCGCAACATGGATTTGGGCGGTTGTAATTGTTTTTTTAGTTGTGATACTGGTAGTAACCGTCGGAGCATTTTTCAAGAGGACAACTAGCCTAAATACGGAAAAATCAAAACAAGAAGAATCTTCACGAACATCGCAGCAAATTTCTTATATTCGATCAGTTAAGGATAACGAAGAAATGTCATTGCTGGGAGCCCATGAATTTGCCATCAGGGACAATTATTTGTATGTGACCACCGTTAGAGATCATGGCTTGGAGATTATGGATATAACCAACCCGGCCAACCCTAAGCATATTGGAGCATTTTTTGACAATGACGAAACTCTGATGAGAAAAATTCATAGCGTGGCTCTTTATAGTAATTATGCATTTCTAGGAAGTATGGAGGATAATGCCATACAAGTTCTTGATATTTCAAATCCCAAAAATATATTGCCCGTGAAGTCGCTTAAGCTAAATTTCAAAGGCATTCACGGAATGTCGATACATGGAAGCTATCTCTATATTGCCTATTCTTCTGATGATACGGTTGAAATAATTGATATTTCTGATCCGACGAATCCGAAGGTCGCTGTTACATTATCCGATAATGATCAGATGTCCCTAGGAGCTCCGCATGAGTTTTTATTTGTGGGTAGTTATGCTTATGTTATTTCCGGAACTGAAGGTATGGAGATACTGGATATTTCCGATCCGACTAACCCAAAACATGTAGCGGCAGTAAAGGATAATGATAAAGTCGCGCTTAGCGGGGGACATGGCATGGATGTCGCGGGGAATTATATTTATACCGCTAGTTATGTTGACGGTTTTGCAATTTTTGATATTACGAATCCACAAAACCCCGTCCAAGTAGCAAAGATAGATCCAACTGAAAATAATGGCCTTATATCAGCTGCAGATGTGGATGTTTCAGGCAAGTATGCGTTCGTTGTTTCTGAGGTGGGTAATGCCGTCGTTATGATTGATGTTTCTAATCCTGCAAATCCAATTATTAAAGATATGATTAGGGATGATGGTTCTGGAGATATGTTTCTTTGGAATGGACATTACGTGGAAACCTACAATAATTATATTTATGTAGCTGGATTACAGGATGGATTCGGGATTGTAAAGATCTTGGAGTAATTAAGTAAAAATTGGAACAATACAATAAGATATGAAATACTCTGCTTGGCATATAATTGCTTTTTTGTTTACCCTGATTGGCATTCTGGCGATACTTTTTGTGGTGGGCATATCCTTTTTCTTCCACCGCTTTAATGTTAATCAGGTGGTGAATGACAAAATTACAGACCTGGAACTTATATCTAATACGATAGCCGGACCATCGTGGACGGTAAAAGAGTCTTATCCCGGAACTATAGAAAATACGTTTAGGGGAGTGTTGAAGATGCCAGGGGTAAAATTTATACGTCTAATTAGTTCCGAAAGCAATATAATTGAAAAAAGTGGCAACATAGATGAGGTAAATAATGTGAATATTGATAACCTGCCATTGTTCAGTAGAGACGTTTCTGTCCGTGATGGGACGCTTGATGGAGAATTAATTAAGGAATTCAGCATAAAAACGAGAGATGGGAGTGATTTGTGGATGGGAGTTTCCTTAATAAATGTAAAGAAAAATATTTTATTTTCCGCAGTTTTGATGGGGATAGTCGCTATGGTGTTAATGACCATAACAATCATGGTGGTATTTTTACTGGTTCGCTATGTATTTATGAGTCCGTTAGCAGTATTGATGAGTGCATTCGGAAAATTAAAAAATAGCGATTATGACGTTCAGTTGGGAAAAGCCAGGATTATTGAGATGCAAGAAGTGTTTGATTCGTTTAATCAGATGGTCGCCAAGGTAAAAGAAGCAGAAGTAAAACTAGCGGAAGAACTGAAAAGAGCTAAGGAAATCGACCGCATGAAGTCAGAATTTATCTCCGTTGCCGCCCACCAGCTTCGCACCCCTCTTTCTGCCGTTAAGTGGACAATGAAAATGCTGATAGACGGAGATATCGGCCATCTGACCCATGAGCAGAGAACTTTTTTGATGCAGGGATACATAAGCAACGAGAGAATAATAAACTTAGTTAACGATTTATTAAATGTAGCCAGGATTGAAGAAGGTCGTTTTGGATATAAATTTGCCATGATTCAGATAGAAGATTTGATTGAGAGCATAGTTCTTGACATTAAGCATAAAGTGAAGGAAAAGGAACTAGATTTCAAATTTGAAAGATCCGGACTTCCGAAACCGCCAAAAATTAAAATAGATCCTTCCAAGATGCGATTAGTTATACAGAATTTACTGGACAATGCCGTTAAATATACGCCCAAAAAGGGTAAGGTGACAATTTCCGTTAAGTATAGTAAACTGGGAGTAGAAGTGGCTATTAAGGATACTGGCATGGGCATTCCTAAAGAACAGCAGAAACAGTTATTTACTAAATTTTTCCGGGGCAATAATGCTGTTAAATCGCAAACAGAGGGAACCGGCCTGGGACTTTTTATTGTAAAGAATATTGTCGAAAAGCATTATGGAAAAATATGGGCGGAGAGTGAAGAAAACAAAGGTACTACATTCCGCTTTACTATTCCATTTCAAGCCGACATAGAATAACTAATAATTTTTTGAAAATTTAGCAAACTTAATAAAACTCTAATATTTTATAAATAAAATATTAGAAGTTCCACTAAGAAATATGTCTAAGAAACAAAAAATATTAATCGTCGAAGACGAAAAAATTCTACTGGATGCTATAGCTAAAAAGCTCCAAAAAGAAGATTATGAAATCGTCACTGCTTTGGATGGAGAAGAGGGGCTTGAAAAGATAGAGAAAGAAAGGCCTGATCTGATTCTTTTAGACATCTTGATGCCTAAGGTTAATGGCATAGAAGTTTTGGAGAAGATGCATAATGACGAAGAGCTTTCAAAAATACCTGTGATAATAATTTCCAACTCCGGACAGCCGGTAGAAATAGAGAAAGCGTTATCTTTAGGCGTGAGAGATTATTTAGTCAAGGCCGAATTTGATCCTGACGAGGTGCTTAAGAAGGTAAACAACGTTCTTTTGGGAGAAGATAGTGGCTCCGGAGAATCAGAAAAAGGAAGTAATGCATCGAAAAAGGTGTTGATCATTGAGGATGATCAACTGCTACGCGATTTGTGCAGCCGAAAAATTATCTCAGAAGGCTTTAATGTGGAGACAGCCATTGATCCTAAGGTAGGATTAGATAAGGTAATAAAATTTAAACCCGATATTATTTTGTTAGATTTAGTTCTTCCAGGAATGAGCGGCTTTGATGTTCTAAAAGAGATAAAATCTAATTCTGATAAAGAAATAGCAAAAATACCGGTAATAATCCTTTCTAATTTGGGGCAGGAGTCGGATATTAAAAAAGGAGAGGAGCTGGGAGCAGAGGATTACCTGATAAAAGCTACGACCACTACCGATGAAATTGTAAAAAAAGTAAAAAAGGTGCTGGGAGCTTAAATTAATATAAGGCTATATCATGGATGAAAAACAAAATAAAACCGCGGTTTATTATGTGGAAGACGAGCCCGATTTGGTTGAGCTTTGTAAAATCGCATTTCAAATAAACGGATTTAATATGCAGAGTGTCGCAACGGGAGAAGGGGCGATGGAAGATGTAAAAAAAATCATAAACAAAGAAATTGATCCTCCCAGCGCATTTATTCTTGATATTCTTCTGCCGGGTATCTCTGGAATGGATATTTTAAGGGAAATAAGAAAACATAAAGAACTTAATAGAATTCCGATCGTGCTGTTTACCAACTATAGCGATAAAAAAATACGAGATGAAGCGGAAAATACGGAAAATACCGAGTACGTGTTAAAAACAGATGTTATACCAACCCAGCTGGTTAAGATTGTGTCTAAGAAAATAGAAGAATCCAAAGTAAAGTACAAGAAATAACGTATATTTAATTAAGATTATCTATATCAAAAAAGAGCGGTGATGACCGCTTTTTTATTTTAAAATTTTTCAAGATGCGATTTTTACCAATAGTGGGGCGCAGTATAACGATGTAATGACGGTTCGATTCTGCTTATCCTGGTACGTTGTAAAACTTTTTAAAAATACGGTATAATTAAAGCAGTTAAGCTATATTTGGGCTTGGCTTCAGTATAGCTTTCCGTGTTTTTTTTAAACAAGGAATATCGGCCATAAATTGGCAAGGAGGAGAGGTGACAATAAGTGAAATATTTGAATTAGGATGGCTTGTGATAAAAAATATTTTCGTATCATTCTTTGGGCCTATTGCCGAGATGATATGGAGCCTAACCTATTCCTTCTGGTATTTATTGATTGAAACCCGTGATCCAGTACTTGTAGCTCTCTTGATTGTTCTGGCTTTAGTTACAGTGGTTGTTGTTTTTGAAAAAACTCCAAAGAAAACACAGTGAGCGACAAATTGTCGCTCACTGCATCTCAAAATTTGAACAATTTAAAATATGACCGACCTTAAATTTTTAAGAAAAGAATTAAAATTAAAATCTGATCCAAGGAGAGCGAAGCTCTTGCAGGGATTTTTCAAGACTGGTCCTGGCGAATATGGAGAAGGAGATATCTTTTTGGGCATTACTGTGCCAGAGGTGAGAAAAACCGCAACCAAATTCAATGAATTAAAATTTTCAGATGTAAAAAAACTACTGGGATCAAAAATTCACGAGGAGCGTCTGACAGCCTTGCTTATCCTGGTTCATAATTTCAACATAGGAAATGAAGCTGAACGGAACAAAATATTCAAATTTTATTTAGCCAATACTAAAAACATAAATAACTGGGACTTAGTGGACTTATCGGCGCATAAAATAGTGGGGGAACATATCCTAGATAGATCAAGAAATATATTATACAAACTAGCCCGTTCAAAAAAATTGTGGGAAAAAAGAATATCAATAATTTCAACGTTTGCGTTCATAAGAGACAACGAGCTTAAGGATAGCTTAAAAATTTCAGAAATACTGCTTAATGACGACCATGATCTAATCCACAAAGCGGTTGGCTGGGTCTTGAGGGAGGTGGGAAAGAAGTCATTAGCAACGGAAGAAAAATTTTTAAAAAAACATTATAAAAAAATGCCCCGAACGATGCTAAGATACGCCATAGAAAAGTTTCCGGAGAAAAAAAGAAAAGCTTATTTAAAGGGGAATATCTAATTTTTTTAATTGTATCATGAAAACAGACTTAGTAATTGCAGGATATATTATTCATCAAGATAAAGCTCTGCTTATTCATCACAAGAAGCTGGACTCATGGCTTCCTGTTGGCGGGCATATTGATGAAAATGAAACACCCGACCAAGCATTGCTCCGCGAAATTAAAGAAGAAGTCGATATTGACGTAGAAATACTTAATAAAAGTGATATTCCTTTAGGCGGTAACACCAAGCGCAATCTTGCTACGCCTTTTTGTGTTAATATTCATTCAGTTGGAGACCACGACCATTGTTGTTTATTTTATGTCTGTAAAGCTATAAATCCGGAACAATTGAAAATAAATGAGGAATTAAAAAATTTTAAATGGTTTACGAAAGATGATTTAAATAAAAATCATGTTCCTGTTGATGTAAGAAACATATGCTTAAGAGCTTTTGACTTATACAACAGTTTTTCAAAGTAGCACTTATCTAAAACGTTTAGCTAAATTTAATTAATAATTAAAATAAACCTATGAGCTTATTAAAGCAATGGATTATAATCTCGCTGGTGATTTTTGCTGTCGCCTATATCGCTCCCGGAATAATGGTGGCCAATTTTACCACTGCCGTAGTTACGGCGGTAATTTTGGGACTTATCAACGCTTTCTTGCGTCCAATACTCATAATTTTCACGCTGCCCATTAATATTTTGACCTTGGGACTGTTTACTTTCGTCATCAATGCCTTATTGGTTATGCTGACTGATAAATTAATCATAGGGTTTAGCGTGGCCAGCTTCGGGTGGGCGCTTATTTTAAGCTTGATACTTTCTATCGTTAATTTCAGCATTAGCCACCGGGGAGAGAAATATGACGCGGAGAAATTCGGCAGTTAAATAATAGTACATACCTTAGTACGTACTAAAAAATGAAAAAATATATTAACAAGCTATCTAAAACTTCGAAGTATAGTTATTATCTTGTAATTCCCAAAGAAATTATTGACAAGTACGGCTGGAAAGAAAAACAGAAGCTAGTCGTTAAAGATAAGGGAAGGGGAAAACTTGAAATACACGATTGGAGGAGAAAATAAATTATATTTTAAGAATTGCAGCCTGATTTTATGTCGCATATAAATGATTTTTTAGCCAGTGTGCATTATTTAAACCACCCGTATCTCTCCGGTTTGAGCGCGTTAATACTTTTGTCGTTGGGTGTTTTTGTTTTTTTAAAAAATAAAAAATCTGAGCTATACAGGGTCTTCTTTTGGTTGAATTTTACAATTGGCGTTTGGTTTTTTGGCAATGCTTTAGTTATGGCTAACTTTAAGAATACTGATCTTGCGATTTTTTGGTTCAAGGTTGCCTATGTGGGAGCGATCCTCATCTCCGCAACTTATTATCATTTTTACCTAGCTTACTTTAAAAGAAGCAAAACGGTTCTTTATTACTTTATCTATGCTATTGCCGCGTTAGAAATTGTTTATTTGTGGTTTTTTGCAGACCTAAAGCCGTTGTCTTATGTTTTGCCAAATGTAGGTTTGGTTTTTCCATGGATATCACATTTTTCCTATCTTTTAATTTTTGACATGCTTAAGTACATTGTCATTTCAATAGCGGTAGCAGTGTCTTTTTTAAAAGTATGCAGAAAAGAGATAAATTATTCTAAAAAGGATCAGTTGAAATGGCTAGCAATATTGTTTTTTGTACTCTCGCTCGGCGCGCTAGAATGGATAACAGTATTTAATATACCGCTCCATATGGCGTGGATAGTAGTGCCCATCTTTTCCGCGTTTATGGCCTACGCCATTCTCAAATACCAGCTAATGGATGTAAAGGTAGTAATTAAGAAAGCTTTCTTCTACTCAATAGGAATGGCATTAGTCAGTTGTTCTATTGTAGGCATAAGCTTCCTGGGAAGTTGGTTTGCAAAAAACATCCCCGGCTTTCAGTTTTGGATAGTGCCAGCGGTTGCTGGATTTTTCGCCTTTATAGTTGGTAACATTTTCTGGCAAAAATCAAAGCAGGTGGAAAAAGCTTATGCAGTGGAAAAACAGGCTCGTGAAGAACTTCAAAATCTCGGTGAAGTGAAGGATCAATTCATTCTTGCTACTCAGCATCATCTGAGAACGCCGCTAAGTATAATAAAAGGGTATCTCTCTACGGTTCTGGAGAGTAATAGTATTAATTCTGAAGATAGGCAACATTTGGACAGAACCCTGGAATCTACAGATCGGCTTATAGGTACAGTCAATGAACTTCTGGATGTTGCTCAAATAGAAGTCGGGAAAAAGACTCTGGACATTAAACCTATTAATATAAAAAAATTGATAGAAGAAATAATTGGGGAACTTAGCAATGAAGCTAAGGAAAAGAATATTGAAATTGAAATATTTCCCAATAAGGATTGGCCCGATGTTATGGCTGATAAGGAAAAAATTAAAATAGCGCTTACTAACCTCATTGATAATGCTGTGAAATATACTAAAGAAGGGGAAATAATAATAATGGGCAAAAAAACAAAAGACTGTTTCCAGATATCCATTAAGGATACGGGCATTGGCGTTGATCCCAAAAAAATAAAGACTATATTTTCCAAGTATTTCGAAAGAGGTAAAGAGGCCAAGAAAATATTCACCACTGGCAGAGGCATTGGTCTTTTTATCGCTGCCAATATAATTAAAGCTCATAATGGAAAAATCTACGCTAAGAGCCAAGGTGTCGGTAAAGGCAGTGAATTCATTATAGAATTACCAATAAAATAATTTATATTGTATAATTACGTATTATGAGTAAATTAGTTTTTGACATCGAAACGGTCGGAGAGGATTTTGATTCACTAGATAAGACCACTCAGGAGGTATTGACACGTTGGATTAAGAAGGAGTCAGTAAGCGATTCGGAATACAGGATTTCTCTTGAAGACTTGAAAAGCGGAATGGGTTTTTCGCCCTTGACTGGCGAAATTGTGGCCATGGGTGTTTTAGATGTGGAGAAAAGCAAGGGCGGAGTATATTACCAGGCGCCGGGCGAGAAAGTTGAAAATTTTGAAGAAGATGGAATAAAGTTTGAAGCGATGAGTGAAAAAGAGCTACTGGAAAAATTCTGGAACATAGCGGAAAAATACACGGAATTTATCGATTTTAACGGCAAAAGCTTTGACGTTCCTTTTATAATGGTTAGGTCGGCTATTCACAAGGTCAAACCCTCAAAGAATTTAATGTCTAACCGGTATCTGGGAAGCCAGAAATTTGATGCCAAACACGTGGATCTTTTGGATGAATTGACTTATTACGGAGCGGTGCGAAGAAAGGGAGGGCTGCATCTGTGGTGCCGGGCCTTCGGCATAAAAAGTCCCAAGGATGAAGGTGTAACCGGTGATGATGTAGGAAAGTTATTTAAAGAGAAAAAGTTCGCTGATATTGCCAAATACAATGTAAGAGATCTCTATGCTACCAAGGAACTCTATGAATACTGGGATAAATACATAAGATTTTAATAAAATAAAAATATAACAAGGAGGTGTTTGTGAGAGAGACGAAAGTTTTTTACGGTTCAGCAGTAGAAGATTTGCGGATAGCTTTTTTAAAAAATAAAGATGTAATAACAGGGGATCTGGCAGTAGGTTATTTCAACCCCGAGTCTCAACCTCCGCCGTTCGGATCACCCTCATGGGCTAATGATTACGGGATAGACGATTGAAAAATAAAGGGAGGTATGTATGCTCATAAAAGCATTAACCATATTGGCAATGTCAGTTATATTGATTATTTTCTCTTGCCCGATTTTAATAGCCGGTGAGGAAGAAATATTCGCTATGACTGAATGGAAAAAGGTCATCGACCTTGCAGAAAAAGAAAATACTAGATTGAGAAAAGAGGTCGAGGACGTTACTGATCTATTAGAGGGGAAAATAATTTGTGGCACCAATGTTGTTGTTCCCAGCGCTAAGGTCAAAGACGAACTCACGGTTATCCTAAGCGAAGCAAAGAAGCTTATTGCTCAAAGTAAGCAAATGACTAATAATGTTTCTGTTGAAAACGAAACAGACCTCATGGATTTATCTGATAGGATGTCTAAAAAACTATTAATTGCCAACAACGGACACGTAATGATAGCGGAGGATATAAAAAAATTCAAAAGCCTTCCTCTGTGCGACAAGGCAGAAACTATTAAAAAATTGCGGATCTAATTTCCCAAGGAGTTCTTATAAGATAAGAGGAGGAGTAAAAAATGAAAAAAGACCCATTAAAGAAAGCAGTTGCTGCGGCAAAGTCATTTGAAAACACTCCGGCAGTTAAGGGCTATGGTGGTAAAAAAATAACAGGGGCGGTCTTTACGAGGTCTACAGCGGAGTCAGGTGAATTGGCAAGGGCAATTAGGAAGGCAACAGGAAAGGAATGAATGTTATTCAGCGCAATTTTAACAAATTGCGCTGATTTTTTTTAGAGTGTTATAATGATTAGACTATGATAAAAACACAAGAACCATATACTCCTCTGGCTGATAAAATGAGGCCTGATAGCCTGGAAGACTTTTTCGGCCAGGAAGAATTAGTGGGAAAAAGCTCATATCTTAAAGGCGCTATTGAGACGGATCAGGTTCCGTCGATGATTTTTTGGGGTCCGCCGGGAAGTGGCAAAACCACTCTGGCCTCAATAGTAGCTAAAAAAACTGATTCGGATTTTCTTCAGCTTAGTGCAGTAACTAGCGGAGTAAAGGAGATAAGAAGCATAATTGACAGGGCTAAGGAAAATAAAAAAATAGGCAGAAAAACTGTTTTATTTGTTGATGAAATCCATCGCTGGAACAAATCCCAGCAAGATACTCTGCTTCCCCATGTCGAACAGGGAGTAATTATTTTAATTGGAGCCACCACTGAAAATCCCAGCTTTGAAGTGATTTCCGCTTTACTTTCGCGGGCCAGAGTTTTTGTTTTGCATAAATTAAGCGCTGGCGATATCGAAAAAATAATTCAGCGGTCGCTAAAAGATAAAGAAAAAGGGCTAGGAAAAGAAAATATCAAAATAAATGAAAAAATAACAAAACTTATTGCCCAACTGTCTAACGGAGACGCCAGGGCAGCGCTTAATACTTTAGAATCTTGCGCCAATCAGAATAAAAAGATCACGGAAGAATTAGTAAAGAAAGTTTTGCAAAAGTCGCATCTATTTTATGATAAAGGAGGAGAAGAACACTATAATATTATTTCCGCTCTGCACAAATCAATGCGCGGCGGGGATGCTAATGCATCACTTTACTGGCTGGCCAGAATGCTGGAAGGCGGCGAAGATCCTATTTATGTGGCTCGCCGATTGGTACGATTTGCCTCAGAAGATATTGGGCTGGCTAATAACACAGCTCTTATTCTGGCCAATGCCGTTTTTGATGCTTGCCAAAAGTTAGGAATGCCGGAGTGTAATGTTCATTTAGCACAGTGCGTAATTTACTTGGCAAAATCTAAGAAAGATATTTCCGCTTATCAGGGATACCATGAAGCCAAGAAAGACGTGGAAAAATTAGGCAACCTCCCCGTTCCTCTGCATATCAGAAATGCTCCAACGAAATTAATGAAAGATTTAAAATACGGAAAAGATTATAAGTACACTCCTAAAGAAGATAGTTCGGAGCAGGAGTATCTTCCTGAAGAAATAAAGAATAAGAAATATATTTAAACTTTTTAATTTACTTCAGTATTCTAGTATACTAAAGTAAAAAATCCATGAAGAGATTAAAAATTAGTTTGATATTCGGGGGTAAGAGCGGGGAGTATGAAGTTTCTCTGATTTCAGCCCGCTCAATTTATAACGCTCTGGATAAGAAAAAATATAATATAAAATTAATTGGCATAGACAAATCTGGTATTTGGCATTTAGGTAATTCAAAAAACTTTTGGATCAGCCCGGAAAATCCGGAAAAAATAAAGCTGAATTTAAAAACTCCGAAAATTACAGCTGTAAATAAAAAAGACAAAGCATATTTAATTGATTTAGAAAACGGAAAAAATATTACGGACATTGATGTATTTTTCCCGATTACCCACGGTACTTTCGGGGAAGATGGTTGTTTACAGGGGTTCTTAGAGCTTCTGGACACTGCCTATGTCGGTTCGGGAGTCTTGGGATCATCAGTGGGAATGGATAAGGATATAATGAAACGCCTTTTTATAGAGGCCGGAATTTTAACCTGCAAATTCCAAACTCTTAATAAATCAAACGTAGGCAAAAAAAACATCAATAATATTATAAAGAAATTAAAATTCCCGATATTTGTAAAACCAGCCAATCTCGGTTCGTCAGTGGGAATTTCCAAAGCAGGTGATAAAAAAGAACTGAACAAGGCGATAAAGAACGCTTTCCAGTATGATAATAAAATTATCCTAGAAGAATGTGTTAATGGACGAGAAATTGAATGTTCTGTTTTAGGGAATGAAAGGCCTATTGCTTCAGTTCCCGGAGAAATAAAATTAAAGCGTGGATTTTATTCATATGGCGCGAAATACATTGACGAAGATACGGCCGTTCCGGTGCCAAGAGCGGACTTAACCAGGAAAGAAATTAAAAAAATTCAGGACGTGGCAGTAAAGATTTTCAAAACTCTGGGATGTGAGGGAATGGGAAGAGTGGACTTTTTCTTAACGAAAAATGGAAAATTGTATGCCAATGAAATCAATACTTTGCCGGGATTTACCAGTGTCAGTATGTATCCTAAAATGTTTGAAGAATCCGGAATTCCGTATCCAAAATTACTAGACAAATTGATTCAGTTGGGAATGGAAAGGAAAAGGAGAAATGATAAACTAAGAAGAGATTTTCATCTTTGAAAATATATTTTATTTCCATTATACGACATTTTACCGCGATCGCGAGATATTGTCACAAATTATTTTTTTTAGCACGTTTTGTATCAGTCACTGCAAGATATATTTCTTGAATCTAAGCTAGATTTTATCCACTTCAGTATTCTAGAATACTGAAGTGCCAATCTTAGTATTAATAGAGAACCAATCTGTATTTTTGCCAATATTGACTGTTTAAAACGAAACCTGCTAGACTAATAGCAGTTTTTTGGTTTCTTAACAATGAAATATACGTTAACCCTAAAAATGTACAAGGGAGGTAAAGGATGAAATTTGGCCCCTGGGAAACACTAGCAACCGCCACAGTAATTTCAGCTGTTTTGATGTTTTTGTTTTTTTTGGCACTACATTTTAAAACAAGAAACAACAGAAAGAAGAAGGAAAATAAGGGGGAAAATATGGATGAGGGAACTGTGCTGAAAAAAGTTGTAAAGGCGGCACTTTCAAAGGAAACGTGCGTTACGGAAACTTTCGGCCCCAGAAACAAAATCATCGGAGCTACGGCCCTTACGAGATCAAAAGGAGTTGACATTGCGAAGGATATTAAAGAAGTTATGAAAGAAAGGTCTATGTAAAGACCTCAAAAGGAGGGGAAAATGAGAAGAATTATCGACGCAAAAAGAAGTGTGATTGTAGCGGCTGATGTCGCTGATATAGAATCACTTAAGCAATTGATTGCCTCAACAATTGAAGTTCCCGGTATTGGTGGCTACAAACTTGGCATTGAACTCGGACTTGGAGGTCTGGGTGAAGCAGCAACAGTTATTCACAAGATGAGTGAGGGAGTTGGCAGGCATATCGCCGTGATTTACGATCATCAAAAAGCTGGCAACGACATTCCGCCTATGGGGGATAAGTTTGCACTTAAACTAAGAGACTCTGGAATAGATGCTGCTATACTTTTCCCTTTTGCAGGGCCGGCGACGCAAAAACGGTGGACAGAGGCATGTGTTAAAGTAGGACTTGATGTTATTACTGGTGGAGTCATGACTCATGATGAATTTCTTGTCAGTGAGGGTGGATACATATCCGATGATGCCCCAGAGCGTATCTATAGACTAGCGACCGAGCTGGGCGTTCGACATTTTGTTGTTCCGGGAACGAAGATACACTGGGTCGAAAAAATAAATAAATTGCTGGATGAGTTAATTGGTTCCGACCAGTATGTATTATATGCTCCTGGATTTATCGATCAGGGTGGAGATATTTCCGTCTGTGGCAATGCCGCTGGTGAAGAATGGCATGCAATTGTGGGTACAGCCATTTATGGAAAAGGTGAGCTTAATTCTCCGGATGAGATGCGCAAAGCCGCGGAGATCGTAACGAAACAGATTGCTGCTTAAATGCAAAAAAATCAATCGGTGGTGAAGATAATCTCAAAACCACCGAAATTTTTTGGAAGGAGAGAAAAGATGCACGAAGACGAAATAAAGAAAATATTTTCAGACGCCGACGCTATTATAACGGATGACCACTTCGTCTATGCGCAGAAGTCCGACGGATGGTATCATGGGTCTGCTTATGTCAATAAAGATGCGATCTACCCATACACTAGAGTTATCAGTCCGCTGTGCAAAGAAATTGCTAACTACTTCAAAGATGCTGGTGTTGAAGTGGTTGTAGGACCAACAATAGGAGGGGTTAGTCTTTCTCAATGGGTGAGTTATCATCTAGCTTCTTCTAATGACCAAAAAGAAGTTCTAGCGGTATTTGCCGAAGAAGAAGATGTATTTGATATTCATGAGATGCCCAGCGGAGATTTTGTAACGATGCTTGCAACAGATTTTAAGCCCGTTACTATTACTAGCGTTAGATTACAAGAAAGGGGAATGTATCCACATGCTCTTGAAAAAGTTGTTTATAAGATCAAAGTTGGTACCAAGAGGATTTTCAAGCGTGGATATGATAAAGTTGTAAAAGGAAAAAAATGTCTTGTTGTCGAGGATATTATAAATTCTGGGGCTACAGTCCAAAAGACAATTAAGGCAATCAGAGACGCCGGGGGTGATGTTGTCGGGGTAGGCGCGTTATGTAATCGGAGCGGCGGCACGGTAAAGGGAGAAACTCTTAGTGTACCGGTGCTTCATTCACTTTTGAACATTCGTATGAGAATGATCAAGGAGGATGTCTGTCACATTTGTAGGGAAAAAGGCGAGAAATCGGTGCGTACGGACCTAGGAAAAGGGAAGGAATTTCTTGTCCGAAAAGGATTGTTATAGAGTAGGAAAAAAATAAGAAAGGAGCAGATAAATATCTGCTCCTTTTAATTTTATGTTCATGCGCGTACATACGGACGTATGTACGTAAAGAAAAAAAGAATAAGATTAAGCGGACTTAACCTTCGACATTGTCTTAATACATTTGGTACAGACTTTTTTTCTTTTTCCGTCTATTTTTTTTGTCTGAAGATTAACGTTAAATTTTCTCTTGGTGGCAACCTTGGAATGAGATACGGCAAATCCTGTTTGAGGTCCACGACCACATATGTCACAAACTCGACTCATGAAATTAGTAACTCGTAACTAGTAACTCGTAACTAGCAATGAAATTTATCATAAGAGATATTTCTGATTACTGATTACCGATTACTGATTACTAAGTATATTTGATTAGTTACAAAATTCAGGTTATCATATAAATAAATTTTTGACAAGCATATGCCCGCAGAGATTATATTAATAGTTTTTCAAGTAGCGATATTGATAATGTCGGTCGTCATTCATGAGGTTTCTCACGGAGTGTCCGCTTTGTGGTTGGGTGATCCGACTGCTAAATACGCCGGACGACTAACCCTTAATCCCCTGAAGCATCTGGATTTGTGGGGATCTTTTCTAGTACCCTTAATCATGATCTTAACCTTAGGCTTTGGATTTGGCTGGGCTAAACCAGTACCGTATAATCCCTACAATCTGCGCGATCAGAAAAAGGGTCCTGCAATAGTTGGATTAGCTGGGCCACTTTCTAATATTGTCGTGGCTTTAATTTTTGGCTTAGGAGCCAGGTTTATTCCGCTAGGATCTGTTGTTAAGGTAGATATAATACAAAATTTAATGCAATTCAACTTTTCAGATCTAGCCGTTGCCATCTCTGGATCTTTTGCCTCTATTTTCTTTCTGATTTTTGTAATGATAGTGTTTATTAATGTTATATTAGCCTTTTTCAATTTAATCCCCATACCCCCCTTAGACGGCTCTAAATTGCTATTTTCTATTATCCCACTTAGAACAGAAACGAAAATTATGTTGGAACAGTTCGGGTTTGTTTTTCTATTAATGTTTATTTTCCTCTTTTCCGGATTATTAGGGAGTTTTCTAATAGGTGCTTTGTCGTTATTTTTCAGATATGTTGTCGGATTATAAGGCGCGATTAGTCGCTATATTGACATTATTTTAGAAGTTTTGTATTATTAACTCTGCTAGCTATTTATATAAAAATTAAATATCAAAGTGCAAATCTCAAAATTTAGGTATTCGCTCCGCTTATGGTTTGTTTTGAAGAGATTGTTGCGAGGCGATTCCGAAGTTTTGATTTTTTATTTTTAAATTTTTATTTTAAGCGAAAGCGAATATGCCGACTATCAACCAATTGGTAAAAAAGAAAAGAAAATCCATCAAGAAAAAGTCAAAGTCTCCGGCTATGACCCATGTTTTTAATACTTTAAAAAACAGGCCAGTTAAGTCTCAGGGTCCATTCAAGAGAGGAGTTTGTATAAAAGTCGGGACTGTTACTCCCAGAAAGCCTAACTCAGCGCTCAGAAAGATCGCCAGAGTCCGCCTTACCAATGGAATGGAAGTAACAGCTTATATTCCCGGAATTGGACATAATCTGCAAGAGCATTCAATTGTAGTAATCCGCGGGGGAAGAGTGAAGGATCTTCCAGGTGTTAGATATCATGTTGTGAGAGGGGTTCTTGACACTGGGGGAACGGAAAATAGAAAAAGAGGACGAAGTAAATATGGAGCAAAAAGACCCAAGGAAAGCAAATAATGATTTAAATCGCGAATCAACTCGAATTTAATCTCCTGCCCGCAATGCTTCGCAATGGCGTTGCAGGCGGGCGAATATTCGCGAATAATTATCAGAGATAATTAGTGAATTAATTAGCGTAAATTAGAGATTTATAACATCATGCCGCGAAAAAAAAGAAAACATGTAAGGCATTGGAAAATAGACCCAAAGCATGGCAACATACTGGTTGGGCGTTTTATTGGTATCATGATGATTGATGGCAAAAAGGGAAAAGCGGAAAAAATTGTTTATGATTCTCTTGATATTATTCACGAGCGCACTAAAAAAGGCGGACTCAATGTATTCGAACAAGCCATAAAAAATATTTCTCCTCTTCTGGAAATTAAATCAAGAAGGATTGGGGGAGCTAATTATCAGGTACCCATACAGGTTGCCGGAGATAGAAGGCAAACTTTGGCAATGAGGTGGATAAGAGATGCCTGCAGAGGAAAAAAAGGTAAAAAAATGGCAGATAAATTGGCTAGTGAATTAATAGATGCTTCTGATAAAACCGGAGCAGCCATGAAGAAGAGAGAAGATACTCATCGTATGGCAGAAGCCAACAAGGCTTTTGCTCACTTTGCATAAGTTATGGAAAAAAAGACACCAATAGATAGGCTAAGAAACATAGGGATTATTGCCCATATTGACGCCGGTAAAACCACAGTTACCGAGCGTATTTTATATTACACCGGAATTACTCACAAGATCGGAGAAGTTCATGAGGGTGAAGCTACTATGGACTGGATGGAACAGGAAAGAGAAAGAGGGATTACCATTACTAGCGCCGCTACCACATGCTTCTGGAAAGACGTTCAAATTAATATTATTGATACCCCTGGACACGTTGACTTTACTGTTGAGGTAGAGAGATCTCTCAGGGTACTTGATGGAGGTGTAGTTATTTTAGACGGAAAAGAAGGTGTTGAGCCGCAATCAGAAACTGTTTGGCGCCAGGCGGACAAATATAATGTCCCGAGAATATTTTTTATAAATAAAATAGATAAGGAGGGAGCAGACTTTAATTATTCAATTAATTCAGTTTGGGACAGACTGACTCCCCATGCAGTGGCCATTCAGATTCCTATAGGGGAACGTTCTAATTTTAAAGGAGTTGTGGATCTTGTAAAAATGAAGTCGTATACTTTTGATGGAGAAAAAGGGGAAAAGGTCGTAGAAGCTGAAGTGCCATCTGAATTGCTGGACAAAGCTAAAGAGTGGAGGGAAAAAATGGTGGAAAAAATAGCAGAAACTGATGATCAACTGACAGAAAAATTTTTAGAAGGAAAGGAAATCTCCGAAGATGAATTAAGGAAAGCGCTAAGAAAAGCTACTATCGAAGCTAAAATATTTCCTGTTCTTACTGGAACAGCTCTTCGTAATAAAGGAGTTCAATTAATTCTTGATGCAGTAATTGACTACTTTCCTTCGCCGATTGACATTCCTTCAGTAAAGGGGACTGACGTTAAAACAGAAAAAGAAATCGAAAGAGAAGTTTCAGATGGTGAGCCATTTGCCGCCCTGGCCTTTAAAGTAGCTACTGATCCATTTGTAGGACAGCTTACATTTTTTAGAATTTACTCAGGAACAGTTAAGGCTGGTTCCTATGTTTATAATTCTACCAAAGATGAGAAGGAAAGAATTGGAAGAATTTTGCGTATGCACGCCAACCACAGGGAAGAAATTGAAGAACTCGGCGCCGGAGAGATCGGAGCGTTAGTTGGACTTAAGAGCACTACTACTGGAGACACTCTTTGTGACGAGGATAAGCCAATTATTCTTGAGTCAATAACTTTTCCTGAACCAGTTATAGATATCACCGTTGAGCCAAAGACCAAGGCTGATCAGGAAAAAATGGGTCTGGCACTTAAGAAGCTAGCAGAAGAGGATCCAACTTTCAGAGTTAGAGTTGATGAAGAAACAGGACAAACTATTATTTCTGGAATGGGAGAGCTTCATTTGGATATTATCGTGGATAGAATGAGGAGGGAGTTTAAAGTAGAGGCCAATATCGGACAGCCGCAGGTAGCTTATAGGGAAACTATTAAATCCAAAGCTGAAGCGGAAGGAAAATATATCCGCCAGTCGGGTGGTCGGGGACAGTATGGGCATTGTTGGCTTCGAGTTGAACCTCAAGAGCCTGGAGAAGGCTACGAATTCCTTAATGAGATTAAGGGCGGGGTTATCCCTCAAGAATTTATTCCGGCTGTAGAAAAAGGTATCAAGGAAGCTATGGATAATGGAGTATTGGCCGGATACCCAGTGGTTGATGTTAAAGCCGCGCTTTATGATGGCTCATTTCATGATGTAGACTCTTCAGAATCGGCTTTTAAAATTGCAGGATCTATGGCATTTCAAGAGGCAGCCAGAAGGGCCAAGCTAGTTTTATTAGAGCCAATAATGAAAGTAGAAGTAACCACCCCAGAGCGGTTTATGGGAGATGTGGTCGGAGATTTAAACTCTCGTCGAGGAATTATTAAAGAGATAAATGACAGAGGAGAAGGAAATGCTGCAGTCAAGGAAATCAGCGCAGAAGTTCCTTTGGCTTCCATGTTCGGTTATGCCACCCAGCTTCGAAGCATGACTCAGGGAAGAGCTAATTACTCGATGGAATTCGGGCATTATAGCGAAGTCCCGAACAATGTAGCAGAGGAAATCGCGGGGAATAAATAACTATTGCAATGTATTGGATTTGTAATATAATAAAACCAGTATAAAATAGCGAACAAAAACGACTCCAAAATTCATAATCCATCATGCGAACAAGAAAAGAATTAATTAAATTTCAAAAATCCAAAACAAGAGTATTCTTGTTGTTGGTTTTTTCTTTTCTATTCCTGATTATTTTATCCATGCCGAATAATGCCAGCGCTGACATTACTTCCAGCTTAGTTGGCCATTGGGAATTTGATGAAGGAACCGGCAATACAACAACGGCTGATTCTTCCGGAAGCGGTTATACGGGCACCATGACTAATATGGAAAGCGGGGACTGGGTAACGGACGGAGTAGG
>BDTH01000077.1 GCA_002923195.1 bacterium BMS3Abin15
TCAGGAAATGAATAATTACAGCAATGAGCATGGCGCTTATTTCCTTGTCCTCAACTGGAGATGGACCGATAATGATTACGATACATTATTCCAGAATTTAGATGTTGATGTCATTGATACGATGGAAAATGCTCCTGAAGGCTGGGAGAAAATGGTGCTTTTTGAGGGTATTCATCCGGATGCACAGGCAGGTGATCATGCTGCCCGGTTGTTATTTGAGTATTTCCACGCCAAAGGTTTACTCCGGTAACCAGAAAAACAATCAAATATCAGATTGCAGGGGATGGATGCTCTGAAAAAATACAGGAGAATTATTTGCGAAAGCTATGCCTTTAAGATTGTCCTGGAAAAGGTCAGACCTTTTATAGACAGCAATACATAATATCAGATATTCATAGCAGTAAAGATGTGCATCTTTTTATATATGTCTATTTATAATCTCATGGGCGAATGCCATAATAGTTCCCTGTGGACTCGTGCCAATATTGGAAGGCAATATGCTCGCGTCTGCAACTAATATATTTTTCATATTCCACAATTTACCATCTGGATTAACTACAGAGGTGGCAGGATCAGGTCCCATAGGACATGAAGCCATAACATGAACAGTAATAATCTCAAGTTTTTCAGGATGCATGCTGTCAAGTTTTTTATCCAGTTCATGAAGTGATTTAACCTTCTCAATTCCGGCAATCGGCATATACAGTTCAATCGCTCCAGCCTGAAATAGTATATTGGCTGTTCTTCTTAAAGCAACTCTGATTTTTGACAGGTCATCAGGATGAAACCGGTATAATACTAATGGCTGATCTCCAATTCTGCTTATGATATGAGCAATACTTTTAGGGCGTACCATTAACGCAAAAATGCCCAGGTTCTGATAATCTTCTAATACCGAGTTGATAACGCCATTACCATAATGAGAAAGTGCCATAGCTATATAGTGAGGTTTCATATTTGAGGCTGTGATCAAAAGACCTTCACGACTAAACTCCTGTACCTGCACAGTAAATATTGTGCCCTTCTCTGCATCGATCCTGTCTTTAAAACGGGCAACAACCTTCAGATTCATATGGAACTGAAGGTTGCGGCCAGCCATACTGGAAATTCTGCTGCGATGGAGAAGGTGAGGTGTTTGAACGGCACCGCCGGCTAGCACCAAGTGATCAAATAATATTTCTATATGCTTTGATTCTTCACCCATTACACGGGCTATAACTTTTTTGGCTTTCCTGTCGGAATGGATAATTTTAAGCGCACGACATCTCGAAAAAATACGAGCACCATTTTTTATGGATCGGGGGATATAATTCTCAAGAGTGCTTTGTTTTGCTCCTGTTGGACAACCGGTGGGACACAAATTATTATTTATACAATCTTTAACAGCTCGGGGGACCATCACATATTTCCAGCTTAACTCTTCCGAAGCCTTGAGCAGTTTTAGCGAATCAAGGTTTTCCTTTTCCTCTGGTTCACATGTTATTACATGCATATCTTTCTCAACAGTCTCGAAATGCTTTATCAGTTCCTTATTGCTATACCCTTCCAGGCCATAATCATTCTGCCACTCATCAAGAATCCAAGAAGGAGTTCGCCAAATGAGCCCGCCGTTAATGACGGTGCCCCCACCAACACAGCAACCTTCAGCAAAGGCAATGGATGGTTTGCCGAGAAAGGGGAACACTCCCTGATTTCGATAAAGAAGTGAGGTCATTTCGCTGATATTGGAGGTATAGAATTCAGTCGGATAATATCCTCCCTCTTCCAGATAAATTACATCATGTCCGGCTTCGGCTAGCAATGCCCCTGCTACACTGCCTCCGGCACCGGTCCCGACTATAAGATACTGACAACTGTAAGTATCTTGTATATAGTTTCCCGGAGCTAGAATCGAATTTTGCATAGTTATTGTCTAGTTTCTCTGAACATTGAAACTATTTCGAGTAATCTGGTTCTAAAGGAAGGCAGTCAAACAGCCTTAAAAAAGCCATAGAACGCACTAACTTATTTAACATGCCGAATAAAGGGATGAATCGAACACGCCGTAGATACGACGAGCGTTTTTCAGAAGAAAGCAGGTCCAAGTTATGTCCGGTTGTTATCAGGCAAAGCAGTCCGATTATATTTGCAAGCATAATGACCGGTAGACGAAAATACCAGGGAAGGGTTGATATGACACCTGAGACATACTGAAAGATACTCTCGACAGTATTACTGTTTTGATCTTTCATAATCTGATAATGTCTTAAGGTTTCAATATTTTCCAAAATAATACCTGTCAAAACACTCTTCCACATAAGCTTCCTGAACTAACTTGCTTTCTTATATTGATACAATTATTTTTTCAAAACTTTTTGTTTTAAAAAACTCATAATCAGTTTGCGCTTACCGATTGCCAAAGTTTTGTCTAAGGCATCGAGAAACCTGTCCAGTTCCTCATCTGTTACTATCAAGGAAGGGGAAATAATAAGAGGAATTTCTCTATTGGAACCATAGAAAGTCAAAATATTGTGCGTATTAAAAAGTTCGGAAATAACAGATCCTGTAATTAATTTAGATACAAACAGCTCATCTTTAAACACCTTTGCAGGCAGAAAACTGATTAAAGACTTAAGAAAGGGATTGATATCTCTATTAAGAAGAACTCCATGTAACGCCCCGCTACCTCTAGCTTCTTCTATAAATTCCGGGTATTCCCCCTGAAGGTTCGTTAAACCACTACTCAACCTCTGGTGAATTCTTTTTGACTTGCCAACATAATCGTCCTCAACAATAATATTAATTGCCTCCATAGCCGTTATACATTCTTCACCAAAACCATTAAAGGTTGTACTGTGTAAGGTTGCGTCGTTTAGATTATCATATGCCTGACGGTAAAATGGAGTACGGGTGGTATAACCTGATATTGAGGCCTTACCGCCTCCAAATGATTTTGCAAAAGTAACTATGTCAGGAATAACACCTTTTTTCATAAAATTAAATAGTTCACCGGTCTTGGCCCAGCCAGTGTATACCTCGTCAAGAATAAGAACAATTCCCTCGCTATCACAAATCCCTCTCAGTTCTTTTAAGAACTCCTCAGAACATTCTCTGAGAGTGCTTGCATTTAAAGGCTCAAGGACTATGGCATAGATATCAGATTCCCCGTTTGGCTGACGAATCTTCGAAACAACATCTTTAACACTCTCAATATTGTTATACTCGAAGGATTCTATATTTGGAATAGTTGGAAACTTATAGTCCAGTTCCGGTGATCCTGTTAATCCTGCAGCCCCCAGCAGTTTACCGTGGAAAGATATGTCAGCGTGGAGAACATATTTTCTATTTGCATCATGGTATTTGTAAGCAAGTTTTACCGCACCTTCTACTGCTTCAGCTCCTGAATTACAAAAATAACTTATATCTAAATCTTCGGGCAGAAGTTTTTTTATATTATGACTTAATCCGGCAATATACTGTGACAAAAAGTTTTTATGAACTTCCATTTTTTTCTGTTTCTGATACTCTATACGGGCGGCAAGTATCCGAGGATGGTTATGGCCGTGATTAAGTACTCCGATACCACCGGTAAAGTCAAGTATCTGCCGGCCATCGGATGTGTATATGTACATTCCTTCAGCATTTACAGCAACAGCTCTGCCAAAACCAAAAGAACCAATCAGGTCAACCTGGCTCTTGCTAACGCATTCCCTATATAGTTCCTGGATCTTTTCTATATCAAATTCAGTACATTCTTGCCAGGAATACAAATTGTCTATCAAGGTTTTCATAATTCCTGTTACCTTTTATTGAAGTTTGATTTGAACTAATACAGACTCATTAATGTTAACCGTCATTGCGATAAGTGAAACTTCGAGGTAATCCTGCTTTTATTAAGTGAGATTGCCATACTTCCGGCTCTCGTAACGACAATGTAATATTATCAAATGCGTTTTTTTATTTAGTTATGGCAAACGCCTCTCTGCCAAGCAACTTCGTGCAAAAAATTTATCGCATTTTCTGCTCTTAGGAAATCACACGTATTCCTAAAAGTATATCTTACTTATTTGATGAATATCAAGAGAAACTGTCAGCTCTTTATCTGACTTTTAGTTTCGACTTCAGATAACTTGTTTGATTTAGATCTGCCCCAATGTAAAATCATTTGTTTTAAATTGACCCAAACTTTCTCAACGATCATTCTAGGATTTACTTGAGTTATCATATATGGAATGTTTAAAGGTTCACGAAATGCTAGATTGAGATATAACATCAGTACAAGCTTGGGGAAATTAACAGTTCGTAATGCTTTGGGAGTATAAGCACGTACGCCGTCGGAAAAGTTTCCTGGCATTAATCCATCTTCAATTTCCCCTTTACGGACAAGCTCATCATACAGGGGAGTCCCTGGCAGCGGTTGAAAGTTATTGAGAAAAAAGAAATTAAACCTGCATTTTTTAATTAAACTCACTGTTTCTTTCATATCTTCTAATGTTTCATCAGGATAACCGATAATAAAAAATCCACTGCACTTCAAACCTGCCTCACGGATTTCTTTCACTTTCTCCGGCACAATGTCAGGATCGAGATCTTTTTGCATTTTTTTAAGGACTTTTTTAGAACCGCTTTCCGGTGCAATAATAAGACTTCGCCACCCTGCTTCCCACATTAAATTCAGCAACTCTTTGTCAGTCCGCTGAGCTCGGATACCGTTAGGGGTATTGAATCGCAAGTCCTTCAGGTTAAGAGCGATTATAGCCCTACAAAACTCTTTTGCATATTCGGTGTGAAAAGTAAAATTATCATCAATAATATTTATCTGCCTGATATTTTTTTCATCATAAAGATGTTTGACAAGTCTTACCATATATTCTACCGAGTGCGTCCGAACCTTTTTTCCATTTTGGAGCGGTGCAGTACAAAAAGTACAGCGATAGGGGCATCCACGGGTCACCCAGACAGGAGCATTCCTTTTTATTGTTGTATGCAGCCGGTATCCAGAGTTGATATACCCTTCTAAATCAATTGCATCATAATCAGCCCATTTAATTTCATCAATATTATCTCTGCGCTCAGGAGGGTTATTAATTATTGAACTATTGGAACGATATATTAATCCCAAGACATTTTCATAGTTCGGATGCTCCTTAGCTAATTCGTCAAGAAATACAGGAAATGAGACCTCCGCTTCGCCCCGGAAAAGAAAGTCAATCTCCTTATGCTCCATTGTCCGGTCAGGATAGGTCGTTGCGTGGACGCCTCCCATAGCGGTAATAATGTCTTCATCGATTGACTTCACCGTCTCCAGGATTTTAATAGCTTCCAGATATGTTGTTGACCAGCAGGAAACACCAACGATATCGGGACAGAAACTGCTAATTTCCTTTCTCAACTCGGGCTTATCTGAGGTCAGTTTATGAAGAGAACAGTCAATTATCTTTATTTCATGCTTCGAGTGATCAAGATTGCTTGTCAGATACCCGAAGGCCAGAGGCAATACGTAATGTGTATCAAATCCCTTTGGCCAGATAAATAAGACCTTCATATGAGAATTCCCTTATATTTCGACAGATTATGGAATCAGCACAACTTTTGGTATTAGTTATATGCTCTTCTATTATCTTATTAACTTCATGTTAAGGGTGTCAAATGAATAATCTTGTTTTATTATCAGAAATTGACTTTATTCTCTAACAGAGGAGACTGTCTAATCCATTCCTATCTGACC
>BDTH01000078.1 GCA_002923195.1 bacterium BMS3Abin15
TTGCCCAGAGGTTCCGTGGGAATAATAAACTCTGTTAGAAAAATAAAAAAAACTTCCTGCAACAAACGCAAGAATAACCAGAAAAATAATTATTTTCTTATTTTTCATACTAATCATTAGATTTATGAATAAGAGGGACAAAAGAAAATCCGGAGTACTTCTCTATGTAAAGATCATCTTCCCCCTTTTTTTCTATATACCATATATCATTATGTACTGGGATAACCATTTTGCCTCCCACCTTCAGCTGTTCCTTAAGCGGCCTGGGAATATCCTCAGTCATAGCTGATACTATTATGCGATCATAAGGAGAATTTTTTTCATAACCTTTACTCCCGTCGATATTATAAAATTCGGCAATACCCTTTTTAACAAAATTAAACTTATCTGCATTTTTTTTACCAAATTCATAAAGTTCTGGAATCCTTTCGGCAGCCGTCACTTTTCCTTTAGTGCCGACGATACTAGAAAGCAGCGCGACAGTCCACCCTGATCCACTTCCTACATCCAGTATATTATGTCCCAGCCCCGGATCCAGAAGCTCCAGCATTAAAGCCACAGTCAACGGCTGAGAGATTGTCTGCCCATAGCCGATAGGAAGAGGAATATTGGCCCCTGCTTCACTTTCTAATTCTTTGGGAATAAAATTAACTCTGTGTATTTCAGAAAAAGCATCAATAATAATATCGGTTTTTAAATAGCCATTCTTAATTAAATCATTAACTAATCTACTCATCTAAAAATGTAAAAATAAAAAATAAAAAAGCAAAATTAATGTGTTCTCCCGCCAAGGCGGGATCACGACTTATTTTTAAAAATATAATCGCGAAACGATACCAAAATTTTTATATTTTATTTTTGATATTTAATTTTATAACCCTATTACCTGAACAGTTATATCCCTCGTTCTTGCCCCATCAAATTCAACTGCAAAAATACTTTGTCTTTCTGTCATCATCGGCTTCCCCTTTTCCACTGGAATTGTTTCGCTTATTCCCACTAACATTGATTTGCAATGAGAATGCCCATTACTTCTTCCGTCAGCCATTTTACTTCTTCTCAACTCAAACAAGTCATGGGAATACTGGTCATCTATCGGCACAAGCTTATATAAGACACGCATAAAGTCCTGAGTCAGCATTGATTCATTGTGATTAACCACAATCCCCATTGTGGTGTGGGGAGCGTATATCGTAACTTGTCCTTCGCGAATGCCGGAATTATCAACTACCTCTTGCACCTTATCCGTTATATCAATAAATTCAACCTGAGCCTTACTTTCTATGTCTATTTTTCGTTTATATATCTTCATAAAAACCGATACGAAACTACGAATTAAATACGAATCTACGAACCCGTTCGTATGTGCGCTTTCGCATTTCGCAAGTACATAGTGCGAGCGAGCGCTTTTCGCATACTTATTATAACACAAAGGAAAATATTTTTAAAAACACCTCCGTTATTTTTTACCTAGCTTCAGTTTTTTATAAACACTGCCAGCTGCTACTGCACCTTCAGCCACCGCTGTAACGATTTGGCGATATTTATTAGATCCGGTAGTAACATCTCCCGCTGCATAAACATTTTCGACATTCGTGGCTTGGGTGTGGTCAATTTTAATGTAATTTTGCTCATCAGTTTCCGCGCCAATTTCTTTAGCGATAGCTACTCCTGGAACTGCTCCTATTTCAATAAACACGCCCTCAACAGAAAGTTCCTTATTACCCTCTCCACACTCATACACTAATCCCGACACTTTTTCAGTTCCTTTCACTTCCGTTATGTTACTGCAGGAATGCATTTCAATCTTTTTATTCTTCTCCAACTCTTCTCCTCTGGTCGGATTCCAAACAATACCTCCTTCTTGATAAATAAGATATATTTTGTTTGCAAATTCACTTAAATGCGTGACTGCCATTGCCGCCGCATCTCCGCCTCCGATAACAGCTACGTCTTTCCCTTTGTAAAACGTAGCATCGCAGGTGGCACAGTATGATATTCCCTTTCCAATAAATTTATCTTCTCCTGGAATATTCATTTTCCTGGGTTTCATTCCTAATGATAAAATGATGCTTTTCGCCTCATAACTTTTTCCGTCTTCGGTAAAAACTTCAAAACATTCTTCTTTTTCTTTTCGCATGGGCGCGTTCGTAGTGCGCTTTTCGCATGCCGTCTTTTTTATTTTATCGGCGCATGATTGAATAATTTCTCCGCCTAAATTTTCAGTCTGTTTCCGGAATTTCTCCATTAGCTCCTTTCCGGAAATAGATTCGAAACCGACGTAATTCTCAATTTTCGACGCCTCAACAACCTGCCCGCCAATTTCACTGCCGATAATAACATGATTAAGCTTATACCTGGAGGCATATATTGAAGCACTCAACCCCGCTGGGCCAGCCCCGATGATAATTAAGTCATACATAATAAATAATTTGCTCGTTAAGTAACTCCCTCTAGAGGCGGGCAAGTGTTACTTAACAAGTTCAGTAACAAAATTATATTTTTTCTAAATTCTTTTTCAACACATCCTTATTCTGCACGCCGATAAACTCATTGACTATTTCTCCACCCTTAAAGATTTTAATTGTTGGAATAGACATTACTCCGAGTTTAGAGGCAGTGTCCTGGTTTTCATCAACATTAAGTTTTCCCACTTTGGCTTTATCGCCGATTTCTTTTGCCAGCTCGTCAATAATCGGACCCATTACCTGGCAAGGTCCGCACCAAGGGGCCCAAAAATCAACTAGCACTGGTTTGTCGCTTTTTAATACTTCCGCCTCGAAATTTTTGTCAGTAAGCTCTAGTGCCATATTTTTAGCTTAATAATTATTTTGTTTCCTTATCCTTCTCCCCCTCAGATGAGGGGGAGATAAAGAGGGGGTGTTGAAATATCCTATTTATCAACCCTCCCCTTTAGTTCCCCTCCCTATCCAGGGAGGGGGGGAATGGGAAAAGTTTATACTCCATAATCCTAAAAATCAAGATTTACGATTTAAGAATTTAAAAATTAGGATTTGTTTAGAGGTTACCGCGCCCGCCAAAGCTGCGCTTAGGCGCTGCGGGCGGGGAAATTCTTAATTAGAAATTCAACCGCTATATCCAAGTATTGATAAGATATATTCCTATTATTAACATTATAGTTCCTCCAACCGCATGGAGCAAACGAATGTTTTTCATTCTCCATTCTTCAAGCTTTCCGGCTCGCAATCCAAAATACATCGCCAAAGTTATCAAGATCATAGGAAGAACAAAAATGAAGTTGTATAAAAATAACAGAGGTATTGTTTTGGCTAATTCCACTTTTTCCGCTAAAAGTCCCAGTATAACTATGTATGGTCCGCTGGTGCAGGGAAGTAGAAATAAACTAACCAGAAAACCGGCGATTATCGCCCCCGGCGGGCTAGTAACACCTTTTAATATGGACTTCATTTTCGGCCGCCAGCTCATCGGGACTTCCATTAAAAATACTTTTCCGTGCCAGAAAGCGTCTTTCAGATTAGCCAGTCCGATAAGAACTGCCAGTACTCCCACTACAATAGAAATTATTTTAGGGAGGCTAAAAACGGTTACCACCTTATAAAGACCGAGCCCCATCAAGAAATAGGAAACGAAAACCGCCGCGGCGAATAAAAGTCCCGTAGCCAAAGCCTGGTTTCTTCCCCGGGCGCTTATAACTGTTGCTATAAGGATAATCAATACCGCGAAAGCGCAGGGATTAATTGCATCGACTAGCGCCGCACCAACTAAAACAGTAAGAGATATGTTGTTGGTTGTCGCACCTCCAATATTTCCTCTAGCCTTTTCTATTATACTCAAAACAGTGCCTCTAGACTTTTCTATTTCTTCTTCGAAGCTATTGATAATATTAACATCTCCTGCTATTAATTTGTCATCGATTATAATTACTGGTATGCCTTTATACTTTTTATATCCATTATCCAGATATACTTGAGCTAATAACTTTTTATTTTCTCCCCCATCTATATTAAATTTCTTGACATCGTATTTATCATAAAATCCCTTCTCTGTAAAAAATTTATCCACCTGCTGGCAATGCGGACACCAATCAGCATAAAAATATGCCGCTTGCTTCTTTTCTTGACTAGACACAATGATCGGCAGTGCGATAAAGATAAGTAAAATGAAGAGAATTTTTTTCATATATCTAATGTATTGATTGTTATAATTAGAGATTTATTTCCCCATTCTTCTTTTTCTATTCTGATATTCTCTGATAGCTTTTTCAAATTCATCTCCATTGAAGTCAGGATAAAATTTCTTTGAAAAATAAAGCTGGGCGTTGGCTATGTCCCACATCATAAAACCAACAGAAAGATGAGGATCCCCGCCTGTTCGAATCAATAAATCAACAGGGGGGAGATCTTTGGTCATTAAATTTTCCTTTATAGTTTCGGCTGTAACTTTATCGGCAGAATCGTATTTCTTAGCGATTTTTTTCACCGCCTCAAGCATATCGTCATCTCCGTTGTAGGCTAAAAAAATATTGATAAAACGTTTTTTATAATTTTTTGTTTTTTCTATGCCCTCCTTAAAAATTTTCTTCAGTGATTCGGGAAAATATTCCTCCCACCTGCCTATCACACTAATTCTAGTTTCATTTTTATGAATATCCTCGCCGTTGATTAATTTAGAAAAATATCTTTCATATATGTCCAGAAGGGCGCGTTTTTCATTGATAGGGCGCTTCTCTAGATTATTTATGGATGAACCCCAAATGGATAATTGTTTTATTCTTAAATCAGAAGCCTTTTTTATTATCTCTTCCGTATTTTTCGCTCCCGCCTCATGGCCCTCCCAAGGGTCAACTTTTTGTTCAAGCGCCCAACGCCGGTTTCCATCCGGGATAATAGCTACGTGGATTGGTAAACCCTCACACCATAAATCCTTGCTTATGTTTTTAGAAGTACTGGGCTTTAATTTTTTATTATTTTTCCGAAAAATCATATTTTTAACACTATGGTGTGGGGGTAAATTATTATTTGTCATAAATATACTTTATTATAATTCTCTTTGGACCATATAGTCCGCTATGCCAATCAGAAAAGTCTTAGCCTCTTTATCAATATTCATCTTCTTTATATTTTTCTTGCCTCGATTAATTAATTTTCTTGCCAAGTCCACAGCGTAATCAAGTGATCCGGTTTCTTTGATTATTTCCTGAAATTTTTCAATATCTTTAGCTGTTACATTCTTTTTTCCTAAAATTTCATCAATTTGTTTTCTTTGTTTGCTGTTTGACTTTTCCCTGGCCTTAACAACTAATATAGTCTGTTTGCCTTCTTCAATATCTGATCCCACTGACTTTCCTGTTTTCTTTTCCGAGCCGAAAATTCCCAGGATATCATCTTGAATTTGAAAGGCAGTCCCTATGGGTATCGCGTATTCACTGAAGTTTTCCAAAACATTATCACTAGCTCCGTTCAGGGATGCTCCTAGATGGAGTGGGCCTTCTATAGTATATTTGGCAGTTTTGTATTCGTACATTTTGAGAATTTCTCTTTCGGTGGCCTTACCTATATATTCCATGTAAATATCCTTTGATTGTCCGATGCCAGTCATGGATATAATTTCTTGAAGTTTAGTAAGGGCTTTAAAAACAAACTTGGTGTCAAATTTGGAATCAAAAATTATCTGGCTTCCTATGGCGCCTACTATATCGCCGATGATAATAGCCATAGAATTACCAAAATGCTCATAATCACTTTGGGGCGAAATCTTTTTTCCTAGTTTTTGATATTTGAAACTAACCGTATCGACTCCATGGCGTTTTTTATCATTATCAATTATGTCGTCATGGATCAATAAAAACACATGTATCAATTCAACACTGACCGCGGCTTGAAGCATTTTTTTTCTTTCTCTTCCTCCCACTGCCAGGTATCCATAATACATTAAAGCTGCTCTTAACCTCTTACCTCCGGACAAGGTGAATTTTTTAACATATTTCAACGTATCAGCTGTCAAGGCGTCTTTTCGACCAGTTTCTTTGATAGCTTTATCTAAGTGGCTTTCAATTTCTATATTAATTTTTTTTCTGAAGTCAGAAAGGGTTTCTTGAACATCCACAAAACTTGTATTAAATGTTAGGCATAATGTATTTATTTTATAGCATAAAATGCCCCGTAGCAAGCCTACGGGCTCAAATAAAGAGGTATTCCCATAGAATTGTGGAAGGTTTTGGGGGAAATGGGAGTAATTTGGGAGGATTGATAAATAGCGGCTTATTAGAAGATAGTGTTGTTTAGATGTTTTAAGTGCCAGTTGGGAATGGAAACAGTATATAGATCTTTGGCTAGATTATGAAGGATATTCGAACTGAGATTTGTGTGAAAAATATTTAATTTATTTAAATTTTGCCGATAAAATAAAGTATATCTTTAGGATTATTCGCTACCTTAGCTTTGCCAATTTTATTTTTATCAAGTCCCCAACCATAGCCTACTAATACAATATTATTATCATCTATCCCAGCTTTCCTCGAAGCTTCATAATCAATAGCCCTATCACCTACGAAGACAACCTCATTCAATGAATAATTATACTTCCGCACCAAGTCAGTCACCATATCACTCTTATGAATTCTCTTATCTGACCCACAATAAATTTTTTCAAATAGATTTATTAAACCGAACCTTTCTAACTTTGAAAGAATCTCATCGCTATGCGAAGCGGATACTAAATAAATTTTATACTTTTTAGCTAATTCTCTTATTACATCTACTATATCCTCAAAAACGCCGTGTTCCATTTTAACAATTTCTCTTATATAAATCGTATTAGCCTCCTCAAAATCCTCTTCTTGAATGCCTAAGTTTTTTAAACATTCAGTATAATTATAGCCATAAACTTTTCTAAACTTATCAATAGTCGCGGGACAAGCTACATTAAAATGTTTACAGATGCCCTTGTAAACTTCAAAGACACTTACAAAAGAATCGACTATCACGCCATCATAATCAAATATTATCGCTTTTATCATAGAATAATTTTTTAAGAAAAAATTTATTATCTCAAGTATACTAATAATCAATTGTTTTCACAATACAAAAAACAGCCATAGGATAAGCTGTTTAATCGCTGAGGAAATTTGTAGCCCTAAGGCCCGCCTCGCGTCGACGTAGCGTTTCCGCGAGTCGAGGCGGGAGAATCCTCCTCGCTCCGACTCGGAGTCTGGGCGCTACACACAGAAAGCTGCGCTCGCTCGCTTTCTACTCACGCCCTTCGATTCTCTTTCAAAATTACAAAAGCAAAACCCCCGCATTAAGCGGGAGTTTTTCTTTGTAGACCGAG
>BDTH01000079.1 GCA_002923195.1 bacterium BMS3Abin15
ATATATAAGCCGGCAACGCTTTAATATTTAAATCAGCTAACATTGCTGTTCCCTCTTCCGAATTCTGGTCTACTTTTACCGCCGAAATAGTTGGCAGTATGCGGCGCAACAGCACTAATGTTTCTTCGGGATTACAGCTGTCGCAGTTTTCGTCTGTCAAAACCTGAACATTAACTATAGGGTCGGGATAGGCCACCCAGGTTTTTCCAGCTGACCCAAAAACATCAATTTGGCTTAATGCTTTCTGGGAATAACCTCCTCCTTTTATTAATTGAACCACATCAACAAAAATACTGCCGACAAAAAGCCCTCCCAATAAAATAGCCAGGGCAATTAAATTTTTTATTTTTTTATCCTTATTCTCTTCTGTTGAAGTATCTTCAACCTTTTTTTCTTCCGCCATAGTATTTATATTATTATATTGTTAAACTATTTTGTTCGTAGATTCGAAAACGTTTCGTAGTTTCGCATCGGTTCATTAATTACCGCATGTTCCACCTAACGGATCAGTAGCAGGAACAGTTCCTTCGTCGGTCGACTCCTCCTTTGCTTTTTCCGCCAACTCCTTTTGTATTTCATTAACGCTGTAAACTTGCTCGCCCAGCGGAGTCTTATAATCTTCATATCCCATGGTTATTCTTTTGCTAGCTTCGGTCTTGATTACAATTCCCAGTAAAACTCCCAGAATTAAAAAAAGCATTAACTCAACTTTCCAGTCTTTTTTGCTTTTTGAAGTTTTTGATTCCTCTGGGATTAATAATGGTTCTTGATTTTCCATAATATATATTGTATGTCATTCCGGATTTAATCCGGAATCCAGAGATCCTGAATTAAATTCAGGATGACAATAAATTAATTTTCTTGACCGTTAATCTAGTACAAATTTTTTAACAAGTTATTCCATAGTATCATACGCAAAAAATATGACAATACTTGACATATTACTGGCTTTGTGATAATACTTCATATTGAAAACATGAATACATAATAAGATAAAACTTAAAAACCAATAAAAAGGGAGGGCTATTGTGAAAAAAGTTTTAGATGTTTCCAAGAATGTGTTGTTTAGGTTAGATAAAAATGGGAAAATAAATTTAGTAAACTAGAAGAGGGGCTGGCTAAAAAAAGGTTTAAAAATAGGCTTACGATGCTTATCTGGAAATAAAGTGTTAGCAAGCAGATCGGCAACAATATCAGCCATTCATTTGTCGCCCTCATCCAACGCTGCAATAGTAGAACTTATAAAAACCTAGCCTCATACGACCTGCTGGCAGTTCGCTGAACTAAGCGACTGCCAGTTTTTTATTTAAAAAAATCATGATTATAATCATGATTTAAATACTGACTCAATCACTTGCCCGCCTATTCCTTTCTCAACGCTTCCACCCGCCTCGACTCGCGGAGACACTCGTCGATGCGAGGCGGGTTGGGCACTACTCCTTTCTTAATGCCTCCATAGGACTCAATTTAGAAGCATTACGAGCAGGATAATATCCGAAAAGTATCCCTACCGCCGCCGAAAATCCAAAACCAATTATAATTGACTGTATAGTTACTGAAAATTTCAAGAAAAATCCAAATCGAGAAGCGGCAAGTTCCGCTCCATAAGACACCAAGACTCCGATAATAATTCCTGCCAGTCCTCCTAGCAGTGTTAAAAATACTGCTTCAAAAAGAAACTGATTCAGTATGCTGGAGTTTCTGGCGCCGATAGATTTTCGAAGTCCAATCTCGGGAGTCCTTTCTACTACTGAAACATACATAACATTCATAATTCCCACGCCCCCGACAATAAGAGATATTGAGGTAAGGACCAGAAGTAAAATATTTATAGCTGAAAAAACCTTGTCAATAAGCTCAATGCTTTCCGCGATAGACATAATGGCAAAGTCATCGTCTTCCGGATTGTCAATATTATGGCGCGCCCTTACAACTTCTTCCGCTTCTTGGATTGTCATTTCTACCTTGGACATATCCTTGATATTAAGCATTGCAAATTGAACATGGTCCACTCCCATAATTTTCTTCTGCAACGTTCCTAGTGGCATATAAATTAAGTTATCCCAATCAAAACCTGCGACTGCGCCTCTTTTCTTGAGAACTCCAATAACTCTGTATGACTGCCCTTTTATTTTTATTATTTGCCCAACAGTGTCACTGCTTCCGAAAAAAGTTTTTTTTACTTCACTTCCCAGAACAACAAATTGTTTTAATTCCCGGTCTTCCTCCTCGGTATAAATGCGTCCTGATTCAAATTCAGTTCCCTTATCAACCTCGGCTATTTGCGCAGAGGTTCCGAATATAATCGCCTGCTTGTTTTTATCCAGATAGCTGGTCACTTGCTGGCTTATAATCCCTGCATACCAGGCGCCTATGTTATCAATATCAGCCATTGCTTCAATATCTTCCTTTTTAAGGGTCGTGATTGGCGCTCCTCCGACTTGTCCTCCGAAATTCTGAGCTGATGTTTGCTTCGTTTTGGGAACTTTTATTTCAATCTCAATTACGTCTGTCCCAAATGTTTCAACCTGCCCGACAATAAAATTTCTTATCCCGGCTCCCAATGACAAAATGATTATCACCGAAGCCACTCCAATGACAATTCCCGTCAACGACAAAACAGTCCTTCCTATATTGGAACGGAGGTTTCGCAGAGCTAATCTTATTGATGTTGTTAGTTCGTGAAACACTTGACTTTTTTAATGGATTATGCTATTATTGCCAGTCATAAAACAAACACAAAAAAAGGAGGGAGAAAATGAGTATTTTAATATTGATTTATGTTGTAATAACATTGATTTGCCTGGCCACTGAAGCTAAGTGGAAATTCCCTGCTTCTTATCTTTGCAGCAATATTCATCGAGTTATGAATGATATCGGATCTGATACTTTTACACCCTATCACGATGACGCATTGACAGAAATCTACTGGAAAAAATTTTCCAGGCATGATCTTTTCAAAAGCAGGGTTACAAAAATATGGGTTGCTGTCATTTGGCCCATATGGGTTACGGGATACTTCCTACTATATTGCATTATGACAACAATCTTCTTTATTGCTCTTGTTCTCGGAATATTCAGCGATTTAAGAAAAGAATCATAACTCAATACTTATTATTTCCAGTCAGAAGTGCATCTTGGATAATTCCAAGCTCTGCGCTTTTTTTCTTTGTTAAACTCCTTGTTATTTCGGACTCGATCCGGAATCTAGAGATCCTGAATCAAGTTCAGGATGAGATTTTTAATACATAATACTTTCTACATAATACATTCTACTCGTATCTTAGTGCTTCCATTGGTGATATTCTTGATGCTTTGCGGGCGGGATATGATCCGAAAATAATTCCTATTAAAATAGCAGCCACGACGGCAACAACAATGGACCAGGGCGAAATTATGAACTTCCAATCGAATCCTGCTTTTTGAGCCCCAAAAGCTATTAGAAAAGATACCAGGATTCCTAAAATAATGCCCGCCACCCCACCAAAAAATGATATAGCCGACGATTCAACCAAGAATTGCACGGCCACGTCTTTATTTTTGGCTCCCACCGCTTTTCTCAAGCCCACCTCTCTCACTCTTTGATTAACGGCAATGAGCATAATATTCATTATTCCTATGCCCCCCACAATAAGGGATATCGTGCCAATAGCCAGAAGAAAATAGCGAAGAACGTCTGTAATACTTCCCAGTATGTCCAGCGCCGACGCCTGATCCCTCACCGAAAAGTCATCATTAGCAGGATTATTGATGCCATGTCTCTCTCTTAAGGTAATTTTCGTATTAGCTATCGCAGAATCAATCAACTGTTGATCCTTTACTTTCAAACGGATAAAACCCAGGTGATCTACCCCGGCAATTAATTTTTGGGCGGTTTTTAAGGGAATATAAACGCTATCATCCTGGCTGGACAAGCCGAAAGCCGCCGACCCCCGCTCCTTGAAAATCCCGATGACTTCAAATTTTTGGTCTCCTAATTTTATCTTTTTTCCCAAAGGATCAACATTATTAAAAAGATCTTCTACGACATTGCTCCCGATAACAGCCACCTTCGCCAAATTTTTTTCTTCATCCTCATTGAAAAATCGACCAATTAAAACTTCAGAGTTTTCTACATTAATATAGCTGGCTGTCGTTCCTGTATAAGAAAGATTAATGTCGGTCTCCTCAAATATTGCCGTAGTTGTTCCCAGTATGTATCCCGCACCGTCTTCTATTTCAGGCACGCTCTTTCCGTTTCGCAATGCCTGAAGGTCGTCATACACCAATGTCGTAGTGACAATGCCAAAAGCAGCAGCCGGAGGCCCTTCTTCATCGGAAGCTCCGGGAAGAACTCCGATTAGGTTCGATCCAAGTCCCTTAATCTGGCTCAAAATCAGCCGCTGGGCCGAAAGCCCGATGGAAAAAATGATAATTACCGCCGCCACCCCGATAATGATTCCCAAAATCGTCAAAAATGACCGCCATTTCGCCGCCATTAGATTGTTGTAGGAGATTTTTATTGGGTTAATAAGTCGCATATTACAATCTTAAATTTAAAATCTCAAATCTCAAAATTACATCTTAAATGTTAAGGCTTTCTTTTGTTTTTCATAGTTATTATGCTAGCAGCAAGTATATTGGCTATTTCTTTTGTTTCTTGTAATAACTTATCAGCCTCTTCTTTGTTGGCTTTCTTAGTATCTCTTAGCAGGGCTATCCACAATTTTGATTCATTGGCTGATTTTAAAGAGTGGGTATAAAAATTTATATAATCCCTCTTGGAACTAGCAGCTTTAGCCTCTATCAAATTAGCAACCACCGACGTTCCACTTCTTAATAATTGTTTTCCTATAACCTGCGATGCATTATCACTTTTTGGCAGCTTATCTACAAATTTAACTATGTCCATCGCATATCTATAAGCTCTCGCGTAAAATTCCTCCTTAAAATTACCCTTATGGTTACTCATTTTTAAGTTTTAATTTTTATTTTTGAGATTTGAGACTTAATTTTTGAGATTACTTTAGTAATTCCCCGTCATGGGCTATTTTCCTGTTTGCCACGGGACTATCGGAAATAATCTTTCCGTCTTTCATATGCAAAATCCTTTTGGCATGTTCGGAAGTATAAGTTTCATGAGTTACTAAAACAACAGTGTGTCCCTCATTGTTAAGTTTTTGCAATATTTTCATAACTCCCAGACCTGATTTAGAATCCAAATTTCCGGTTGGCTCGTCAGCGAAAATAATTTCCGGATTATTCACCAGCGCCCGTGCAATCGCCACTCTTTGCTTTTCTCCTCCAGACAATTGATTAGAGAGATAATTTATTCTGTGATCTATCATCGCCGCTTTCAAAGCACCTTCAATAATCCTCTTATTTTCCTTCTTAGTTTCCAATTTCCTGTTGTACAAAAGTGGTAGCTCCACATTTTCAAAAACGGTCGTTCTGGGAAGCAAGTTAAAGGTCTGAAAAACAAAGCCGATTTCTTTATTGCGGATGTCAGCTAATTCTTCTTCAGAAAAATCTTTTGAATTTTTTCCATCAAAATAATATTCTCCTCCACTGGGACGGTCCAAAAACCCCAGCATTTGCATGAGGGTTGATTTTCCCGATCCGGACGGGCCCATAATAGCCACGAACTCCCCTTTTTCAATAGAAAAAGAAACCCCGCAGACTGCTCGGGTTTTTACTTCTCCCTCTCCGTAAGTTTTAGATAGGTTTTCAGCGTGGATAAGTGCGTTTGTCATGTGGTTATTATTGGACTAAAATATAAGTAAGTTTTTTAATGGGTAAATAGAACCTTAACATTAATACAGGGAGGTGCTTAAATGAGTGATAGCAATGAGATAACTCTATTGGGCATGGAGATAGTCCTCAAAATGCTTAACTCCTCAGAGATCCCAAGACCAACTATGGAAATTACGTTCGACTTTAAGAATTCCAATGTTATATTACGCAAAGATAAATCCTCACACCAATTATTAGAGGGACTAGAGCCGTTGGCTTTTATCGAAAAAAAACTTGGAAAAATATTGGATGGTCCTCATCTGAAACTCAATGCAGCAGATGATCACGCTATTCTTAAAATAACAAGTCCGGATCCTGTAGCAAAAAAAGTTATTTTAACAGAAATAATGCGCGCGCTAATATTAACTGACGGAGTTATGCACCCAACCGATATTAACGTGTTTTAGCTGGCAATTTATTAATCAATAAGTTGCCAGTTTTTGTATCCAGTGCGACGGAGTTAAACACATTTTTATTTATTATAGACATATCAACGATACTATTCCCCACTCACAAAAGTAACTACCTTTTGCCCCTCGCTTAAGCCCGAAGTAATTTCAATCATTCCGTCATCTCCCCGAAGTCCTGTTTGAACTTCAACATTTTCTACCTCGCCGTTATCCAAAAGAATTTGAACTTTCTTGCCACCAGCCGCGTGGCCGCCATCAGGCGATTTTACGCGGTCCCCGTTCTTTACCGCCCTTTGGGGAATCATCAGGACATCTGGCTTTTCGGCTGTATCTATATCCACATCAACACTCATTCCGTCTTTAAACCTTTCATCAATGCTGTCCAATTTTAATTTAACTCCATAATAAACTACGTCCTGTATCACAGTAGAAGTCGGTTCTATTTCAGTAACCCTCGCGGTAAACACTTCATCTGAAGATAAAGCGTCAAATGTAACAGTCGCGCTTTGGCCTATTTTTATTTTAGTAATATCCGATTCCGGAACATCAACGTCAATCTTAAAGTCGCCTTCCTGGACAATGGTGGCGAATGAAGTGCTTGATCCAATCAAGGTTGATCCGGCCACCACATTCTTTCCCTCCTCAACGTCTATTTTAGCTACTGTTCCACTGATGGGAGTATAAAGCACGGATTTGGCTAATTGCGCGCCAGCCGTTTCAACCGCAGCTTGAGCCTGCCTGACTGCCAGTTTTTTGGCTTCCTTTTCTTCCGGCTTTAAATCATCCCAGGTTCGCCTGGCTAGATCCAGATTTTCCTGTTGGATATCCCTGGCCCTTTGAGCCGCTACAAACTGATATCTTAAAACATTGTCGTCTAATCTGGCTATTTCTTGGCCAGATTTTACTTCATCACCCACATCTACACTTACTGATTTCACTTTCCCGCTCACCTCAAAATCCAATTCCGCCCTGCTGGTCGCCAATATTTCTCCCGTTACTGACACTGTTTGAACAATAGTGCCTCTCTCAACTTCTTCAGTGGCGTATTTAACCTTATCTTTGCCTGATCTGGAAATCACAACACCACCGACAATAATGACGATGATAATAATCCAAATTGTATATTTCTTTTTCTTTGCCATATTTGTCTTGAGCGGAGCGAGAAGTCACAAATATGAGCATCCCACACCAATTCTGTGTATTAATTTTAAATTATATTTGACTAAGCCGCAGCCCGCTTCACCGAATCGAGGCGAGGCGAGGCGAGGCGATTCCGTGGTAGAACTTATATTTTTTTGCCACCGCCTCTGGCGGAGTCCCGCCATGGCGGGAGAATTTAGTGCTGGGATAGTCCTCAACTATTATAATAAACTAGTTTGTTTCTCCTGCATGTCCAATTCCTTATTAACTATCTTGTCCGCCACTATATTCTTTTCCCGAGGGATATGTCTAAATGTTACCTTGCCAAAATCCAGCACTAGGTTCCAAGCCTGCAAAAATAATCCTTGAAGATTTTTTTCCTTGACCTTATATTCATGATTCATTTGCTTAGTAACAAATTCACTATCTAAATAACACTCAACCTCTATATTTTTTAATTTTTTTTTGCCAACGAGTTGTTTAATTTTTTTTAATCCAAATATCAATGCTTCGTACTCGGCTTCATTATTAGTTTTATCGCCGATAAAATGCCCGTATTGCTTGCGAAGTGTTTCAATAAAAACACCAACCGCCGCCGGCCCGGGATTATTCCTTGATCCTCCGTCGGTATACATCACAATTTTATCACCCATATGCTCTAATTCTAGCACTATTTTGGGTTTTTGACAATTAAAAAGAGCGACCTGTCATTAGACTAGATCGCTCCTCTTTTTCCGCCGCCGCTGCGGATTTTATCCTGTTTTTTCTTTCTTTGCATGGCCTCTTCTGTCTACAATGCCCATACCATTTACTGTTTCTATTACCTTTCTCCATTTTCTTAATTCCTCTATGATTCTGAAAACGGAGTTCCAGAGTCCGGCACCTGCTCCCAATAACAGTCCTACTGCTGCACAGCCCTTGAGTATTCCTAATACTTCACCTAGCCGTCCTGATACTATCCCCATGTCAAAGAAAAATGGGAAAATGGGACGCACTAAGTTAATAAATACTGTTGACATAAGGAATCCCAGCGCTGCAGAAAGTATGTAATGCCTTGATCTTCTCTTTGCTTCCTCTGCCTCATCTTTCTTTTTACCTGAGAGAGACGGGATGTAGGGCTTTATCATGTCAAAAATCCTCTCGTTGATAACAGACAGAAGGGCGATAATCAAGACATTCATTTCTGTAGAAAGCGTAATATTCATAATTACCTCCTTCTGTTACTGAACTTGTTCAGTAACAAATCGTTTGTTTTATCTATATTTTCGGCGTTTTTTATTCTTTAAAAGAACACTGAAGAATAGCAGAATTAACTAAATATGTCAACCCCGCACTAAATTTGCACAAGCACGGAGCGCTTATTTTGGCTTTGCCAGTGCAAAATTAGTGCGGGGTCAAGCTCTCATTAATAAGGCTAAAAAAACGGCTCAATCAGCCGATTTGATCTGTACCCCGAAAAGTGGACACGAAAGTGTCTGCTTTTTGTATTTAAAAAGCAGATGAAGTAAAATATTATCATTAAGCAAACAAAGTTATGAGTACAGGAAGATTTTCAAACGAACAAATCAAGGTATTGCTCAAAAATCCAAACGCAGAGGGTTGCAGTGAGAAATCAATTAAATACTCC
>BDTH01000080.1 GCA_002923195.1 bacterium BMS3Abin15
TACAACAATGAACGTGCGCAGTGGAGCAGAAACAAAATGACCCCTGTTGAATACAGGGATCATTTATTCGCTCTTGCTGTCGCTTAGCTGTTTTTTTATCTGTGTCTACTAAATGGGGTACACTTCAATTAAGCCGTTTTTTTCTTGACAAATATAAAATATTAGGACACTATAAGGGCAAATAAAAAAGGAGGCTTATAAAAATGGTAAAAAATGGAGAATTAGAGGAGGATCTGCCTTATGAAAAAAAGCATGAGACTACAGCGCTTTTCCTCCTCGGCCTAATTATTTCCATTGTGTTAGGCTCGTTTGCTGCATACATTATCGGCGTAGTATGAAGTTTCTAATTCTCACAAAGTTAAAGCACAAAGCACTGAGGAAATCCTCAGTGCTTTAATTATATCCAAGCAAAATTTATAGTTAGACCTTTTTTATATCAATCAATTTCATTTGTATTTTTTTGCTGCCATTCCATTCGTCGTGTTCTAAATTGAAAACCGCGTCAATTTTATCTCCCTCTTTAATGTCTTTATGTTCATTGGCCATATTAAATCCAATGGCTTCAAACTTTTTCGGAGATTTTTCTCCAGGCCGCAGAAACAATTTCAAATGCTTGGAATTGCTACCAACTATATTAAGATCTTCAACGGAAAGATCTTTGGACAGAAAAACCGGTTTTTTATTCCCCACTCCAAAAGGCTCTATTTTGTCGAGTGCCTCAACCAGGTCGATGCCAATATCTTTTGCCTTTATTTCTGCATCAATTTCAATTTCTGGGGTTAGGTCTACGCCCTCAAGCTCACTCTCAATAACTGAACTTAATTTTTTATGGAATTTTTCTAAATTCTCATTGGCTATTTTTATTCCTGCTGCTTGAGGATGTCCCCCAAATTTAATTAGATACTCTGAACATTTCTCTATAGCCTCAATAATATTCAATTGGGGAATGCTGCGAAAAGATCCCTGGCTTTCCTTTTCTTCTTTTCGAATTACGGCCGTCGGCTTATTAAAAGCGTCCGCAATTTTTCCAGCTACCAGTCCGACTATGCCAATCGGGAAATCTTCTCCGACTGCAAATATAAATTTTTCATCTTTGAAATCTTTCTCAGCCAAAATTTTCACATCCTTGACGGTCGCTGTGGTCATTTTTTGCCTGTTCTGATTGTTTGATTCAAGTTCTGATGCCAATTTCTTTGCTTGATCCTGACTCTTTTCCATTATTAAATCATAAGCGGTGTTGGCATGATCTACTCTTCCGGCTGCGTTTATTCTAGGAGCAATTTGAAAAGATATGTTATAAGTATCCGGCACATTATTTTCATCTATTTTTAATCTGGCTGTGTTAAAAATTTCCTGAAGTCCTATTTTTCTTGTTTTTGAAAGCACAATTAGCCCATATTTAACAAATATTCTATTTTCCCCCAAAAGAGGTACGCAGTCTGCCACAGTGCCAATAGCCACAATATCTAACATCCACTTCAGATGATCCTTTTTATCTGGTAGAAATTTTTCGTAAATTGCTTGAACAACTTTAAAAGTTACTCCCACTCCAGCTAAGTCAATTTCCGGATATCCTGAATTCTCCATTTTGGGATTAATTATAGCGTAGGCATCTGGAATTTCTGCAGGAATATGGTGGTGATCAATGATTATAGTGTCAATGCCGCATTCACTGGCTTCCTTAATTTCTTTCTTGTTAGTTATGCCGCAATCAACAGTGATTATGAGTTTGGCGCCTATCTCCTTAAACTCCTCATTAGCTTTTGAATTCATGCTATATCCCTCTTTCTTCTTATCGGGAATATGGATATGTGACTTAATTCCTAAATTATCCAGCGCTTCTTTTAGAATCGCGGTGGAGGTTATCCCATCAGCATCGTAATCACCGAAAATTACTACCAACTCCTTATTGTCTCTGGCCTTCCCAATTCTTTCTATAACCGTCCCCATTTGGGAAAACAAAAAAGGACTACGAACATCCCTGTCATAATCCGGAGATATAAAATGATTTATTTTTTCTTCAGTATTGATCCCGCGCTGAAACAGAAGGTTTAAAATTACAGGAGGCAATGATATGTCTCCTGTGTTTTTTGTTTCTGCTTTTTCTTTTACTCTCCATCTAATCATGAAATAAAAAAAATCCTAGCTTCAAAATCCTAAGCGCTAAATAATATCAGACGGATAAAATTCAAGATTAAAAAACGGCTTGAAATTTAAATATTTGAATTTGGAATCTGCTTAGAATTTACCTGCCCACAAAGCCTGGGCTACGCGACGACAGACGGGGATATTAGGATTTAGAATTTACAAATATTATTTTGTCTTCCATCCGCAATCAGGACAAACAAACTGGGCCTCGAAGGTAAGTTTCTCAACATTTTTAATCCTCAGGCTTAAAACCAGCTTTTCATCACATTCCGGACACTGAAAATTACTATTAAAGCTCAAATCTCTTGCTAATTTCTGGGCATCCAGAGCGTTGGAATTAAATTCTACTTTATATTCTACCCCTTTTAAAAATATCGAGTTAATCCTGTCCACAACCTTAACGGGCGGGGTCATATCACGAACAACAAAATCTTTAACTCCTAATTTCTCCGCCTTTTGCCTATCTTCCTCCCTACCCATATGAGAAGACATAACCACCGGAATATTGGCAGTGGCAACGTTCTTTTTGAGTGCCTCCATGAGAGAAAACCCATCCATCCGGGGCATTATGATGCCGGTGAAAATTACATCCGGAATTTCCTTGGTGGCCGTATCAAGGCCCTCAACTCCATCTTTGGCTTCGACAACATTAAAGCCGGCTTCGTTAAAGACTTCGGTGTACATACTTCGTGTCATTTCATCATCGTCCACGATAAGAATTTTCATTTTATTAGACATATTCCAAAAAAAATTAAAAAATTATTTTTACATCCACCACAACGGAATTCTTATTGCTATTGTATATTAGAAGGGGGTTTATATCAAGCTCTTTAATATCTTCCGCCTCTTGTGATAGGGATACGATTCCCGATAAAATTCGCGCCATCTCGTCAATATTATACGGTTTTTTTCCTCTGGCCCCCGCAAAAAGAAACCCTATTTTACTTTCCAATAGGCGCTTCTTTATTTCTTCAGCATTCATTGGCGGGATAATAAAATCAACCAGCTTGAATATCTCCGTATAAATTCCACCCAGCCCAAAAACCACAATCGGACCGAATATTTCATCTCTTTTAATCCCTAAGATGAGTTCAGTCTGGATATCTTGCATTGGCTGAACAACCACATTCTCTCCGGGAAAATCAGACCTGATTCTATTTACCGCCTTGATTAATTCATCCTGGCTTCCTATATTTAAAATAACTCCTTGCTTGTCAGTCTTGTGCAATATTTTGGCGCTGTCCAGTTTGGCAACAGCAGGAAAACTGTATCCGGACGCCACTTCTTCATTGGGAGTTAACAATCCTGTTTCTACAGTTTTAATGTCATACATTTCCATAATTTTCTCAGCTTCAGAAAAAAGCAGTGCCCTCCTTCCTTCTGATCGAACTAGCCTTACAATTTCGCTGACTTTTGATTTTTTATCTTCATTGATAATTTCTTTGGCAATTTCCAGTTCCTTATTCTGGTACATGTTCCATTGGTAATATTTATTTAAAGCAGTGACCGCTTGATTGGGGAAAGAAAAATTTGGAATATTATTTTCCGAAAGATTTTTTACAGCTGATTCTATCCTATTTCCTCCGATGAAGACTGCCACTACAGTTTTATTAGACTTATGCTTAAACTTAACTATCGCACTTGCGATCTTGTCCACCGGCGTTTGGTCCTGGGGAGTTAAAACACAAACAACTGATCCGATTTTCTCGCCACCGATAATATTCAGGGATTCCCTATACCTATCCTCACGGGCGTCACCTAAAAGATCTATTGGATTACCCACTGATGATTCTTTTGGAAGGAATTTTCTTAAATTTTTCTTAACGCCACCATTAAAATCGGCTAGTTTTACAGCCTTGCTTTCGAAAGCATCAGCGGTCAGTACTCCCGGCCCACCGGCATTGGTGATTATTGCCACCTCGTTGTTTGCCGGAGCCCCAGAAGCAGAAATAAGGCGAAGTAGGTTAAGAAAATTTTCTAAACTATCCGCTCTTATTAATCCATGCTTGGCAAATACTGCGCTCATTACCTCATCGCTTCCAGCCAATGCCCCCGTATGGGAAGATATGGCTTTTTGCGCTTTTTCAGTTTTGCCGGCCTTAAGAATCACTATTGGCTTGTTTTTCGAAACCTTTTGCACAGCATAAATGAACTCTCCGCCATTTTTGATTCCTTCAAGGTAAATCCCTATTGCCTTAGTATCCGGGTCATCAGCGAAGTATTCTATGAGTTTCGCTTCATCAAGTTGGACCTTATTGCCGATGGAAACGACGCTGGAAAATTTCATTCCCTCTTTTTCGGCTACATCCAAAAGAGCCACAGCTAAAGCGCCGGATTGGGAAATAAGGGCGATATTTCCCGATTCGGGCATTCCGCCCGCAAAAGAAGCGTTGAGTTTAACTTTCGGAATTATAAACCCCAGGCAATTGGGGCCAAGAATGTTCAAGTTTTTTCCCCCGGCAATTTTAGCCAGCTCCTCTTCTCTCTTCTTCCCCTCTTCCCCCGTTTCCGAAAAACCGGCAGAGATTACCACAAAATTTTTCACCTTAACTGACCCCTTGTTAATAATGTCGTTAGCAATCTTTGCCGGCACAATTATAATGGCCAAATCAACTTCTTCTTTGATTTCTTCCAAGCTGGAATAACATTTCCGGCCAAAAAGAGTTTTATGGCTGGGATTAACCAGGAATATTTTTCCCTTATATCCCAATTCCAAAACATTTTTTGCGATGGCATTTCCAACCTTGCCCTCTTTTTCCGTAGCGCCAACAATAGCAATAGACCGGGGATTAAAAAGTTTTTCTAAATTGTTTTCTGATTGAGTCATGGTTTAATTATACAATAATAAACGTAGTTTAAGCAAAAATTAGATTTAAGGAATATTGACAAATAAAGAATTAGTATATACAATACTGAATCAATTTGAATTAAAAAAATAATATAAAAAAGGAGAACACGATGAGTATGAAACGAAGAAAGGAAATGTTTCCTTTATGTTACGATTTGTTCATGAACAGCTCAGCTATGTACAGCAAAATTCTGGAGTTCTTTGTAAAATACTTAAGAGATATGGATATTGTGTTGGATGTGGGATCCGGAACAGGAAACCTTACGCTGAAGGGTGTTGCGTGACCGCAATAGACAGATTCGATCACATATTAGAAGTATTGAAAAAAAATGTTTGGATTACGGCCAATCTCTTGAGGCATGCTGTATGGATGCTACAGACTTGGACTTCAATATAGAAACATCTGACAGAATCGGATCTATGTTTCTAATGCCCATGCCCTTCATTATGATTTTAAAAGACATCTGTCTGAGGCCCACTGGGTACTGAAAAATGGCGGGAAACTTGCTAATAGCATCTTTAACTCCGGATAAGGATTCACTGATGAGCTTACACGCTTATTTTAAAAAAGAAATGACTACGAAAGAAATAATAAAAAAAACACCCGGACGAGTGGGAAATACTAACAGAATTCAGTGGCTTCAAGAAAGAATTGATCCTGAAAAGAAACATAACACAAGGAACTGTTATCAAGGAAGTTGAAAAATTAGGCTTCAGGAATGTATCTATCATTCCTGAAAATCAAAATCATTATGGAAAGTACGCCTATCTCATAATATGTACGAAGTAAAAAAAACAGACCCGCTGAGATTAATTCTCACGGATCTGAATTATTATAAATTATTTTTCCTCAAGTCCTCTATTATTTTCTTCTGCTCCCGCGATAAGTACTTCGGCACATCAACGATAATTTTCACCCAATGATCGCCTCTTCCTCTCCTTCCTAAATGCGGAACGCCCTTCCCTTTGATCCTGAAAATTTCTCCTGACTGGGTACCGGCCGGGATTTTCATTTTTATTTTCTCCTCAATAGTATCAGCTTCTATTTTGTCTCCCAAAGCCGCCTGGGAAAAAGTTACAGCTTCAGAAGATATTATATTATTTCCTTCACGCTTAAATTTGTCATGTGGCCTGACATGAACATTCACATACAGATCGCCTCCGGGTGCTCCCAACTCACCAGCTTCTCCCTGGCCCTGCAAGGAAACAGTTTGGCCGTTTTGAATTCCAGCTGGAATTTCTATTTTAATTTTCTGCTCTTTTTTAATCCTCCCGTCTCCTCCACACTTGTGGCATCTTTTAGAAAATGTTTTTCCCCTACCACGGCAAACGGAACAAGTTGAGACTTGAGTAAAGGCGCCCATAAAACTTCTGACTGTCCTTTTTGTTTGTCCTGATCCCTTGCAAGTTGAGCAAGCTTCTTCTTTAGATCCCGGTTCTCCTCCTGATCCGCCGCAAACATCGCAAACTGCGCTTTTATACAAGTTTATGTTTTGTTCCGCTCCCCTGACCATATCTTCAAAGCTTATCTCCACATCAACCTGAATATCCTGCCCTGTTTTTTGGCGGGTTTTTGACCTGGCGCCAAAAATATCGGAAAATATATCTTCAAAACCGCCGCCGCCAAATTCAAAGTTGAATCCCTGTCCGCCTTGAGTTCCTTGAAACCCGGAAAAATCAAAACCACCAGTGCCTGGTTCGCCCCGGGCCTCTTCAAAATTCTGGCCGAATTGATCATATTGCTGTCGTTTCGTTTTGTCGGAAAGCATCTGATAGGCCGCATTAATCTCCTTGAATCTCTTTTCATCACCGCCGGCTTTATCTGGATGATGCTTATGAGCTAGCTTTCGGTAAGCTTTTTTTATTTCATCGTCCGACGCATCCTTTGAAACGCCAAGTATTTTATAATAGTCGTCTGCCATATACCACTATACTCTACACTAAAATAAAAAAATTAGCAATCCCCTGACGAGACTGCTAAATCCTTGGCATTTAAAAAATGTTTGTATTTATTCAATGATTTCCTTCTCCGCCGGAACATTCACTATGCTTATCAGCTTAAACCAAACGAATATTTGAAATATAAGCATTGCTATAGCAACCCCCATAAGGCTTAAAACGGATCCCAATGAAACAACTGTTATAAATATGATAATGGCTATTATCATTGGAATAATCGCAGACTGCTTCTCATCCGCTAAAGTCGGGCTTATGTAGTTGTCGATCTTCTTATTGATAATTTCTGACAATACTTCCGACACTTTCTCGTCACCCTTCAATTCCCTGCCGGCAATTTCTGAAAACTGCTCGCGAACTTCCCCAAGCATCGCTTCTCTGCTTTCTGTAACAGCTTCGCTCATTTCGCCTCCTTCGCCACTCGAGCCGCTAAAAAACTCCTTCATTAATCTATTTTTTTCTTCCTCAGTAACATCATCGCTAAGCTGCTCTTTAAAGGATTCGCCAACTTTTTTATCTGAATCGAGGCTGTTATCTCCCAGCTGATTTTTCTGCATTTCAATAATCATTTCATCAACAGTCATTCCCTCATCATCCAAACTTTTAAATTGCGGATTAATCTTTGACAGAAAGCTTGTTGTTAATTTCCCAGTAAAGCTTCCAATTTCAAACTGGGGGATCATTTCTTCAACATTTGTATTTCTGACTTCCAAATAGTACTGGCTGGATATCATAAGGGCCAATCCAAGGACAATCATCGCTCTTCCTGTTCGAAGCGTCTTCCATAAGCTTATTTTAATATTTAGTTCCAGATCCTTGTTAATTTTTTCGAAGGCTAAAAAAATAAAAAGCAGTCCCAGGAGAACCGCCAATAAATGCCATCCGCTGTGAACAAAAATAAAACTCAACAAAAATGAAACGGCCAGCACTAGTTTTTCTATGTATGTTTCTTTAATAATAACCGCGTCCAGACAGATGAAAACAAAAAACAGAGAGAACCAAATTATAGGAATAATCCAGTCGCTAGAAGACGGATTATTAACCGCCCGACCAATTGACAGCCAAGATAAAAATCCCAACGCAACTGTAAAAATTATTAAACTGTATTTTAGTATTTGTTTTGCCATATTTGTCTTGAGCGAAGCGAGAAGTCACAAATATGAGCATCCCGCAGCAATTCTCTGTATTAAATTAAGGAGCTAGTCTAGAACAGACTTACTGCTCTTTAACAATTTAGTGATTATTAAGCCTAAATCCTGCTGTCTATGATTGAAACGAAATTCCATCTCTTTTAAGTACAGGCAGAAGTGTTTTCTGTCTATGCCGTAATATCTTCTCATTTTGGTTTTAGCGTAACCCCAGAAATTCTCAATACCATTAATATGGCTCC
>BDTH01000081.1 GCA_002923195.1 bacterium BMS3Abin15
TTATCTTAGGAAAGCTTATTCAGATAGCCGAAGTAGTAAAATTAGAAAGCATCAAGGATGAATTCAGAGAACTATTTACGCCGAAAATAGGCAAAAGTATAACAGAAAAAAATATTCTGGCTATTGAAAGTGGTTACGACACGATGTAAATTCACCCTGTTAAATAAATTTTGCCTAGCAAAATTAGATTTGAGAGAAAAGTGGGTGGATGTATAAATTAAATTCTGTATATTAAAAAATAAGTTGTGTCTATAAAAAATAGACTCAAATCTTATTTAACAGGGTAAATGGAAAAAGGCGCCGTTATAAAACATGATATCAAAAAAGCTCCCAAGACGGGGGATTGGCGATATATGAAGCCGGAAATAAATAAGGAAAAGTGCACTGGTTGTGGCACCTGTGTTAAATATTGCCCAGAGGCAGTGATTGAATTAACAGCGAACAATGAACAGCGAATAATGAACAAGAAGGGAAAAGCGATATTGCCCGCCCGCCTCGCTAACGCTCGCGTTGCGGGCGTGGATTATCATTTTTGCAAAGGATGTGGCGTGTGTGCGTCAGTTTGTCCTGTGAAGGCAATACATATGATAAAGGAAGCGGACTGTATCAATTGCGGAACAGAAGAGAAATAATACAAATATTATGAAGCAGGGAAAGAAGAATAAAGCATTAACAGGAGGAGGGGCCGCCGCTGAGGCGTTGCGTCAGATTAATCCTGATGTAATGGCAGCATATCCAATTACTCCTCAGACTCCAATCATAGAAACGTTTGCTAAAATCCAAGCAGAACGCCTGGTAGACACAGAAATTGTTCCGGTGGAATCGGAGCATAGCGCCATGAGTACCTGCATAGGATCTTCCGCGGCCGGAGCCAGAACTGTTACGGCAACTAGCTCTCAAGGACTAGCCTTAATGAATGAGGTTATTTATGTAGCCAGTGGCACAAGACTTCCTATCCTGATGTTGATTTCAGCCAGAGCTCTTAGCGCCCCGATTAATATTCATTGCGATCACAGCGATGTTATGGGCGCTCGTGATTCCGGATGGATTCAAATATTTTCAGAAAATGTTCAGGAGGTTTACGATAATACTATCATAGGACTTAAATTAGCTGAGAAATCCGAACTACCGGCAATGGTTATTATGGACGGGTTCATTACTTCACACAGCGTTGAAAATTTGGAAACTATTCCAGATGAGGGTGTGAAAAAGTTTGTGGGCGAATACAAGCCGGAAAAATATCTTCTGGATATTGACAACCCATCTGTTTTTGGCCCGGTGGGACTCCCTGATTCTTATATGGATTTTAAGGTTGATCAGGAAGAAGCAATGCAAAAAGTTTTTGACAATTTCGATGATGTGTCCGACGAATTCAAAAAGCTTTCCGGACGAGACTACGATGTTGTCGAAGGATATAAAACAGATGGTGCGGAACATATTGTCGTGGTAGCCGGATCAACAGCTGGAACCGCCAAGGACGTGGTTGATAAATTAAGAGATGGGGGTAAAAAAGTAGGATTATTAAAAATTAAATTGTTCCGTCCTTTCCCTCATGAGAAAATAGGAAATATTTTATCCAAAGCCAGGAATATCGCTGTTATGGACCGAGCGCTGTCTTTTGGAACAAACGCTCCTTTATACTCAGAAATTATTAATTCATGTAAATTTTCTTCCGTCAGCCACTATGTATCCAGTTATGTATATGGACTGGGCGGAAGGGATATTTTTGCTAAAGATATTGAAAAAGTTTTCGAAGATTTAATCAGTGGTGAAACATCAAAAGGAGTTAGGTATATTGGAATAAATTAGTAGCGACACGAACAATATGAACTCTCATACGAATGATACGAAAAACATGTGTTCGTGGCATTCGTATGTATTTGTAGATTAGTATCGCTTTATGAATAAAAAATTAACACAAAAATTTGCCCCTGGACACAGTTCCTGCGCGGGATGTGGAATTCCGGCTATCGCTCGGACTGTTTTGAATGCTACAGACGACCCGGTTGTAGTTATTAACGGAACAGGATGTATGGAGGTAACCTCAACTTTATATCCGTATACTTCTTGGAAAGTTCCTTATATTCATAACACTTTTGAGAATGCCGGGGCTACGGCTGCCGGAGTGGAAACGGCTTATAGGGTGTTGAAAAAGAAAGGTAAGGTAAAGAAAAATATAAAATTTGTAGCCTTTGCCGGAGATGGAGGAACTTATGATATTGGTCTGCAAAGCTTATCTGGTGCGTTAGAGCGGGGACATGATTTTTTATATGTTTGTTATGACAACCAAGGATATATGAATACTGGAGGACAAAGGTCCAGCGCTTCTCCTTACGGCGCTAGCACAGAAACTACACCAGCTAGTTCTAAAGATATAGGCAATGAGTTGTACCGCAAAGACATTATGCAGATCGTGGCTGGACATCACATAAAATATTTGGCTCAAGCCAATGTGGCCCACATAGAAGATCTTAAAATGAAGGCAAAGAAAGCGTTAAACACTCCGGGACCGACATTTTTATTAGTCCTGCAGCCGTGCACTAACCTTTGGAAATATCCAACTTCTCAGTATGTAAATATTGGAAAACTGGCTACCGAAACTAATTTCTGGCCTCTTTATGAAATCGAAAACGGGAATTACGTAATTAATTACGTAAATAAAAAGCCTAAGCCAATTGAAGATTTTCTAAAAGCTCAAAAAAGATTCAAGCATTTGTTGACTGATAAGAATAAAGAGGAGGTTAAAAAAATCCAAAATATTCTTGATGAGAAGTGGGCGAAGTTGAAAAAATTAGCAAGTGTTAAGTAATATGTTGAGCCTACGGTCGGAATCGAACCCCAGTAGCAGAAACTTCGTTTCGCTACGGAGCAGGCCGACTATATTCCGAGAGCCCCCTGCCAGAGTCGAACTGGCAACCTACGGTTTACGATACCGTTGCTCTACCAATTGAGCTAAGGGGGCATAAATCTGTTGACTGCTTGCCCCGTTAATTCCGCAGGAATTTTTACGGGGAGCTACGTGGGCAATACAATAGTTATAATATATAAAATAATGAAATAATTCAATAGACATGGACATTAAAGACTTGTCAAAAAGAGCGGTAGAAATTAAGGAAAAATATCATAAACTGGAAAAGAAGAAATTTGGAAAGGAGTGGATAAATACCCAGATTGTAGAAGGATTCGTTGGGGATGTTGGAGATCTTATGAAGCTAGCGATGGCCAAAGAAGGAATTAGGGAAATTGAAAATTTAGATGAAAAGTTAGCCCATGAATTGGCAGATTGCTTGTATAGTGTTTTAGTTCTGTCAGAAAAGTATGGAATTAATATTGAAAAATCATTTTTAGAGACAATGAATAGGTTGGACGAGAAGATAAAGAAAGGCAAGGCCTAATAACTTATTTATTACCATTCGACCATATATGGTAGTGAGGCGAAATAGATTATTTGTATATTTGTAGTTAATTTGTAATTTTGTAGGGGTTATGAAAACATTTATTTGTGAAATTTGCGGGGATGCGTATCTTGGCGAAGAAAAACCGAAAGGATGCCCGTTTTGCGGCGCCAGGGAG
>BDTH01000082.1 GCA_002923195.1 bacterium BMS3Abin15
CTTTTTCTTTTCTTAAGAAATGTCAGCGCTTTTTTTATCGTAGACTTATTCATCTTTGATTTAGCGTCCTCCCTGTCAACTGGAATGGTAAGGGAGTGCTTCACCATAAGCACAGTGATCCATGCAATTATCCATCCCAAAAGCCTTGAATTGACATTAGGCGAATATTCATCACACAGTACTTTTGCGTCATAAAGCTCTTTTTTGGAAAACCAGCGAATTGGCATACTAAAAGGCAGGAATGGACCGATAAAATATGGATCAAGATCATGAATATGATTGGAAACTACTATGACGGGTCCGCAATTAGGTATATTTTCTCTTCCTTCAACCTTTACAAACAGCTTAATAAAAGGCCGAAGGACTAACCAAAGAATATAATATATCATCCTCAACCTCCTATTCCACAATATTTTGTTTTCAATGAAACTACTGTACTTTATAGCATAATTCACCTACATTTGTAAAGTATTTATGGACAAAACCCAGCGATAAACAACAAAAAATAGCAGAATAATGCTTTATTCAAAGCAATAATTGATATTTTTCATTTGTAAAGTAATTGTGGATAACTTACTTGCTATATCTGAAAACATGCGATATTATCAAAATATGCAAAATTACCCTATTACCCCCATTGAACTGGAGCTAAGGAAGATAGGCCTTAGCGAAAAAGAAGCCAGAATATATCTGGTTTTGTTAGAATTGGGTAATATTCCCATACAAGAAATCGCCAAGAAAGTAAATTTAAGCCGACCCACTGTTTACCGAATTTTAGACGATTTACAGGACAAAGGATTAATTACCAAAGAAAAGAAGAAGCAAGTAAGATATGTGGCCGCTAACTCCCCCGACGAATTGCTTGGAATCCTTAGGGCCAGTAAGAGAAAAATTGAAGAACAGGAGAGGGAGTTCTTAAGAATCATATCCATACTACAGACAAAATACTATTCTGGAGGGGAAAATGAAATTAGAAACTATTCGGGAGAAGAAGGGAAAAAGCTTTTACTAGAGGACTTTTCCAACACACAATCCGGGGAAATTCTCGTAATGTGTCCACCCGACGATCCGGCTAACTATAAAGAACTGGAGACAATTTATAAAAATATAAGAAAACGCCTGGGGAAAATAGAAATTAAGGAAATTTATCCTAAAGAAACAACAGAAGCTTCTTTGGGTTTCATTAAAAGGAAAACCGCTCCGGCTATATCTAAAATATGCGCTGAAACACTAATAATTTCAGATAAAGCAATCTCACTTAAAAAGAATAAAGGTTTTGTAATAGAACATAAAGCTACTATAAGCTTAATCAGGGGCTTATTTAACGCGATCTGGAGCCAAAAATAATAATTCATCTGTGGATAACTCAATTGGTTGTGATAAGGCCGTAATTGTCTTATAATATACACATAATACACTTTAAATAATTAAGTTAACCGGGGGGACAACAAAAAAAGTGAAAAAAACAAAAATAATATTGTTGGGAATGGCGGCCCTAGCTCTAATGGTAACGCCACTGGCATCAAATGCTCTGTCGGGCACAAATGCTGACGATGTTGAAGTAAGAATCTTCACCAAGCAGGGAGGAGAATGGTTTAAGGTTAAAACTAAGAAAGCTGATTTCCGCGGCGTTCTTATAGCCAAGAATGTCCTGCCTGGAAAATATAAAGTTGAAGTCGCAGATGAGGATGTAACTACTCCTCAAACTCTGGCTGGTGAATTCAAAATGTTAGACAGTGAAGGAAGAAGAATTGATCACAAAACAGATGTGGATGTTTACATGTACATCAGCGGGGTAAAAACTCTTATCGTCACATATGAAACCGATGCGGATGGATGGCTTGATTTGCCCTCAATGACACCCGGAGCCAGTTACTACTTTGATGTTAAAGAGGAGTCCGATCTGGGATCAAAGGAAGGAAAAATCAGAATCAAGGTAAAGTCTAAAATAGAAGGAAGCGATTGGTATCAGTCACTATATGACAGAACAGATGAAAACGGCGTGCTAAGAATAAAAGATGTCAGCAGCGGTAAGTATAAGTTCAAATACAAGTCAGGAGACGCTGATCCAGCACAACCTTTCATATTGCAATTACGGATGCTGAAGAATAACGGAAAAAGAATAAAGGATAAAACTGATGTTGAGCTGTTTGTTTACATGAATAAGGTTCGAGTGAAAGTAGCCGATCTTGAAACTAACGCTGATGGATGGCTGACACTGCCGGGAGTAATGACAGGGATGAAGTACAAGCTTAAAGTCAAAGACTAAACTTCATATACCAAAAGGCGCCCCCTTCCGGGGCGTCTTTTATATTACCTAAATAGCCTTTTTTAAGGCCTACCTACTCAAACCTTCCACAATTTGATATAGATAGGGGCTATTTTGCCAGGGTGTAATACACGTCTTTACCAAAATCTCCGACTTGCTTAATCTTCCCCTCGTCCTCAAGTTCGTTTAAATATCTGTTGGCAGTCGCGCTAGAAACATCAAGTAATTTTTCAATGTCGTTGCGGGTCACTTGCTCCGCCTGGGCGGAGGGCCTTTCTATATTACATCCTGCTAATTTTTCCTGCTGAGCGACTTTTTTAGCTTGAGCCTGCCGAGTGGCTATAAGTTCTAGAATCTTTTCTTTTCGTTTATCTGTTCTTTCGGCTAGGGCTTCGTGGGCTTCTTCTCTCATATCATCCATTTCGTCCCCTGATTTTTTTGAAAAAGTTTTAGCAGTCCCCCGCCCAATAATAAACCCAATGATTCCAACTAATATGTATATCAATATTGTTTTCATAAAGTTGTTTTAATGGTTAGGAGATTTATTTTTTAATTTTTCACAATTTCCTCCTTAATTAAGAGATTAACCCAGTCTTCAGTATAGACATAATCATTATGTACCACATCATACTGACAATACCTGGGCTTGCATTTGTCTTTTTTTGATTCATGTGCTCCAGGCCTAACTTTATATTTTTTCCACATTTGTACATGCCAATGTGGAGTAAGTTTTTTTCCTGTTTTTGTTTTAATTTCCGAAATAACATCTTTTACTCTGTATTTTCCTTGATTTGCGACTGGCACCTGTTTATACTTTATTAGTGCTTGAATTTGTTCAATATTTCCAAGTTGATTTTTATCATCCAAATCAAAATCTACAAATTCAATAGCAACATCAGAAGTGTTTCTATGATTTCCAATTTTTGGTACTAGAAAAACTTTAAATGAAAAATTTTGTGAATCTTTAATCTTTTTTGACAATGAGCTTCTGTAATTTTTAATAAAATCAATTACTTTTTGAGCATCTGTACTAGAAGGGATTTTTCTTTTTCCACGGCTAGTTTGTAATGGGATATTTAAAATATCTGATATAGAATGTTTTATTCCAAAATGCTTTTCTAACATATATTCAAAATTAATTAACATAGCCTGACACTCCCCAAGGATATGATTATCAATTTCTGGAATAAATCTATGCTCAATTTTATTTCTAATCCTGTAAATAAAATCTATGTTTTTATAAATAGGCTCGCTCTTTGATTTGTAGTATTCTTCAGCACACCTAGGAAGTTCCCATGCCTTATAATCTCCATCTACTCTTTCATATCTTCTCGAATCTTTTTTTCTGTGAAAATATTTTATTCCCTTTTTCTCAAAATAGGCATGAAACAGTGCCGCATAAGCAATCGTCATTAAAGTTATGAATCCTGATGACTTGAAAGATGTTCGAGGTTTATTATAAATTTCAACCGCAAGCAAGGCAGAGTCTTTTGCTTTTTCAAGTAGAGCTAAAACTTTTTTAGGCAATCCTCTTGGCATAATACTTAAATGTTTTTAACTATTTCTATCGAATTTTTAGAATTTTTTTAATTTCATATTCCCAACTCCTCAAAACTATTGTCATAATTAATCTGCCCGACAATTTTTTCCCTGAACTCTCTTTGGAATTTTGCCCCTTTTTTTAATATAGATCTGCTTATTAAAAAAATTTTTGGAGCTTTATTTCCTAAAAATACTCTTGCGATCAAGGTTTTTCCTTTTTTAAAATTTTCCACTTCATTTGAAGCGCTAAAATATAATTTTTGGAATAAATCGCTTTTTCTTTTAAATTCTCCTTTGGTTGCTTTCAGCTCAATTTTTTGTTTTCTTTTTGTTTTTTTATCAATAAGCCATAAGTCAAAACCGACGTCATCACTTTTTGTCCGATCAATAAACTCATACTTTTCATCGATAAATTTACTCAGTAAATACTTTTTAGCCTTATCTTCTATTGCTCTAGACATTTATTAGTTACTTAAGAAATTTAATAATTTTATTTATTGCCTTATCTAAATCCTTCTCAATCTCATGTTCCCAAACTCTCAGGATACTCCATCTTTCCTTTTTATAATACCGATTAACCTCTTTATCTCTTTGTTTATTCCTTTTGATTTTTGTTTCCCAAAACTTTTTCCGCGTTCGTGGCATTGAGCCATGTTTTTTACAACCATGCCAAAAACAAGAATCTATGAAAATAACCACTCTGTGTTTCTTTAGAGCTAAGTCCGGTTTGCCGAAATAATTAGTTGGATTTTTGCGATAGCGAAGCCCAGCTTTCCATAATTTTTTCCGAAATTCAATTTCTATTTTACTGTCTTTACCTCGAACTTTCGACATTATTTCACTCCTTTTCTTTTTGGAAAAAATATCTGTCATAATCACTTTTATTTCAAAAATCTTATTTGTAAATTCAATTTGAAAAATAGCTTACCGTTTTCTTCATATAATTCGCCGTAGCCATATCTGGATGTACTTGAAGCGTCAAATTTCGTATTTTCATATAAATACGATCGAAACTCATCTCGATTATATAAGTGATAACAAACAACATCTCCATTTTCTTTTACCACGATATAGCCGCCATGTGCTTTTGAAAATCCGTCCCAAGGTTTGCTAGGGACCATGCCAAGAGCAATCGCATCTAGAAAATTTTTGATTTTGTATTCGTAATTGGTCAGCGACAAACCGAATTTTTTCTTCATATTTTTGCTCTTGGAAAGTTCTTCGGTTAAATCAGTAACGGTTCTATGTGCATTTGAGAAAAAGTCTAAAAGCATTTGGGCAATAAATTCCGGCAATACGGTATCAATCATCTTCATGTTGGATTCAAACTGTTCATTTAAAACGCCAACATATTCAAAGATTCCGCCTTGTTCGGAAATTTTTTCTACACGATCGCGAATTTGTGCTCTTGTTTTGATTGCATTGACTTTCGAAATATTTCCTTTAAATCCTTTGACTTCATAAACGAAATTTGTCGTCTGCCCGGGATTTAATAAAGTTGAAGCTCCGCCAACCATAGATTTTATGGAAAAACCGAGCATCGGCATCGTTTTTGAAATCCTATCGTAAATAATCGCCTCCAGATCAGCTTTCTTTGTATTACTCGCCTTAACCTCTGTGCAAAGCAATTCTTTCATTAGCTCTTGTGCCTCAGCAATATTAAAAGAGGGACTTTTTTCATTTTTTATTCTTTCGAATATTTTCAAAGTTTTTTCTTTAAGTGAATCGGTGTTAAATTCCTTCAGCAGCCGTCCAGCTTCATCGGTTATCAACACTTGTGTTTTAGATTGCGAAATATCATAAATTTTAACCGCTTTGTTTTTTTCTTCTCTTATGATTTTATGAAAAACAAAAAACTTCCCGTCGATTATCTCAAGATTTTTATCCGCCGCAAAAATTTTTCTTTCCGCTAATATTTTAAGAAAAGCATAAAGTTCCGACCACTCCCCCTTGTTATTTCCTTTTTTCATATTTTTTCAAAGTTTTAATCATCTCTTCGGCTACCGCCTGAATCGCCGGGACCGCAACTGAATTTCCGAGTTGTTTCATCGCCTGCGCTCCTGAAAGAGTCGGTGGAAATTCAAACCAATCGGGAAAGCCCTGCATTTTCAGTCCTTCCTTTGGTCCAAGTTGAACAATTTTTCCGTTGACTCGATAAGCGTCCCAATTTCTACGATCGGTTATTTTACTTCCACGTCCTCCGACTCGAAGAGTGTATCCTATTTCTTTATTACACTTCCCGCCGAAAATATCCGACATCGTACATTTTAATTCTTTTACCGGTTCCGGGAACTTGAAATCTATTGAGGTGTTTTTAAATCCTACCATGAAAAGACGAGGACGATGTTGAGGTAGTCCGAAATCGGAAGCCTTGACGATTTGTGGAAAAAATGAATACCCCAATTCTTTTGTGATAATTCTTTCTATGGTTTCAAACGTCTTCCCATCGTCATGATTAAGTAAGCCGCGCACATTTTCCAGAAAAAAAGCCTTCGGTTTTTTTTCTTTTAAGATTTTTACGATATCAAAAAACAAAGTCCCGCGAGTTTCCTTGAATCCTTTTTTAAATCCCGCTTGAGAAAACGGCTGACAAGGAAACCCCGCAGTTAAAATATCAAAATCGGGAATATTTTTCGAATTGATTTTTGTAATATCGCCGACAAAATTTCCAGAATCAAACGTTTCCGGAGAAATCTTATAAAGATTATGTCTGTATGTTTTTTGAGCGGGCGCATCCCATTCAGATATAAAAGTGCATTCCGCCCCCGCGTTATGAAAAGCAATATGAAAACCGCCAATTCCCGCAAATAAATCTATAAACCTAAATTTATCCATAAATTTGTTTTTAATTCTGGTCTTCTGCTGAAGTAACAGACTTAATTGATAGCTCATAGTGATATTATATCACTATATTTATCACTAATCTACTGTCCCTGTGGATAACTATTTCATCTTCTAATCTTATATTATCATCAAAATAACCTAAAATCAAAAGACGAAGGGTTTTTGCCAGTTTTTAGCTTACTAGCCCCTATCTATATAGAATAGTGCACTATTCTATATAGATGCATGCCTTTTGGGGTAAATCCTCACCAAATTAAAAACCCAAGCCCACAACCAATTCAACCAGTACCAAAACCCAATACTCCTTTTTCTTGCTATAGCAAGAAAAAGGAGTACTCTGTGATCAGTAACAATAGAAACAAACAAGAATAGAAACAAAAAAACAATAAAAAGACAAAAACAAAAATACAACAGCTACATAAGCTTACTTGTTTAGATTAAAAAATGTCCTTATCTTTTCATCATTTTCTATTGCTGAAGCGGTAATAATTTTCA
>BDTH01000083.1 GCA_002923195.1 bacterium BMS3Abin15
GCATTAGCCGAAATTATTTCAAATGCATATGACGCCGATGCAACTAATGTCACAATTACTTTGACCGAAGAAAATGGAAGTCCAAGGGAGATAAGGATTGAAGATGATGGAACAGGTCTCTCCTATAACGAAATTAATAGCAAATTTCTTGTGATTGGAAGAAATAGGCGTGAAGATGAAGGAGACATGCCTTCGGAAAAATATAATCGTTTGCCTACTGGTAAAAAAGGGCTTGGAAAACTTGCATTGTTTGGACTTGCAAAAACAATTACAATTTTAACTATGCAAGCCGGCAAACAAAATCAATTTGTATTGGACTGGGATGATTTGATAGCTGCGAAAGGGAGCTATCGACCCCGAGCAATAAGTATTAATACCGATACAAGTGATGCCGATGGAACTGTTATTAGGATGACAGGGCTAAAAAGAAAAACCGCATTTGATTTTATGGGATTAGCAGATAGTTTATCTCGAATATTCATTTTTGATACTACCTTTAACTTGATACTCAAATCACCTTCAGGAGATAGCATTTCAATAGATAACAAAAGGAAATATAGTTTACTAAATGAAGAATTTAATTGGAACGTTGAATCTCCTTTACTGGTTCCGATAAACTCTGAATATTCCGGAAAAATAATTGGACATCTTCTAACTGCCGAAAAACCAATTACGCCTTCTTCCGGTCTAAGAGGAATAACTCTTTTTTCGAGAGGAAAACTTGTCAATGCACCGGAATTTTTTTCCAGTAGCACCTCAAGTCATTTTTTCCAATACCTTACTGGATGGATAAGTGTAGATTTTATAGATCTCTTGGATGATGATGTTATATCAACGAATCGTCAATCCATAGATTGGGAGCATCCCGATATGGCCCAATTAAGAAAATTCCTTTCAGGAATAGTTTCACAAGTTAATGCAGATTGGCGAAAAAGAAGAAAAGAAAAAAAAGCCGCTGATTTAAAGGAAAAAACAGGTATTGATGCAGAAAATTGGACAAATACTTTACCGGATGACGTAAAAGAGAACACCAAACGAATTATAGAAACATTGGGTGGTGAAGATGCGCTTGAAAAATACACTCCTGTAATCAAAGCTCTTCACGATATCATCCCGGAATACCCCCTTCTTCATTGGCGACATTTGCACGATGACCTAAGAGAAAGAATTAAATCATATTACGAGCATAAGCAGTATGGGGATGCTGCAAGCCAAGGGGTTCAAATATATTGTGAGATAATCAGAAAACTAACAGGCAGAAAAGAGGACGGGCGAGACTTAGTCAATCGAATATTCGGGAGTAGCCCATTTGAAAGTCTCCCAGAGATCCAATTGAATGACTTAGACACAGAATCTATGAAAAACATTCAGGAAGGGCAAGGCCATTTATCCAGAGGAGTAGTAACGGGCTTTAGAAACCCTATATCGCATGGACCGATTGACACAAATGTCCCTGCTTTATTTACTGAGCTTGATTGTTTGAATATTTTGAGTCTGGTTTCATATTTAATGACTCGAATGGATAATGCCAAGGTGAACGCATCTTCTGATAGTTAGCAAAAGAGAAATTGATGAATAAAAATTACACGTTGAATGCAATAGACATCTTCTCCGGTTGCGGCGGCCTAACCGAAGGTATGCGCCGGGCAGGTTTTGATGTTAGGGTTGCAATTGAAATTGATGCCGACTCGGTTTTAACATATAAAATGAACCATCCCGATACGAAAATTATCCAAAAAGATATTCGTGAAGTAAAAGCTTCTGAGATTAAAAAAATATTAGGAGACGATCAACTTCATTTACTTGCAGGATGTCCTCCCTGCCAAGGTTTCTCCTCCGTCCGCAGATTAAATAGAAAGCGAAGTATTAGGGACGAAAGAAACAGTCTTGTTGCGGAATATTTGAGATTTGTCAAAGAATTGAGACCCTTAACCGTAATGATGGAAAATGTACCCGGTCTAAAGGATTATTTCTTATTTAGAAAAGTGTTTAAAGAACTTCAAAAACTGGGATATAACCCAAAAGTAGATATTGTGAATATTAAAGATTACGGTGTCCCGCAGAGAAGGCGGCGGCTTGTAATGGTCGGATCGTTATTGGGGAAAACGGATATAGCCGCCGGAACGGGAGAGAAAGTAACCGTACGTCAAGCCATTGGAGGCTTAGAACCTATTGAAACTACGACAGACCCCGTTCATAAAATAACTACAGAACATACACAGAGAATTAAACAAATGATAGCAATGATTCCTAAAAACGGCGGCAGCAGAAAAGACTTGCCCGAGAAATTTACTCTGAATTGTCACAAAAGAAAAAATGTGGGATTTAACGATATTTACGGTAGATTACGTTGGGATGATTACTCGACAACCATAACGGGGGGATGTTTAAATCCGTCAAAAGGAAGATTTTTGCATCCTGAAGAAAATAGGGCAATTACGCCAAGGGAAGCTGCCTTGCTTCAATCTTTCCGAAAAGACTATAAGTTTCCGGTCGATATTAAAAAAAGTTCATTGGCATTGTTGATAGGTAATGCATTACCCCCCAAGTTTAGTTTTATTCAATGCAGAAATATCAAAAAACATTTGGATAAATACCTTGCCTGATATATTTTCGAAAAAGAAGCGGTCCGAGATAATGAGTAAGATCGGACCTAAAAATTCGGAACCGGAAATATTTATACGGAAATTGGTACACGGTATGGGGTACAGGTTCAGATTGCACAGGAAAGAATTGCCCGGCAAACCGGACCTGGTATTTCCTAAATACAAAAAAGTAATATTTGTAAACGGATGTTTTTGGCATGGCCATAAGGGATGTAAAAGAGCAAAGCTGCCGGAAACAAATAAAAGTTTTTGGGAAAAGAAGATTAAGAAAAATGTCAAAAATGACGAAAAAAATACCAAGGCACTCAAAAGTCTTGGATGGGATTCATTGACTATATGGCAGTGTGAGATTAACACAAATAATTTATCGTTCTTAAAGAGAGAAATAAGTGTTTTTTTAAGTTGATTAATTCCGGTAATAAAATATGAAATTCCATTTTGACCCAAATCAGGAATATCAGAAACAGGCGATGAAAGCCATCATTGACAACTTGAACTATAATCAAAGACCATGAAAAAAAGCGAACCCGACAAAGGCGAGATAATTATTTATCAGACGTCAAAAAAGAGCTTGAGCTTAAGGTGCGACTGAAAAAAGAAACGGTCTGGCTTGACGCACATCAGATGGCTAAACTTTTTGACGTAGACAGGACCGGAGCTGTTCGCCATATCAGGAATATTTACAAAAGCGGTGAATTGAAGCGTGATTCAACCTGTGCAAAAATTGCACAGGTTGCTAAAGACGGAAAAGTCCGCACAATAGATTTTTATAATCAGGAAAAAGAGATTTTAAGCCTTCTTGCCGGTTATGCCAAAACATTGAGAGGTTTGGAACAGTATGATAAGGGGAAACTCAAGAAACCGAAAGAGCAAAAAGCGCAGTTATGGACAGCGAAAATTATTTGAACGGGGCAAATAATGCTCTCCGGAGTATCGCTGTGATATAATAATTTAACAAACGAAATGGAGAATAATATGTCTACAGGTGTTTCTAAAGAAGCGAAGGTTAAGATTAAGGAATATGTAACAGATAAAGAAGGGCATAAAGTTGCGGCTATCATTGATATAAAGGAGATTGGCAGAGTGGAGAGGATGCTTGAAGACCTCTATGACCTCAAGCTGATGGAAGACAGGGCAGCAGAGCCTGAAGAGGATTACACGGTTTATAGTAAAAGGAGAAAATCGGGCATCCGTGTATAAAATTATTCTCAAGCGATCCGCGCGGAAAGAGCTCGACAACCTGCCTGATTCGGATTTTCTTAAAATTGATAAAGCTTTGTTTTCCCTCCGGGATAATCCCCGTCCTTTCCCGCAAGCTAAAAAGCTTAAAGGTGAAAATAAATTAAGATTAAGAGTTGGTGACTACAGG
>BDTH01000084.1 GCA_002923195.1 bacterium BMS3Abin15
AAGACTTATTTTAAGCTATCATTTATTCTGCTTTATGTAAACCCCGTTAGACTAATATTAATAAGCCAATAATATCTCATCGAAGATGCATATTGGGCAAATTTAGGCACTCTCATGAAGATTCTAGTCTAACGGGGTAAAGAAAAAGAGTTAAGCACTCCTTTCAATTCGTGCGGGAGTTAGCTCCTGCACAAGCTACGGGATTTTGTAATATTTTAAATATAGCTATATACTTAAAACATGGGGGCGAAACCTAAAAAATTACTACTTATCGACGGAAATGCCATTATTCACCGTTCCTTCCACGCACTTCCGCCGCTGACAACCAAAAAAGGAGAACTAGTAAATGCCGTTTACGGATTTGCTTCAACTCTTCTTAATGTCATAAATAATTTTAAGCCTGATTATATCGCGGCTTCTTTTGATTTAGCCGGGCCTACCTTTCGACACAAAGAATTTGAAGGATATAAGGCCACGCGGGTTAAAGCTCCGGATGAACTTTATGAGCAGATCCCTAAAGTTAAAGAGTTGGTAAAAGCTTTTGACATTCCCATCTACGAACAAGAAGGATTTGAAGCGGATGATGTTATCGGGACGCTGGCTAATCAGTCGGAAAAATCTAAAGAGAACATTGAAAACATAATTGTTACCGGCGATATGGATGCTCTGCAACTGATTAATAAAAAAACCAAAGTTTACACCATGCGCCGGGGAATGAGTGATTCAGTATTATATGATGAAAAAGGCGTTAAAGAAAAATACGGACTTTCTCCGGATCAGTTAAAAGATTATAAGGGATTGCGCGGTGATCCGTCAGATAATATCCCGGGAGTTAAGGGGGTAGGAGAAAAAACAGCCACTGAACTTTTGAAGAAATATAAAACTATTGACGGAGTTTATGAAAATCTAGAAGAAATTAAAGAAGCCACTAGAGACAAGTTGGAAAAAGATAAAATTCAAGCTCGGATGAGCAAAAAGTTAGCTACTATTGTTCTTGATGTTCCGATTGAGCTTGATTTAAATAAAGCTAAGACCCATGAATTTAACAGGGAAAAAATAGTCAAGTTGCTTAATGAATTAAACTTTTTCAGTTTGATTAAACGATTGCCAGAGCAGAAAGAGGCTCACTCCGCTGAATCCCCGCTAGAGCGGGGTGCTCGTAAAAACGAGCAATTTAATGGGGTAAAGGATTTTAAATATGAAACTATAGATGAAAATAGCCTGAACGATTTTATTAAGGATCTGGCAAAGCAAGAAGAAATTTCTTTAGCTGTTGATGAAAATGCGGGACAATTTAATGGAATTGCCATTTCCTGGAAAACAGGAAGATGCGGATACATAGAAAATATCAAATCTCAAATTTCAAACCTTAAATTTGTGCTGGAAAATGAAAAAATTAGAAAAATCGGATACGATTTAAAAAATATTTATAAAATTTTAAATAAGCATGATATCAGCCTAAACGGGATTTATTTTGACGTAATGATTGGCGCTTATCTTCTTAATCCCGGAAGTAAAATTGAAATGAAAAATATTGTCCTGTCGGAATTAGGAGAAGAGGTTTCTACTGGTGAGTCAGAAAAAGGACAACTGGCGATAGGAATAGACGAAAATTCAGAAAGTGTTATCCAGAAAATATGCCAAAAGGCGGATTATTCGTTAAAGCTTAAAAAAGTCTTAGAAGAAAAAATAGAAGAAGTTAGCGAGGAACAAAAAAAACAAAGAAATATTCCCGGAACACTCAAGGAAATACTAGAAGAAATAGAAATCCCTCTTATTGAAAATTTATCTCAAATGGAGATAAATGGAATTAAGTTGAACACCCTTGTTTTTGAAGGAATTTCAAAAAAGATAACTTCAAAGTTGGAAAATCTGGAAAAATCAATTTATAAAATAGCTGGCAAAGAATTTAACATTAATTCACCACAGCAACTGTCGAGAATTCTCTTTGAGGAATTAAAACTTCCCGCCGATGATATTAAAAAAACTAAAACTGGTTACTCAACGGCTTCATCAGAACTGGACAAACTTAAAGATAAGCATAAAATAATTGAAAAAATTGAAGAATATCGCGAATTGTTCAAATTAAAAACGACTTATTTAGATGCCTTGCCAAAATTGGTTGACGAAAAATCGCGAATTCATACTACCTTTAACCAGGCAGTAACGGCTACTGGCCGTCTCTCATCTTCTGATCCTAATCTTCAAAATATTCCTATTAGAACAGATTTGGGTCAATTACTTCGGACAGCTTTTGTAGCCGAAGACGGCTATAGATTAATCAGTGCTGACTATTCCCAAATTGATCTGCGAGTCGTAGCCCACGTAAGTAATGATAAAAAATTAATCGAAGCATTTATTCGTGGCGATGATATTCACAAAATCACCGCGGCGGAAATAAATAAAGTTCCAATGTCACAAGTCACTGAAACTATGAGGCGGGCAGCTAAAGCATTAAACTTCGGGGTAATTTATGGAATGAGCGTGTTTGGCTTTTCTCAGGCGGCAGATATAGAGAGAGACGATGCTAAAAAATTTATTGATGAATATATGGAGAAGTTTTCGGGCGTGGCTGCTTATATGAGAGATACCAAAAAGTTTGCCAAAGAAAATGAGTATGTAGAAACCCTAATAGGACGAAGAAGGAATATTCCGGAAATAAATTCTCCTAATTTTCAAGTACAGAATGCAGCCGAACGGATGGCTATCAATATGCCCATTCAAGGATTAGCAGCCGATATTATGAAGTTGGCTATGGTAGCTGTCCATGAAGAATATAAAAACAACACCGATGTGAAAATCGTTCTCCAAGTGCACGATGAAATTATACTAGAAGTTAAGGAAAACATTTCCAAAGAAGTTTCTAAAAAGATCAAAGAGATTATGGAGAGAGTATATAAGCTAAAAATCCCTTTAATTATTGACGTAAAAATCGGAGACAGTTGGGGAGAAATTTAGCAATAGAATAAAAGCAGTTCTTACATCTGCTTTAGGCGGTTTTTTTTATTGAGAGTCATAAAAAACAAACTAAACAGTGCTGCGATTAAAAACGAAACTCTGAATGGGTGATAGTCAATGACAAAAATTAATATCAGAAAAGGTATAATCATAGTTCGGGTGAGATTGAAAATTATTTCTCGCCGGACTATAAACTTGAAGTAATTTGCTTTGGCAGCCAAATCATAAGAATAGGCCGACCAAGGAACATACAAAAAGTAACGAGTGATACTCTTATAAGTGTCAACAAAAAATATTGAAACGAAGTTATTAACCACCATCCTTCCCACCCATCCGAAGAAGTATAAAAATGTTCCAATTTTCAACAAACCTCTTTTGTCTCTTTTGTCAGTTGCCTTTCCGATAAAATAGAAAATCAAAAGCGTTGTAATGGTTGTAAGAGACACTATTACTCCAACTGATTCTATGGTAAAGAGAACTGTAAATAGAAATATTAGCCAAATAACAAAGCCTATCCAGGACTCTACCGCATAGCCAGCGAAACTTAAGGTGTAATGTGAATTATTTTTTTGAAAAATATCCCTGAAGAGACCTTCTTTGCTAAAAGTTAACTTTTCATAGGTTTCTTTCGTGAGAAAGAGAGGAATCATAGCAATGAAAAGTAATACGGAGCCGACAATAAATAAAGTGGGAAAGTTAAAAAATTTAATAATAAATCCTCCAAAAAGGGGAGATAAGGCGCTAGCTCCGACAGATGCAGCATGAACCATTGATATCTCTTTCCCCCCGGTGCTTCTTATTTGAATGTTCAAGAAAATTCAAGTGAAAACTAAAATTGTATAGAATCATTTTGAAAGCACGCAGAACCGGAAGAATAAAAAATAAAAGAGTCCAGTCAGGTAGAATTTTAAGGCCTAGAAAATATAAAATTAGAATGGGCATAGATATCAATATTGCGTGTTTCACTCCAAGACGTGAAACAATTTTAGCCCCAACATAAGAGAAGGCGACAAAGCTTAGCGAGGTTATAAAAAAGTAAAATAGTATCCAAGAGATGGAATATCCCAGTTCATATAAGTAAATTGGAACAAAAACCGAAATCAGTCCTAGCGCAAAAGAAAATATGCCATAGGAAATGTAAATCTCGTTCATCTCTTTGTTTTTCAGAAAATTCGTTATGTGATGATATGAATGAAGTGACATTGATATTTTTTTATTTAGTGATAAGATTTAACATACGTTTTAAATTATAGCATAGAAAAATGCCTGAGCTTCCTGAAGTACAAACAGTCGTTTCAGACTTAAATAAAAAAATAGTCGGTGATACAATCACTGATTTTTGGAGTGATTGGCCGAAGACTATTAAAGATGCTAATAGTGGCAAGCCCGCCTCTTCGGCGGATAAATTTAAAAAAGAAATTAAGAGCAGGAAGATTTTGAAAGTCAGAAGAATTGGAAAAAATATTTTTATTGATTTAGCTGGGAACCCTCACTACCTGGAGCGGGGCAAGAAAACAATCTATATTCACCTCAAGATGACAGGACATTTGCTGGTGAAGACAGCAAAAACAAAAAACAATTATTTTAATGAAAGGGTTAATCAGTATATTCATCATATTTGGAAGCTAAAAACTAAAAACAAAAAACTAAAAACATTGGAGTTTTCTGATTTGAGAAAGTTCGGGAAAATTGTTTTGGTTGATACGGATAAATTAGAAGAATTAAAGGAAATAAAAGAATTGGGAATTGACGTTATGGATAATAAATTTACTTTTCAAAAATTTGATGAGATTCTGGAGAAAAAGTCGGCCTACGGCCGATCCGCCTATGGCGGAAAAAAGATAAGAGATATTCTAATGAATCAACATATCATAGCCGGTATTGGCAATATTTACCTTTCGGAAATTTTGTTTGACGCTGGAATTATGCCAACCAGCCTTACTTGGAAGCTAAGCTTCCAAGTAAGAAAAAAATTATATAATTCTATCAGAAAAATATTGGAAAAAGCTATAAAATTACGAGGAACATCCGATAGTGATTATCGTGATACATCCGGAGCTCCAGGAAAATTTCAAAAAGTTTTAAAAGTTTATCAGCACGAGGGGCAAAAATGCTTGAAGTGTGATACAATAATAAAGCGAGTTAAAATGGGACAAAGAAGCGTTTTCTACTGCTCTAAATGTCAAAAATAAATTCACCCTGTTAAATAAATTTTGCTGTGTAAAATTAAGATTTGAACAAAAGCAGGATAATTTAGTACAATAAATAAATATTAAAAAATAAACGGGTTATCTCTGTAAAAAATAAATTCAAATCTTATTTAACAGGGTAAATAACCAATAACAAAATGGATAGTAAACAAAAAAAGATAGTTATCATAACATCAGTTATCATTGCTTTGATTATTGTATATTTTACAGTCGGTCGTGACGCCATAAGATCAAGGCGGGTAAATAAGATTAAAGTGGAAAATAGCGCGCTTGAAAATATTCCTATTGCTAACACCGGACCAGTCAGCCCGATTTCTGGACTGCCTTGCGATAATTGGAATCGTAGGCCATTGGCTGTTATGCAGCCGGGTGATGTTACGGCTAGGCCAGCGGCCGGTTTTTCCGAAGCTGATATGGTAATTGAAATGCCGGTGATCACCGCAGGTATTACTAGGTTAATGGCAGTTTATGTTTGTAATACTCCCCTAGAAGTAGGATCAATGAGGAGTGCTAGACACGACTTCATTCATCTAGCTAAGGGTTTGGACGCAATTTTTGTTCCTTGGGGGCGATCAGAGTCTCATAATGGAGACTCTGTAGGACTAGCTCAAGGAATTCTTAATCGAATGGAAATTGATAATATAAACTGCAACAGTGATGCGGGAAAATCAGCCGTTGCTTGTTCAAAAAGTCCGTGCTTCAGAAAAGAAGGAATAACTTACGGAGTTGATAGTGGTTATGCTCGGCCAGCGGATATGATAACCTGTGCTAAAGAATTTGGATATCGTTTAGAGAATGAATTTTCCGGCTATCCTCATCAAGGAGAGCTTTCCCTAGACCAAAGGATAGAAAGTGGTCACTTAAGGGTGGCTTTCGGCGGAGCCTTTGCCGTAGAATATGATTATGATAAAGAATCCAATTCATACAAAAGAACTTGGGGAGGAATTGCAGATACCGACCGAAATAATGGCGATAGAATTGCTCCAAAAAATATTGTAGTAATGATAGCTCAATCAGAACAGATCGAAGGACAATACAATAATGTTCAGTTAGGTGATCCTTGGTATGACACTACCGACAGCGGTGAAGCATTCTATTACTTTAATGGGCAGGAATTTCGTGGAACTTGGAAAAAGGATAAATCCAACATAGCCAGTAAATTATTCTTTTATGATCAGTCCGGAAAGGAAATAGCGTTCGTTCCCGGTCAGGTCTGGGTTGAAATTCTAGAGCCAGGCCAAAGATTGCGCTGGACACCAAATAATGGCGAGCAAACTGACATAAGTAAATCAGAAGGAACAGACCGACAAACACTTTAATGTTTAAACATTAAATTAAGTTATTTTGTTTGCTAATATGCTAGCATGCTAATATGTTGATATTTCTATACGGTGAAAATGATTTTCGCTCCGGCGAAAAACTTACCGAGATCAAAAATAAGTTCTTAAGCAATAATAACTCAGGGTCGGGCCAGCCCGCAGTAGATACAGCGTTTCTGGCGGGCCTGAGTGTTATTGACTATGAGGAAGAAAATAATAAAAAACTTTCTGATGTGGCCAGTTCCAGCGGATTATTCTCTTCCAAGCAGCTTATTATTGTGAAAAATTTAATATTGAGTGCTAGCAGTGTTGTTCAAGAAGAATCGTTAGAATTTTTAAAAAGTAAAAAGATTCTGATTAGTGACAAAGACATCGTAATAGTTTTTTGGGAAGCCGGTGCTCCTAGAAAAAATAATAAATTATTTAAATTTTTGGATAAGAATTCAAAGAGCCAAAAATTTGAACAACTTAAAGGGGCAAAGTTAACAAGCTGGATATCAGAACAAGTCGAGAAAAATAATCCGAAGGTAAAAATTTCAAAGGAAGCGGTCGGTAAGTTAGTTATTTATGTTGGAAATAATCTTTTTCAATTAGATAATGAAATAAAGAAATTAACTAACTTCAAGGAAAAGGGAGAAATAAATGAAAAAGACATTGAAGTTTTAGTAAAGTCAAAAATTGACGCTAATATTTTTGAAACAATCGAAGCTTTATCCGGAGGGAATAAAAAGCTGGCCCTAAAGCTTCTTCATGGACAGTTGGAAAAAGGGGAAGATCCGTTTTATATTCTTTCGATGTATACTTACCAATTCAGAAATTTGTTAAAAATAAGCGAGTTTAGC
>BDTH01000085.1 GCA_002923195.1 bacterium BMS3Abin15
ATATTCAATAGAGCCTTGCCGGTTTATCTGGAATACTACAACACTGAAAGACTGCATATGGGGATTGATTTTAAAACACCAATCCAATTAATTAAGTGTTTCCAAGCTATTGGTTAGAGAACGCCCCGCACTAATTTTACGCTGGCGAAGCCGATTTATCCTGCCAAGGCAGGATTACGCAAATTTAGTGCGGGGCAAACTAAACAAAAAAAGGCAACCAATATCATGATTGCCCATTAGAGTTTTTCATACTTGCTGGAACTCTGTCTCATTCAGTGATGGAATCCCGTGTTTGAATATGTGGATTAACCCATCAAGAATGCCGTTTTCCTTGTGAAGATTTACTGATGCATTAAAGGCCTTTTCTAGAATTTCGTCAAAGGACAAGTCGGGCAAATTATGCTTCTTAACAACTGCTTCAAATAATTCCCTCATGGTAAGCCCTTCATGTACCCAGATTTCACACTTGCAATTCTCGTGGGATATTTTGACTTCACACTTACAGCATATGTTTTTCCCGAGTTCCGCATAGGCTGTTTTGTCCAACGCACGATTTAGTAGCCTTGAAAGGTCATCTCTTTTCTGCCTATCCTCACCGTTGAGTATAGCTTTTATTTGGAAATGTATATCATCTGCTTTTTCCGGATCTGTCAAGCATTCCTTGATCGTCTTCATGGCCAACTCAAATCCCTCCGGTTTTTTCATGTGCTCAAACATACTATGGCAGAGAATGCTCCTTTTTCTTTCTTTTTCACCGTCCTTTATTTCTTCTCCTTTAGTTTTATTTTTCTTCCTCACAATTAACCCCCTTTTTTTATTCTTCGTTTAAATCATTGTCTAGATATGCTATTAAATCATTTTTGACGTGAAGATAGGCATCGTCCTGACTGATTATGCCTCTTATTTTCTCGAGATTCTTTGCACTTAACACTTTCTGAAGGAAGAGAATGATGTTTCTTTTTTTTCTCTCGTCATTTTCATCAAACACCAAGTATAGCTGATAGGCTATACACTCAAATCCCTTATTGCCACTGGATCCATTTGATTTAATACAGTCTCTTATTTTTTCCACTTCCCCTTTCCATCCATTATCGGTGTTTATCGCTTTAAAAAACTCATTATCAAAAATGACCACCGTATCTTTTTTAGCGACCCTTTTCATTGTAGTCTTTTTCATAACCCCTCCTCTTTGGAGTTAATATTCAGTTGTTAAAGAATTATATTAATGTACCCGAATATAACCAATTTGTCAATGAGCATGTGTTTATTTTTTATTCACGCGCCAGTGGCGCTTCTCAACATAAACGATGCGCCACCATGACTGCCCCAAAAAGTACCCCCCGATTAGTCCACTTCCGAGCAACACAAGTTGAAGCAATGTCGGTAGATAGCAACAGGAAGAAAGTAATATATTTGACTGCGGCACAAGTCCTGCGCCAAGTAATTTTTTAATTAAAAAAATCTCAATAAATCCATGGGCGATCACGGCTAAAAGCAATCCCATAAATACAGCAGCCGTGATATAAACAGTTTTCTTGATATTCATATATTATTCGTCACCCGCAATTTGCGGATATTGTGCTCGGAAAGCGTCCGAAAACGGACAGTCATTCATACATTCCGGCTCCCAATAGTCATAGTCTCCCCCTCTCTCTCCGAACAAAAATCCCATAGAGCCACCGTTTTTGTATATAGCCAGGACGCTATAAGCCTCTCCCGGATTTATTGGAACTTCGACTGACATAGTTACATAATTTATTTCCTCCTCGTTATAATAAGCAAAGAACGGATTGACCATTTTTTTCTCCAGATTAGTTTTTTCCGCGGGAGTTAAGAGTCCCGGCCTCTCGTAAACCACAACAGGCAATTCCAGATCGCAAGGTGATTCCTCTATTTTCTCAATTCCGCCAGCTAAGTCTTTATCTACAATCGGTGCATTTTTTCCATTTTGCAATCCTTTAACTTCATCCTGGAGATTTTTTGCCTGATTCTTTAAATCTAAAACAATGTTCCGATTGGCTTCATTGCATTGTTCCTGTTTTGCATTTTTATTCCAGTAAAACACTCCCGCTGAAACCGCAGAAGCCAGTAATATTCCGATTATTATTCCCACTGTCGTTTGTTTGTTCATTATTGCCAGATTAATTTTTATTAAGCATATTATACCACAAAAACAATGCAAATAAAAAAGGCGGCTGATTTTATCAGTCGCCTTTAGCTTTCTTGAACTAAAACGGATCATGGGAAATTGGATGCCGCGCCAGATACAGAGATATACAACCAAGAGATGTGGGTATTAAACCTACTACAAAACTCAATATATTTTTTTTGTGTCGTGTAGTGTCAAGGCAGAGCTAAACGAGAAAACGAACAATAACAAGGACCAGGAAGCAATGCGGCTGTAGACGCTTTTTTTGTAGGTCATCCATATTATAAAAAATGTGATGAAAACACTTAACGAAATCAACGCAATCCAGGCAAGGTAGCTAAGTACAGTCAATTCCATTTTATGCCTCCCCCATTAGAGACTTGTTTAATATTTCTTCCCACACCTATGATGTGAAGGTCCACAGAAAGTCCTATTATCACCCCGATAACAGCAAATATTAAGATAATAATATTAAACACACCAGCATCATATGCAAGATAAGAGAGAAAATAAGTATGCACAATAGCTACCACAATAACCCCGATAAGGGATGTTCTCACAGACACAGTAAAAGCACATCCAAGCACTACTACTGTTAACAATATCCAGTGCATGACTTTTTTAATTTTTTCCATTTCACGCCTCCCTAGCTAAATTGTTAAGGTTCTTGCACTTATTTAATTTTATCAAATAAAATCGGGTTGTCAAAAATTTAACAAATAAAAAGTGGCAACAAATCCATTTGGAAATGCTGCCACCCAAGAGAATGTTATACAACTACAGTTGAACGCTCTCTGATTGTTTCCACGACATCCTTCTCTGTTTTCTTAAGTTTCTCACCACAGACAACACAGTGTTTGTGATGTTTGTCAATATACTCGTGCCCATTCGGACATATCATTTCAACTTCTATTTTGGAGTGAACTATTTTTACTTCTTTGCCACATTGCCCACAATACTGAGAATTAAATTTTTCCGGTAAAACACTCTCTGTGGCAGTACATCCGCCATCCCTGCTATCGCAGTATGCTAACGTTCTCTCATCCTTTGAATACTTCATTTTATACCTCCCTGTCTATATAATTTTTAAATTGCTATGCAATCTTTATAATGCCGAATATTAACATATGTCACCCTGTCAGTCAAATAAAAATCAGGTGTCGTTTTAAGGTAATTGACGAGTATCCTGACTCTGCGATAATAATATTATAAAAGAACTTAAAAAAAATAGTTATTTAAAATAAAAAATTGAGAGGAGGTGTCTGACGGTGAGGTTTACTGCAAAATGTATATCGGAAGAAGATCAGTACATTATTGGCAATTACGGAAAATTACCAAATGAATTAATCGCGCTAGGACTCGACATAACTCCCAATGTTGTCAGACGTCGGGCGGCATATCTCAGAGAGAAGGGCGAGCCAGTTGCCAGATATTCAATAATCTATTGGAAGAAAAACGAGAACAAAAAGAGCAAGTTGATAAAAATTTATGGAACCAGACCGACTCATCGAACAGCCAAAGCGCTAGGCACGACTATTCAGTCTATTCATAGAGCAGCTGCAAGGACAGGACTTCACTTCCGAGGAAACGATGGACGCTACACTTTTTTAGAGTTAGCGCAAACAATTAAAATAGACGAGACTACTATCAGACGCTGGATCAATTTTGGATTAAAGATTAGTGGATTCGCTAGAGACGGCTGCACAAATCCGAGAACGCCAAGAGATGAGGATGCTCCAACAAAACAATCTCATGCGCTTATTGATTTAAGAGATTTGAAAAAATTTTTAAAGTTGCGACCTGAGGCTTATGATCTAAGTAAATTAGATGGTGAGGCCAAGCACCTCCTTGGTCTTACTAGCCTTAAGTCACGGTGGAAAGAAAAAAACTGCTCTGCAAAGGATGCATACGCTATTTCTGGACTAAACTTCACGCTCTGAACGGAAATTGTCCAAAATGCGGAAGACCTTCGGGGAAATGGGCATTAGGCTACCGAACATAAAAAGCCTCAACACATTGTGTTGAGGCTTTTTTAATAGTTCCGAATGACAATTACAGTTAAATTATCAACGGCCATCATAGAGCCAGTGAGGCAGATGCTTAATATTACCCCCGCTGCTTCCCTGGAGGACTCTGATTCTCTGACCACAGAAGCTACAGCCTCATTTTCCATTTCATCCCAAACACCATCGGTAGCTGCCACAAAAGCTGCTTTCGCCCCACGAATTTTCCTGAAAAATATATCCGGCCTGGCAATTATCCCTACTTCTTTGAAATAGTGGTCTCCTAAAGATCGCGTTGGCATTAATCCGGGATCCCCGCGGCAAACATAACCAGCTTTAACTTTTGCTCCAGCCCTTTTTACTCTGGATAGCTCTCTGTTGTTATCCACTCTATGATCCGTAGTTATTTGCTCTGTATTCCTCCTGTTGAGCGATATCATCCTTGAATCGCCGGCATTAGCAACCCATATCTCATTTTTCTTAATGAAAAACGAAAGGGCAGTACAGCCAACATTGAAAAAATTTCCCATTCCTGATATTTCTTCGTAAGAGTCTTCGAATGACTTTTCTGTTCCCTCACCAGACTTTATCTTTTCAAGAAACATCCCTGGCATTCTTTCAGCTGCTAACTCTGCGACTTCCGACCCCATGTGTCCGTCAAAAACGCCCCCGAAAACCCAGTCTTTATTTCCGCCAAAGTTCAATTCCAGGCAATAAGTGTCTTCCATGTGAGACCGATTTCCCTGAGCAAAAGCTACATAAATATCCATGACCTCACCTCCTTTCCTAATATTTTATTGAAAAGTACTAGATGTGATAGGATAGCAAAAATAATTTATATGTCAAGAAACAAAAAAAAGCGGGAGGTTCCCGCTTTTCACATCTATTATATTTATTTTCTATCAGCAACATTCTCAAAGGCCCGCAGAATTTCCAAAGGCATTGCAAACACAACCGTATTGGACTGGTCGGAAGAAAGGTCATTTAAGGTATGCAGTGTTCTCAAGTGCAACGACCCTGTCTCCTGTGAAAGCACTTGAGCCGCCTTCGAAATGTTATGTGACGCCACTACTTCTCCTTCGGACTTAATTATAACCGCCCTCTTTTCTCTCTCTGCTTCTGCCTGCTTTCCTATAACCCTTTTCATCTCTTCCGGAAGAGTAACATCCTTAAGTTCCACTGAATCTACCTTCACGCCCCAAGCGTCAGTCGCTTTATCAACTATCGTCTTTATCTTTTCGGCAATTTCGTCCCTATTGGAAAGAAGTTCATCCAAATTAACTTCTCCGACAATATTCCTCATCGTGGTTTGGGCCAGTTGGGAAACAGCAAAAAAGAAATCTTCAACTTCAATAATCGCCTTTTCCGCGTCAGCAATCTTATAATAAATAACGGCATTTACCGTAACTGAGATATTATCCTTGGTTATCGCTTCCTGATCAGGCACGTCGACCGCTCTTACCCTCATGTCAACTTTTCTGTAGCTCTGGAAAATTGGAATTATTAATCTCCACCCCGGTTCCATTATTCCGGTAAATTTTCCCAGTGTGAACCTGACTCCCTTTTGGTATTGGTTGATCTGCTTTATTGAGATCAAGATGATGAATACTGCGATGATTATAACTATTGTCATGAATCCCATATTATTATTTTTAATTATTAATCCTCCTATTTTTATTATCTCATCAAGAAAAATAAATGCAAGAATGGCCAGCATCAGCATTTTGTTGTTCTTGAGTTTGAATTTTTTGAAATCTATTTCCGATTCTTTCTTCATATCACTATCTTATCATAAATAAGAAGATGGAAAAAGAAAACGGCTCGCTCATTTGAACGAACCGTTTTAAATTTTGTTTCTACTTAATCAACTGGCCTGATAATGGCCTCTGTGGTTTCACCCCCGAAGAAGTGCTTTGTTCTTTTAACTGCCGCGTGAGTTCCCCTGCCTTGTCTTGCGAATTCTGTCGCCACCGACGAATTTGCTAGATTGCTTAATAGCCTATCACTTGACTTAGTTTTTAGAACATCAGCCGCCAAGTCAGGCCTGAATTTAGCAAGGACAGCTTCGGGCTCTACACTTATGGGCGTGTGACTAAAGGGATAACTCAATGGCCTATTGTGCATATGTGGTATTAGATCCGTATCCATATCCGTATTCCTCCTTTCCTGTATTTCTTTTTCTTCTTTATTATCCATAGAAAATCTGAAAATTCTCGCCCCTATTATCGCCGGTATTCCTGCAGCGCCTATTATTGCTGTCACAGGATTTAACAGCATAAAGATGCATCCCGCTATTCCAACCCCAGTTGCAGCATTGGCCGCCTCTTTGCTTGTTGTTCTTGGCATAAGTGCCACCTCCTTTTATGTAAAAAGAACTATATTTCTAGCTTAATTAATACCACCATTTCAATTAAAAGTCAATTTCGGATGGTTATAAAATAAAAAGAGGTTCTTGGAACATCAAGAACCTCTTTTTTTATTTTTTTTTAATTAGCTCTAGCTTTTGAGGTTTTTTTAATTTTTTGATCCGGGCTTCTTCTTTGGAAGCAGAAGGCCTATTTTTGAACTTTTTAGAAAAAACCAGATTAACTGGCTTTCGATAAGAGGTGTATTTCGCGCCCAGTTTGGTGTCATTATGTTCGTCAATTCTTCGTTTTAAGTCCGTGGTGATTCCGGTGTATAAAGTTTTATCAGCACACTTGAGGATATAGAGGTAATACATACTTTAATAATTATAAAGGAAAGAAAAAAGCGGAATATGTGTCCGCTTTTTTATCTAAGCTTACTTTATGAAAATTCTTTAATAACTAGAGTGTCTCCTTCTTCAACTGCTTCAATTTCGCATCCAGAAAGATCGGCAATATTTATCGGTCCGAAATAATTACTGTGACTGAAATATTTACCCGGCCCAGAAAGTTCTTTGCCAAGCTTCACTTTTCTTGACGGTTCGTATGTTCCGTTGGGGTGCTTAGTGAAAACCATGTTAAACGCCATTTTAGCCATAAGTTTTCTTGATTTTATTATTCACCCTAAAACCGTACAAAGTGACGAGCTTTATTATCTTAAAGTGCCTAGCTTACGCCAGTAATTCATTATATCATCAATAATCCGCCATGTCAAAAAAGGCAAATTATTGATCTATTGAGATGGTTATTTTTTAAATTTAGATTTCTCCGAGGACCGTCCTCGGTTTCCAATTATTCGCGCGGAGGTTTTTGTCTTTTGGCTTCGGCTTGGCGCACTTGCGCTTCATCCATTCCAAAATGGTGGGCAATTTCATGCCAGACAGTATTCTTTACTATTTCTTTAATTTCCTCGCTATCACGCGCCGCTTTCTCAATTGGTCTTTGGAAAATAGTTATTTTATCGGGCAAGACATTCATATAGTGCACTCCCCGATCTGCTTGCGGCACTCCATGATAAAGCCCGAAAAGTGTCCAGCCTTGGCGGAGTTTCAGTTCCCCGATTTGGTCTGGGGTCGGCTCATGCTCAACTGTGACTGTCACATTGTCCAGCTTGCGCAAAAACTTCACCGGAATTGATTTTATTCCTTCTTCCACTATTTTTTCAAAATCTTCGCGAGAGAGTTTATATATGAGTTAATTATACCACCAAAATTTGCCCTTAAAAATACGAGGTTCGCCGAGGACGGTCCTCGGTTTCCACTATTGCAAGAGCTTTTTGTTATTTTCCCCTATTCGTGCGAATAGTTCCACAAACAAAAAAATCAACGGCTCAGGTGGGTGAGTCCGCCTTGACAAGTAATGCGAGGCAGGCCGTTAAAAGAGCGGGCTACGCACCCGCCTCGGTGGTTATTGAAAAACAAAAAAGCAGGCGTCAATTTATCGACACCTGCTGAATAGCATACTTTCCTTATAAGCCACCGGTCTTTAGGAATAATCTTAAAACGTATTGAAACTGCCCTTCCCAAGAAAGATCCATACGAAGCCGTCTTTTATCGGAGAATACCCCTTAATGCTGCGGATAAGCTTATCCCTTCTTTCATCCAGATTTTTAATCCTTTCGGGATATTCATTCGAAAAGACTATTATTTCGATTAATTTGGTATGAACATCAAGCGGTCCAAAGTCCGATACATAAACCTCAATATCACCTGGGGTAAGCTCCCCATCCGTGTTTGGAACAGTTAGGGCATCCGCTACAAATACGGGAAGAACTTGAATTAAGTTATTAAGATGAATGCTCCGATCCGAAAGCTTTTTTTTATCTTTTTTTACAAGAACTAATGGCAAATTACTCACCTCCTTTTATTGTTATTCTGTGTTTATATTTGATTATTAAACTACCTGCGATACCTGAAGATATCAAAAAAACAACAAATTGTCAAGGGATAAAAAAAGCGGCTATCTAGGCCGCTTCGTTGGTTATTTTTTTAGACTGTTAATTCTTTTCTGCTCCCTTATCTGATACCTGCCTAATTCTTCTTTGAACATCTTCAAGCGCTGTCGCTTTTTCTTCTTTAGTCATGCTTTTGTCATTTTGAATCCGTAATGATTCCTGCATTAAACTCTGTATGCTGCCTTGAGAATTACCAGCATTAGTCTTTTCAACAGATTCTTCCGGCAATGATGAGGATGAGTTGTCCGGCGATGCTTTCATGCAACCGCTTAAAGCAATTACAAATAGAGCAACGCCTGCACTTAACAATATTTTTTTCATATTTTTTTATTACGAATATGCGTACGAATATTTATCCCGTTAAAATATATAATTTAACTGGGATGTGTTTTTATATTACCACCAAAAATGGCAAAGATAAAGTTAATATTTAATCGCTTCTATTCCTTGCTATAGCAAGGAATAGAAGCGGTATATTTATTTCGTTAGTCCAAAGAATGTTTTGGGGCCCTGATCACTTTCTATACTAGAGGCAGTAATAATGTTTATTTCGTCGTTTTTAAAACTAAAGAATCCTCTAAGTATGTCAATTTCCTTTTGAAAATTATACGGACACACCCAAACGCTTTTTTGAAGTTGATATAGTCCTAATTCTTTTAATTTGCCCCTTAGTGCTTCCCTCTTTATCTTATGCTTATCGGAAATATCAAATATTAAAACTCTCCATTTCTTATCCCACTTTCTTGGTTTTTTAATTTTTAAATCGTCTATTTGATATTTTTTGGCTTTCTTTTTTCCTTCTTCTGTTAAGGAAATGTGCATTTGCTTTCCTTTGTAATTTATCTCTACTAGTCCCCTGTTTTTCAAATAATAAAAAGCATTATAGAACTTTTTATTTTTCTTTTTGTTCTGTTTCAGCCTGTATGAAGCATACTTAATTAACTTCGGCATAATTCTAGGAACAAAACTAGGAGATGTTGAAGCAATGGCTATTGCGCCAGTATAAAATATAACTTTTAATATTATTTTTACTGCCTCGCCTTTTTCTACCTTTTTCATGATTATATCATAGCTTCTATTCCTTGCTATAGCAAGGAATAGAAGCGGTATGAAATATGGGAAATTATCACAAAAGAAAAAGGCGGGCCGTCTAAAGCCGCTCGTCCCGGTAGTTATTTTTTAACAAATTTTACCATATTAGGTTATAATGTAGTAACTTAACTTTCTTGCGGTCGCAATAAAGTTAAGTCGTTATATCGAAAGGGTTATTTTTAATCATAATAATACGGCCGCCCACCTGTAACGATATTGCATTTCGGGCAGGTCAGATAATGATTGTTTTTTATACGCCTCGACGGTTATTTTTTAACATTCATTACAAATAATATTCTCTCAAAATCTTTATCTATTTCGCTTAAATAAAATTCAGCAAATTCAAGCATTAATTTTTTCTCATCCTTGTTTGTAAACTCTAGTGCATAAGCCATTGAATCTGCAAATTTTCTAAAAAGATCTTTATATTTAGATTTTTCTATTTGTTCTTCTTTTGGTAAAAATTTTACTATTTCTTTATTTGTTTTTAGTATAAAATCAGTGAAATGATCAACAATTTTATTCGAATCCATATTTTCAAAATTATCCACTTCTCTAATTTTATCCTCACTGGTTTCGAAAAATTTTTTTGCTATTTTATTAAAGTTTCTTTTTAGTTTTAAATGTCCACCCACCCCAAAAAAACCAACAAAAACCACAACTACTATAAATAATATTATTATAATTAATTTCATAAATTTTGTTACTTAACTTGTTACTGAACAAGTTCAGTAACACTTTTATTAAAATCCAATATTTTTTCTCTTATTTTCTTCTCTTCGTCGGAATCTGCCTTACATACACAGTATGGTTCCGCTAATCCCTCTGACCACAATCCAGTATACACTGATATTTTTAACTTATGACAATATTCAACTATTCGCAATACACTTGCATATTCAGGGGGTTCATACTTATTTTCATACATTAACTTTGCAAGATCACTGTTTTTAGCAATATAAGTAGGACAAAGATATATAATTAAATCAACATTATTCTTCGAAGCAGTTTCTTTAAGGTATGCAACTGTTTTTTCAGCTTCCCTTATGCCATCGTCTTCACTCATGTAAGGAGACGGTTTCAGCATCACATAAGAAGTTAATCTCACGCCGAGATTGCCTAGAATGGCAACCTTAGACTCAAATAATTCTTTTGACAGTCCTTTATTTAAAATTTTATTTCTTATCTCATCATCCTGTGTCTCAAGCCCCACTGTCACATCTGTAACATTTCCTTTGAACTTTTTAATTATGTTTTTAATTCTTTCCTCTTGTATGTATTCTGCCCTTGTTTCCAGTGAAAGCACTTGTGCTTTCTTACACTGATTTATTTTATCAATAAGATAATCAAGTAAATTATCTGGAAATGTAGCTTCATCTAAAATAGAGCCGTCATTTCCGAATGAAAATTGCTCAAATGAATCAATTTCAGACTTGTATTTATCCCATACCCAGTCTATTTGAAATTTTATATCGTCTGGAGATACATTTCGCTCCGATGACCTGCTGGGAATTGCGCAGAACGTACACTTGCCATATCTGCAGCGCTTAGTATAAAACGATACAACTAAATCTTTTTTGCCTAAGAAATTTCTTTTATTGCAGTAAATGGGTAAATGTTCATTTTTCATTATAATTAGAAAGATTTTGTTACTTAACTTGTCACTGAACAGGTTCAGTGACACTTTTATCCTATCACCAAAATAACTAAAAATCTATATAGTTGATATTTCTTGCTATAGCAATGGATATCAACCACTTATAAACAGCCCTATAATTTCATACCGAAAAATATTTTCATTTCCCTGTCATTTTCAATTTCACTAGCTGTTATTATTTTCATTTCCTTGTCTTTTAGGCCAAAGAATTGGCGTAGAAGATTTATTTCTTTAAAAAAATCATATGGACAAACCCAAACACTTTTTTGAAGCTGATAAAGGCCCAATTCCTTTAATTTCCCCCTTAGAGCCTCTCTTTTTGCCTTATTCTTTTCATCAATATCGAAAATAAGCACTCGCCACTTTTTATCCCATCTTTTTGGCTTTTTAATTTTTAAACCATCTATTTGATATTTGCCACATCTTTTCTTTCCCTCTTTTGTTAAAGATATATGAAGTTGTTTACCCTTATAATCCATTTTAATAAGACCCTGCTTTTTAAGATAATAAAAAGAGTCATAAAATCTACGCTTTTCAATCTTTTTCATTTTTTCTCTATATCTGGCGTATTTTATTATTTTGGGCAATATTTTGGGAATAAAATATGGAGAGGTAAGAGCAATGGTAATTCCCCCTCCGTACAAAATGCCTTTTAGTATTATTTTTCCAACCTCATTCTTTTTGTTTCTCATTTAGATTTATTATTATTTACTGACTTTATTATAGTTGATATATCTTGCTATAGCAAGATATATCAACTGGTTTGAGGTGGGGAGGAAATTATCACAAAAGAAAAAGGCGACTGATTTTATCAGTCGCCTTTTAGGCTTTTTGAGAAATTAACACATACTTATAGAAAAATTGAATATCGTCTCCAGTTGTCGGACGTGGCAATATTCTCTGCCGTTATATTCTTTTATTACTCTTTCATACATCTTTCTGAATTTTTCAGATGGAATATAAGGTTGTGTCTCGTTTCTTTCTTCTGCCTCACTCACTTCTTTTTCAGCAAGGGCACCAAAGTCCCCCCAGAGCTTTTTTTCTTTTTTATTAAAAGAATTAAGAATCTCTTCAGTCAGTGGTATTCCTAGCTGACTCCCGCTCTTGGATAAGCACATTATAAACCTCCTTGTTTGAATTTATTTCAAGTTAACTTCATTTTGGTTTTCGAGAAATCTTATCACAAAAAAACACCCTTGTCAAGGGGTACGTAATATCCCAATAGCTTGGAAACGTTTTCTGGTGTAGAATAACCAGTTAAATATTAAGTTTCCAAGTATGTATACAACTAATCCTAGGATGCCCAGATTAAGGGCTCAAGCAGTCAATATGGTAAGATCGGGTAAATCAGTGTCTGGGGTAGCCAGGTATTTCGGATATTCCAAATCTGCAGTCAGCAAGTGGTGTCAGAAAGTTATTTATGGAGGAGTTCATGAAATACCAACCAGATCATCTCGTCCACATC
>BDTH01000086.1 GCA_002923195.1 bacterium BMS3Abin15
GCCGCCCAAATTATCCAAATTATATATTTATCAATATTATCATGTGTCCAATCTAAATTACCCCAATAATTCGTAGAAGAAGAGGGAATCCGAGTGATACTCTTGGAAAGATATTCTGAGGCGGATGAAATAATTTCTGTTGGAGAATCCTTAGGTCCCCAAGGGACAATCTGAGCTAAGTTATATTTTTGTCCAAAAACAAATAATAGGGCGATAACCAGAGTAATAAAAAATAAAATGTACTTTTTGCTGATTTTTTTATTGCGCACCCCCTGATAAATATGAAAAGATATTAATAGCAAGAACACTATTAAAAGCGCGATGGCAGGACCCTTAGTTAAAAGACCAAGAACTACCGATCCAGACATTAGCGCTAGATTTTTCCAGTTGAAGCCGTTTTTTAAGAACAGGACAGCCCCCAGAGTAAATAGCGCAAAAGATAAAATAAGCAGGGAGTCGTAATTAATATTGCTCATATAATCGGAAAATTTCGGTTGAAAGGCGATGATAGCGGTTATGGCAAGGCTGATCTTTTTAGAAAATCCGGAATTTTTAAATACTAAATAAGAAATCAGTACCACAGCGGTTGCCAGTAAAATGGAGAAAATTCTGATAAGATAAAAGCGTATTAATATGCTTTGCTGTCCAAAGAGCTTCTCAATTTGTAAGGCAGCAAGATGATAAGCCTTAGTTCTTTTTCCGGCAATGTCGGGAGGGTATTCTTTATTGTAGGGATCCCATTGGTCGGAATTTATTTCCGCTTCATTTTTCCCGTTATATCCCCCTGAAAACAAGGCTTTGCTATAGTTTCCCTGACGCTCAATATTTAGTTGGGCTGCCACAATCGTTTTCTTTATCTCCTCGGAGAAATTATAAGTCTCTAAGCGCTCTTTTTCCCTATTCTTTACCTTAATTTTTATAATTTCCCAGTTTTTTTCTTTAGGCTCGGCCAGAAACTGAATGGTATTATAATGCCGGGATTCGTCCTGACCGGAAAACATCGGAGAGAGAGTTGCTAAAAACAGCCCTTTTAGGAAAAAAACGACTAAAATTAAGGACAAAATAAATCCTGGCTTCTTGCAAAAAATTATTATGGATTGAATTTTTCCCATAAAACCATTATAATAGAAAGAGTTTGTAAAGTAAAAAGTTAAAAAGTTTTTAAAGTTTAAGAGTTTGTTAATATACTAATATACCAATATACTAATATGAAAATTTTAATCACGGGGGGCGCCGGATTTATCGGTTCAGCTACCGCCAAGAAATTAATGGATAGGGGAGACAAGGTCGTATTGATTGATAATTTCAATAATTATTATGATCCCCGGTTAAAAGAAGCTCGGATCAAAAAATTCCTCAAGGGTTACAAGTTTACCCCCACACCAAAGCGTCGTGGTCGTGGAGGAAAATCTTTGGTGTGGGGGTTTAAATTATACCGGGGGGATATACGTGACCACAAATTGCTGGAAAAAATATTTAAAAAAGAAAAATTGGACAAAGTTGTTCATCTGGCAGCGTTGGCGGGAGTAAGGAATTCCCTGCTGGATCCGAAATCATATGCTGATGTGAATATAATGGGGAGCATAAACTTGCTGGAGATGGCGGCAAAATATAAAATTAAAAATTTCGTTTTTGCTTCATCCTCATCGGTTTATGGTAATAATAAAAAACAGCCCTTTTCAGAGAATGACAGTGTAGACACTCCGATCTCTCCTTATGCCGCTTCAAAAAAGGCTGATGAACTTTTGGCGCATGTCTATCATCATATTTACGGGCTTAATATAACAGCCCTGCGATACTTTACTGTTTATGGCCCCTGGGGCCGTCCTGATATGGCGCTTTTTCTTTTTGCGGACGGAATTATGAAAGGCAAGCCAATTAAGGTTTTTAACCGTGGTAAAATGAGCCGCAATTTTTCTTATATTGATGATATAGTTTCCGGAACTATAACTGTTTTAGATAAATGCAAGGGTTACGGCATAATGAATATCGGCGGAGATAAAGAAGAAACACTGATGCGCTACATTGAGGTATTGGAGGATAATCTGGGAAAGAAAGCCAAGAAAAAGCTTATGCCTATGCAACCGGGGGATGTTCCATCCACAGTCGCCGATATTAAAAAGCTTCGCAAACTCGGCTGGAAGCCGAAAACGAGAATTGAAGAAGGTATAAAGAACTTCGTGGAATGGTATAAAGATTACTACAAGATCAAATAAATTAATTCTCCTCCCCTTAGATGAGGGGAGGAACAAAAGGAGGGGTGTTGATAAAAAATGAGAAAGATTCATAACCTAAAAACTAAAGAAAGAATAAGAAAAAAGTTAAGGAACTCGCCAACTCCCCACGAAATAATATTATGGTCCAGATTAAGGAGAAGCCAGTTGGGGTACAAATTCAGAAGACAGCAATCTATTGGAGAGTATATCGTTGATTTTTACTGTTCAAGCAAGCAATTGGTGGTTGAAGTAGAGGGATGGCAGCATAAAGAAAATATAAAATACGATAAAAAGAGAAATAATTATCTAAAAAATTTGGGAATCAAAACTCTAAGATTTTGGAATAATGAAATTAATAATAATTTGGAAAATGTCGTATTTAAAATAGAAGAATATTTAAAATGAAAAGACTTTCTCCTCTCAGATGAGGGGAGATGTCCCGAAGGGATAGAGGGGTGCTGACAAACTTATTAATAATCAACACCACCCCGCTTCCCCTCCTCAACTGAGGAGGGGAGAATATAAATATATGGAAATAAGCATTGAAGATATAAAAAAAATTGCCAAAAAAGCAGGAGAAGAAATATTAAAATACTATAACAGCGATTACGATATTTCATACAAGGGAGAGGGAAAAGCCTCTCCTCTTACTGATGCTGATTTAGCTTCGGATAAGATAATTAAGGATGAATTAGAAAAATACGGAATACCCATTTTAAGAGAAGAGTCTTCGGATGACAAAAAGAGACTGAATTCTGAATATGTTTGGGTGGTTGATCCGTTGGATGGAACGAGTGATTTTATTAAAAAAACGGGGGAGTTCGTGGTTTCAATTGGGTTGGTAAAAAACAAACAGCCAATACTGGGTGTAATTTATGAACCGGTAATTGACCGTTTTTTTTATGCTCAAAAAGACAAAGGCGCTTTTATGGAAGAAAGAGGCACTGCAAAGGGAATCAAGGTGTCGGCTGAAAGTGATTTTTCCAAAATGAGGATTTTATTGAGCCGGAGCCATCTTTTGAGTAGCGACTTAAAGCTTTGTGAAAGTCTTGGCATAGGCGAGAAAATCGAAAGAGGGTCAGTTGCTAAAATAGCGTTGGTAGCAGCCGGTATGGGCGAAATTTATGTAAACACAAGCGATAAGACATCCGAATGGGATACTTGCGGAGGTGCTGTAATAGTAAGAGAAGCCGGAGGGAAAATAACTGATATGAAAGGCAATGATTTAGTTTATAATAATGATAATCCTAGGCACTTGGATGGGTTTGTGGTTTCTAACGGAACGCGACATGAAGATATAATAAATGAGTTAAAAAGTTTAAAAGTGTGAAAGTGTACAATACTTGATAAACTTTCCAACTTGATTAACTTTATAACTTTACAAACCTTATAAACTTTACAACTTGACTAACTTTCTAACTTGATAAACTTTATTAACTTTATGAACTCAACCAGAATAAAAGTATCGGACGAAATTATCCAGGAGGGAAAGAATGTTATTGATGGAGTTTACTACCCGCTCAAGGGTTTTTTAAATGAGGCAGACTTAAAATCGGTCTTAGAAACAATGCGCCTTTCCGATGGAAAGGTGTGGCCGATGCCCATTATTTTGGACGTAAATAAAGAAATTGCCGATGAAATAAGAGATGAGAAAGAAGTTGTCATTACTAATGGAAAAGAAGAAATAATTTTATCTGATATTTCAATTTATCCTTATGACAAAAATTATCTGGCAAAAAATTTATTCGGCACGGAAGATATCAATCATCCTGGAGTGGAGAAAATAATGAAAATGGGGGATTACTTGATTGGAGGAGTAGTAAGGATGGATAAAAAAGTAAAACCGCACGGTTTATATTTAACTCCCGATGAGGTTAAGGAGGTGTTCCGTAAAAACAAATGGGCCAATGTGGTGGCCTTTCAAACCAGAAACCCGCCTCACCGGTCGCACGAGCATCTGCAAAAAACAGCCCTTAAAAATGTGGACGGAATATTTATCAATCCGGTAATCGGACCTAAAAAATCGGGAGACTTCCATGACGACCATATATTGGGAGCATATGAAGTTTTAATTGACAAATATTATCCCGAAAATAGCGCGCTTTTGGGGACATTTCATACCCATATGCGATATGCGGGACCCAAAGAGGCGGTGTTCCACGCTTTAGTTCGCAGGAACTTCGGCTGTACGCATATGATTATCGGAAGGGACCATGCCGGAGTAGGAGATTATTACGGAACCTATGATGCCCAAAACATCTTTGATGGCTTTACGAATGATGAATTAGGCATTAAAATATTGAAGTATGAGAATGTTTCTTTTTGCAAAGAGTGTAGGGATATGATGCAGGAAAATGAATGCGATCACGGCGATGAACACAGGATTCATTTATCGGGAACAAAATTAAGGGAAAAGCTCACAGCCAATGAAGATATTCCGGAAGAGTTTATGAGAAAAGAGGTTATTGAATATTTAATAAATAATAAAGATAATTTGTTTGTTTAGTGGAAAGTTTATAAGGTTCCTAAAGTAGAAAGTATGGCGAAATTTGAAACACTTGAAGATATAGTAGCTTGGCAGAAATCAAGGATTCTCGTTAATGATATTTACCAGACTTTTAAAAGTTGCAGGGACTATTCTTTTCGTGACCAAATACAGAGAGCGGCAGTTTCAGTTATGAATAATATCGCAGAAGGTTATGAGAGAAAAGGAAATAGAGAATTCACCAGATTTTTATATATAGCAAAAGGCTCTTGTGGAGAAACGCGCTCAATGCTTTATCTCACTCTGGATTTAAAGTATATTAGCGAAAAAGAATTTAAGAATTTATATAACCAATCAGTCGAGATTTCTAAAATGTTATCCGGATTAATAAAAACTTTAAAATAACTTTAATAACTTTATAAACATTATAACTTTATGAACTTAGAAGGAAAACAAAAAGGATTTGTATTGTGGCTTACCGGTCTTTCCGGATCAGGAAAATCCACAATTGCAGATAAAGTACACGAGAGGCTAGTCGGGGACTACAAAGTGGAAAGACTGGATGGTGATATTGTCCGAGAGCACATTACTAGGGGATTAGGATTTTCCAAAGAAGATCGGGATGAAAACATTAAGCGTATAGCATATATAGCGGAAGTTTTAAGTAGGCATGGCGTAGGTGTTATCGCTTCTTTTATTTCGCCCTATAAAGAAGAGCGCAAGAAAGTACAGGACAAAGTTACAAATTATATAGAGGTTCACGTTAATACGCCACTGAATATTTGTGAGAAACGGGATGTGAAGGGAATGTATGCGAAGGCAAGGAAAGGTGAGATACCCAATTTTACTGGAGTCTCTGATCCCTATGAAGAGCCGGAAAATCCCCATATTTCTGTTTGTGGCGATTACGAAGAAAATCTTGAAAAAATAGTTAATGAGGTTATAGATTATTTAAGGGAAACTAAACACATAATGTAAGTCGAGGTCGGACCTCGACTGAAAGCGGTTGTTTTGGCTTAAATAAAGCAAAAGTTATATTAAATGTCACAACCGTTTGAGTTAATTGCAACAGAATGTTACAATTAACACACTAAAATGTTACAATAAATTTATTAATAAAACAGGACTATTTAGTTCGAAATTAGACTTATTGACAATATAATTAGGTTATGATACAATTCCTTTATTGATATAATTTTATTAATAAAAGAAATGAATTTTTTTGATTTTAAGCAAAAAACTGAAGAATTGCCCCTTTTTGAAACACGGGAGTTAAGGCTGATTCTGGGTAACGATTTTAGCGTCACTACCCTTATCAATTTGAAAAACTGGATGAAAAAGGGATATTTAGTAATGCTCCGGCGCGGCCTGTATATTATTTCCGAGGTAACCAAAAATACCGACGCAATGCAATTCGCAGCAAAAATTTATTCTCCCTCATATGTCAGCTTGGAAATGGCACTGGGATTTTATGGAATTATTCCAGAGGCGGTCTTTACGGTAACATCAGTAACGACAAGAAAAACAAAAAAATTTAAAACGCCAGTTGGAGATTTCAGTTACCAAAAAATTAAAAAAGAGGCATTTGGCGGATTCGAAACAAAAAAACAAAATGGAATTTCATTTAATTTGGCGCTTCCTGAAAAGGCGCTGGTTGATTTTTTTTATCTGAACAGGAATATTTTAAACGGCACAAAGGCCCAGCTTGAAGGCTACCGGTTCAGTGAAGAGTTCAAATACAATAAAAGCCGGTTGATGGCATTCGCGAAAAAATACGAAAACAAAAAAGTTTTATTTTTAACCCAGGAATTTATCAAATATTATGCTACCCGATAAAAATTTTTTCAAAAAATACGCCGAAGAAAAAAATATCCCATGGCAGGAAAGGAATATTTTGCTGGAATATCTGCAAACCCAGATTCTCAAAGCGCTTTCTCTGAGTAAATACAATGTCATCATTTCATTCCTCGGCGGAACCTGCTTGCGTTTCGCGCACGACGTCGATCGTTTTTCCGAAGACTTGGATTTTGATCTGATCAAAAAAAATGGATTTAAAATCGAAAATTTGATGGCGGATATCCAAAAAAAACTTGAATTGCAGGGATTTGAGGTGGATGTCAGGGTAAAAACGACTGAAAATATTCACATCATTTTTTTCAAATTCAGAAACGTCCTTCGGGAATTCGGATTCAATGTCCATAAAAATGAAAAAGTTTTGATTAAATTTGAAATTGATTTTAATCCATATAAAAATATTCAAACTGAAACGAAATTTGCCGACAGTTTCAATGAAAGGTTTCCGATACTGGTGAATACCTTGGAAACTATTTTCGCGCAAAAAATCATCGCTATTGTGTTTCGACCGTACCAAAAAGGAAGGGATTTTTATGATTTAGTCTGGTTTTTGAGCCAAAAAAACATTGAGCCGAATTATGAAATTTTTAAGGAAAAAGGGATTAACATCAAGAATCGCGGGGAGTTGGTTAAATTTTTGGAAGAGCAGGTGGAAAAAACCAATTTGAAACAAGCTGCCAAGGACGTGGAAAGATTCCTGTTTTATCCGGAACAGGCGCAATGGATTTTGAAACTGCCGGAGTATCTAAAGGGTTTTGAAAAATAAATAGTCAAATCCGATGAGAATTTTACCTGGGAAAATACCGATATGGCGGAAATATTAAAAAAGGAGGCATTGGGTTAATAATAACGTAAATCGAGGTCGGACCTCGATTGGAATTAATAATATATATGTCAAAGAATATTAAACTCATTACCTCGGAATCAGTAACCGAGGGACATCCGGACAAAATTTGTGACCAAATAAGCGACGCAATACTAGATGAAATGTTAAAACAAGATCCGGAAAGTCGGGCAGGTATTGAATGTTTTGATACAACCGGCCTGGTTTTGGTTGGAGGAGAGGCCAAAACAAAAGCCTATGTAAATATTGATGATATAGTGAGGAAAACCTTAAAGGACATAGGATATAATAAGCAGGAGTATGGATTTTGCTGTGATGATGTTGGAGTTGTAGTAACCCTGCACGAACAAAGCCCTGATATTTCTCAGGGTGTATCTGAAGGAGAGGGAGAATACAAAGAACAAGGAGCGGGGGACCAGGGTCTAATGATAGGCTATGCTACTAATGAATCCCCTGAGTTAATGCCACTTCCCATAATACTTGCCCATAAATTAACCAAGAAATTAGCTGAAGTAAGGAAGGAAGGAGTTTTGCCCTACTTACGTCCGGATGGCAAAAGTCAAGTCACCGTTGAATATCACGACGGGCAAGCGAAAAGAGTTGAAACAGTCGTTATTTCATCGCATCATAGCGACAAAGTTGATATGAAAAAACTGAGGGCCGATATAAGAGAAAAAGTAATTGAGCCGGTTTTGGGAGACCTAATAGACAAGGAAACAAAGTTTTTTATAAATCCTACAGGACGCTTTGTTATTGG
>BDTH01000087.1 GCA_002923195.1 bacterium BMS3Abin15
CTTAATGTTAAGTTTAAATTAAATTTATCTATTATTTTGTTTATCCAGCTTTCTTTTCCATAAGGCTTTCCTTTGTTCACAGAATATCTTAAGCTTTCAAGTTCTGTATTTGCCTGTAGTTCATTTATTAATTTAACATAATTATCTGGCATATCAATAGGCCACTCTGACAAGATTTTCTTTTGATCTTCGGTTCCACTCTCTCTTATATATAAACTAGACCATTTCCAATCTTCTGCTTTTTTAACTAATTTAGCTCTTAATGCATTTCTTTCCACATATCTGAAAAGTTGAAGTAAATATTCATTTGTTTGTACGGGGAATGACTTATATCTTCCTTGATAAAGGTGTCCATTTCCTGTTGTTCCATGTTGTGAATGCCACCTTTGAGTATGGGTTAATGTTAACCACTGCATAAACTTTGCTACATCGCCATCATTTATTGGATAAAGTATTAAATGCCAATGATTCGGCATTATACAATATGAAAGTATTCTCATATTAAACTTTATTCTAGCTTGTTCTAGAATTTCTTCAAATAATTGATAATCTTTATTTTTTTCAAATAGAGGCAATCGAGCATTAGCTCGATTTATCACATGATATATTACATTTCCTATGTCTATTCTTGGTATTCTTCCCATGAATATATTATATCACAATAAAAGGTACCTGGCACCTTTTACTACCAATAGAAATGGAAATGGGTTAAAGTAATTTGCTCCGGGGGCCGGATTCGAACCGGCAACCAATTGATTACACTTATCTTATTGTTTCCAATAAGGGTGGACTATATCATACTCATTACTTCAAAAGTAAAGAGCTGAGGCGCTTCCTATTTAAGTTCATAGAAGAAATTAAACAGTACTCCCATAAAGCCTGCCTGTCGGCAGACAGGGATAGTCTCTGAACCTGCCTCCGCTAAAGCTATGGCAAGGTAAACCTTCCCAAACAATAACAGAGGATTGGCTGCTGATTACCATAACTTATACTGAATAAGCTGTAGGCTTCCAGTCACCGCTTCCATATACTTTCTTGGAAGCGGGATCCCGATTAGGCGGGACAATTCACCTCATTTTCACTTCAACATTTCCGCTGAAGGCTGCGTTTTTTATTGTGTAATTCTCTATGGCAATTCGCACAAACAAGAATGCATTTATCAACTTCTTTCTTGACTCTTTCCCAACTTCTGGTTAATCCGGATTGTGACAATCCAAATTCTTTTTCCTTTTCGCTATTGTGATGGAATTCTAATGCATCTTCACATTTATCATAACCACAGATACTACACTTTCCGCCTTTGTATTCTTTAGCCATTCCTCTTATCTTTTTCCTTCTTTTTGAAACGGCTTTTTTAATATACTCTTTGCGGTCAGCATATTTTCTTTTTTCTTTCATGTTTATATTATACATGAAAAATCGTGTTCACAGTCAACTGCTCTACCATTGAGCTACCCCGGAATGTTATTCACTTTTTAATAAAACAATCAGTAGCGTTTATTATACTCGAAAGTAAAATATAATCAAGACATCGCCGCCGCCCATATTTTATTTGACTAATTATTGCCAAGGCGCTTAGAGTTTGATATAATCACCTTGAATTAGATTAAAAAACGTTGCCGTTTTTATGTTATTCTGCGAAATGGTTATTTCATAATATGCGGTAATTATAAAAAGTATGCTCTCAAAACGTTCTATTTCTTACATAATCTATGGTTTGGCGCTACTGGTTATTATAGTGGCATCCGGCTTTTTTCGGTTGCTTATTGACTGGTATTGGTTTAGTGAAATCGGTTTTCGCGCAATTTTTACCACCATTCTTGGCGCCAAGATTTTATTGGGTCTGAGCGCGGGAATTTTAAGCTTTCTCGTTATATACAACAATCTTTTATTGGCGGGGCGGTTTGCCGTTTCAAAAACAATAACCGTACGGCTTCGCCAAGGCGGGCAGGGAGAACTGCATTTAGAAAAATATATTAATAAATTCATCCTGCCCATTTCTCTAGTGCTTGGATTTTTCACGGGTCTGGCAGTAGCCGGCGCGTGGGAGACAGTGCTTCAGTATTTTAACGCCGTGCCGTTTGGCGCACAGGATCCAATATTTGGACGCGATATTTCCTTTTACTTCTTTACCCTGCCGTTTATTCAATTTTTAGTTGGACTGGGATTCTGGGTTATTATTATTTCGTTAATTGGCGTGGTCGCAAGCTATGCCTTGCGGGGAGGGTTGTCTTTCCGTTCGTCTGTCGAGGTTTCAGCGCCTGCCGGTCTGCCTGAGCGTTCAAGGAGGGGTATTGATATTTTAGAGTCTTTATCCATAGAAAAGCCGGCCAAGATTCACCTCTCAATTCTCATCGCTCTTTTGTTTGTTTTAACAAGTTTTAAAATTTATGCCGTTAAAATACCTTCTCTGCTTTATAATTCTAGCGGGTCGTTTATTGGCGCCGGATTTACTGATATTCACGCTGTCTTACCTTTCTTGAAAATATTGATTTTTGTCGCCCTTGCCGTGGCCGTACTGGCTGTGATAAATATTTTTAAGTCAAATAACCGCCTTATTGCCCTGGCTTTGGGTTCCTATGTTTTGATTTCCGTTTTAGGTAGCTGGGCCTATCCGGCCATTTTGCAAAAAATCGTGGTTTTACCAAATGAGCTGGTCAAAGAAACACCCTACATAGAACATAATATCGCGGCCACCAGAAAAGCTTTTGCATTGGACACGGTAATAGAGCGCAATATAACCGGGGAATCTACGATTACCATGGATGATATTAATAATAATCGCTCCAC
>BDTH01000088.1 GCA_002923195.1 bacterium BMS3Abin15
AAATAGAAACGACTTCTTTTTCAAACCTATCTTTCAAATGCCATCTTTGTAGTTTGTCCTTATTTCCTATTCCAGTAATTTCAGTTAAAGTTTGACGAATATTTTCCATAATTAAATAAAGTAATTAAATTGCATTCGATAAAACTTTATATACTGGAAAGATTTTAGTCGAACTAAATCGGTCGCTCGATAGTAAAAATATGATGCGGAGAGGGTGGGATTCGAACCCACGGACCTCTTGCGAAGTCAACACATTAGCAGTGTGCTGCTTTCGGCCACTCAGCCACCTCTCCATTATTTTCAACTTATATGTCTTCTAAGAGATATTTTATTCTTTCTTTGCCCTTTCCTGATTTTAAAAATGACTCTTCTCTTTTCGCATCTGATTTAGAAACAAAAGCTTCGTAATAAATTAATCTCCACGGACCGTTATTTTTCGTAAAAATAGAATTTCCGGAATTATGATCCTTAGTCCTCCTTTTTAGATTGTTAGTAAGGCCCTTGTATAACTTTCCGTTTTTCTTACTTTTTAATATATACACGTAAAACATATAAATACAAACACATTATCGCCTCGGCCCAAGGCCGACCAGCCTAGGGCTGGACCTCTCCAAATTTCTCATATCTGCTGTCTATGAATACTATCAGCTAGGAATATAATTGTAAATATATTATAATAGTATAAGTTAATCAAGTATAGAATTATATACGCAATGTTTGATATTAAAACAAAACCAAAGAAGGATTTTGAACGAGAAAAGGAAATTAACGAATTCTTCAAGGAAGATGAGTCCATGCCAGAAGAGGGGCTGTTAGAATCTCCTCATGACTTAATGATTGAAGAGCACGGCGAGGACGTTATTCTTCACTGGCAAGGACCGGAATATGAAGTTTATCAAAAAGATAGAAGATGGTATCTAATTGCTACTCTAATTCTGACGGCTATTGTCACTTATGCGATTATTACCAGCAGCCCGATAATGGCGATAACTTTTATCTTAGTAGGAATTGTGGGATACATACATCTGCAGAGAGATCCCAGGGTTTTAGATTTTAAAATTACCCATGATGGGGTTATCGCTGGGAATGAAATTTACGAATATGATAATATTGAATCTTTCTGGATATTTTACGAACCACCCCATACCAAGATCCTAAGTTTGCACTCTAGAGGAAAACTAGTTCCCTATGTCCATATCCCTATTCATCAGGAAGATCCAGTTGAGATACGGGAAGAGTTAATGAAATTCATTCCAGAAGTAAAACAGGAACCATCCATTATTGACACTCTTGAAAGATTGTTACATATTTAAAATACATATAAAAAAGCGTAAATTAATAACATTTGCATTGGTGTTATTTTTTTGTCCTCGTAGCTCAGATGGATAGAGCGCAAGCTTGCGGAGCTTGAGGTCACAGGCACGCCCCGTCACTTATATTGTCCTTATAGCTCAGCGGATAGAGCGTCTGGTTGCGGTCCAGAAGGTCGCAGGTTCGATTCCTGCTAAGGACACAATAAGTGACGGGGTGAAAATCCTGTCGAGGACACATTGTAAGTCTATAAAAATTGGTTCGATTTTTACCCCGTACCTCCCGCCTCTGGCGGGATGTTAGCGGGACCTGCCAGGGACACAGAATTTAAAAAGAATTCCTGAGCTAATTCAGGAATTCTTTTATTTCATCTCCTGCCTGGCGATTACTGTTGCAAAGACCCTGTTGGCGCCATTTCTTTTGAGAACTCTGGCGCATTCAAATAAAGTAGCTCCAGTAGTAGCAATATCATCTACGAGTAAAATATTTTTGCCTTTTATCGTTTTTCTAATCCCTTTTTCTGGTTTAAATACGCCCTCAATGTTTTTCTTCCTTTGTGCGTAATTTTTTATTTTCATCTGTGGATGAGTATAGAGATACCTGGTGAGAAAATTACTTTCCACTGAAATATTGAACCCAGGAGTAAGATTTTCCCCTAGGTGTTGGGCCAGAAGCTCCGCTTGATTAAAGCCACGCCATCGTAATCGCCTTTTATGGAGGGGGACTGGAATAATAATATCGGGGATAGGAAATTCAGATTGCAGAAAAGCTTTAATTAAAATTATTCCCAATGGCAGGGATAAATCTTCTACAAAACGGTATTTGTAATAATGGACAACAGAGGATACAAGCTCATTCTGATAAGACGAAGCTACTAATAATCCGTCCAAGGAGTATTTTTTTCTGCATTTAAAACAAACACGCCCGTCGGGCGTGATGGCTTTTTCACAAAAAGGACAAACCTGATTGTTTATTAGAGGGATTTTGCTCAAGCACTTTTTGCAAATCCAGATATTTGGTTTTGAGCAAGAAATACAGGAAACAGGAAATAAAGTGTCAAGCATAAACTTCTTAATTTTTCCCAACATTCTATTGAACTGTTATTTTTTCCCTTTTTATATCCAAGCCTATTTTATTATTTTTAGTTTCTTTATCTACTACCATCTTGGCAATCTCATTTTCTATCATTTCCTGGACATTTTTGCGAACTAGTCGTGCTCCCTGATCAAAAGCAACGCTTTTTTTAGATATCAAATTCATCACTTTTGCAGGGCAGCTTAATATAAGCCCATGATCTTTAAGTCGCTTCTTTAATTTATTCAATTCTAATCTGACAATCTTCCTAATCTCCTTGGCTCCCAAGGCGTTAAATACAACAATGTTATCTAAGCGATTAAGGAACTCGGGCTTAATTTGTTTTTTTAGGTCTTCCAGCACTTTATTTTTAATAGCATCAAACTGATTATGAATTTCTTTATCGGACGATTTTGATTCGAATCCGATTTTAGCAGAATCGGTAAATTTGGCCGTTCCCATATTGGAGGTAAGTATTATAAGTGTATTTTTGAAATTTATCTGCCTTCCTTCAGCATCAGTCAGGCATCCGTCTTCCAAAATTTGAAGCAGAATATTGAAAACGTCAGGGTGGGCTTTTTCAATTTCATCAAAAAGAACCAAACTGTAAGGATTGCGGCGGACTTTTTCTGTAAGCTTGCCGCCTTCTCCATAACCAACATAACCGGCTGGAGCCCCAATCATTTGGGCAACACTGTGGCGCTCCATAAATTCGCTCATGTCAATCCTTATAAGTGAGTCGGGATTTTCAAAAAAGTCCTGAGCTAAAATTTTAGCTGTCAGGGTTTTTCCTACGCCAGTAGGTCCGAGGAATAGAAAAGAACCAAGTGGCCTGTCAGGATTAGAAATTCCGCTCTGGCTCCGGTAGATTGCATTAACCAATTTCCCAATGGCTTCTCCTTGACCGACTATTTGAGAATTTAATCTTTTTTCCAGACCATCTATTTTTTCTGAATGCTTACGAGACAGCTTTTCCAATGGGAGGCCAGTCATTTGAGAAACAATAGTTGCAATGTCGAAACTGGTGATAATTACAGGATTTTGACTTTCTATTTCTGCCTGCTTTTTTCTTAGAATTCCTAATTTATTTTTAAACCTTTTTTCCTCTTCCCTTAATTTCACTGCCTCTTCATATTTTTCATCATTAATAAGGTCATTTTTTCTTTGATGGATTTTTTCCTTCTCTGTTTCCATTTTTTTTATTTCTTTGGAAAAGTCAGAAATTTTATTCTTATTGCGCACATAAGAAGCGGTTTCATCAATCACATCTAATGTTTTGTCTGGGAGAAACCGATCCTGAACATATCGAACACTTAAGTCCAGTGCATAGTCGGTTGCCTCACGAGAGATAGCTATGTTATGAAATTTTTCATAGCTGCTTTTTATTCCCTCAATAATTTCTCTGGTATCATCAACACTAGGCTCGGCGATTTTTACGGGTTGGAGTCGGCGTTCAAGGGCTGGATCTTTCTCAATGTGTTTTTTATACTCCCCTAAAGTAGTGGCCCCTATGCATTGGACATCTCCTCTCGATAGGGCTGGTTTTAATATGTTAGCTGCATCCAATCCTCCATTGGCGTTGCCGGCGCCTACAATGTTATGAATTTCATCAATAAACAAGATTACGTCTTTATTTTCAGTTGCTTCCTTTATTATTTCCTTAAGACGAGCTTCAAATTCTCCCCGATAGCTAGTTCCAGCAACTGCCAAGGCTATGTCGAGCAGGAGTATTTTTTTATTTAACAAATTTGGAACAACTTCACCTGAATTTATTCTTTGCGCTAGGCCAGTTACGATGGCAGTTTTTCCTACTCCGGGATCGCCGACAAGAATAGGATTGTTTTTATTTTTCCTTCCCAATATATTGGCTATTCTTTCTATTTCTTTTTCTCGTCCAATTATGACTTCCTCTTTTTTCCGAACATCTTTATTTAAATCTAAACAAAATTGATCAAGATAAGGAGTTGAGGAAGATTGACCAGACTTCTTCTTAGCCAGTGTTATTTCAGGAAGATTGAATATTTTTGATAGGTTGGGAAAGGAATTATTATTTATGCTTGCCTGAATGGCAGAGTCTGCATTATTTTTTTTAACTTTTGAATGATGAAGAATTTTACCGATATTATTGTCAGTTGATTCAACTAAGGCATAAACCAAATGCTCAGTTCCTACATAAGGATAGTTGAAGTTACTGGCTATGGAATAAGAGCGTATTATTATATTTTTAAGCCCAGGTGAAAATTTAGGAGAGGACTCTAAGCGCTTGGAGAAGTATTTTTCGTTATTGCTTTTACTGCTTACCAAAACCTTATTAAAAACATCTCTTTTTATTCCCATGTTTTCTAAGAGGTTATTCCCCAAACTTCCTTTCTCTAAATAGATAGCAAAAAAAAGATGTTCCGGATTAATAGAAATAGAATTATAGTGGCGGGAGATCTCCTCTGCTTCTTTTAGGCTTTTTTTAGCATGAAAAGTCAATTTTTTGGCTATTTCAGATTCCAGCATTGAGTTTAATTAAATTTATCTAATTACATTCTATTTTTAATATGGATATGTGTCAATCCATAGAAGTGTTGAGGCACTGAAATACACAAATAAATGAATAATTAGATCATGCAACCCTATAAATTTTATCCACAGCCCTGCTTTGCTTGGATATTTAACCAAGATATGCTACTATTGCATCAGTGAATATGGGGGATTTGTAAGTGCCTGTCAATATCAGACAATGTTGCGGGTGTTGTAGAACACGCTGTTTATTTCATCGGCCTTAAAACAAAAATTAAATGTTTGGATTGTTTAAGAAAAATTATTTTCTTGGTATAGACTTTGGAACTTCTTCTATAAAAGTAGTAGAGCTGAAATTGCATAAACAAAGGCTCAACCTTTCAAATTATGGATGGATAAAGCTTGGCTTTGCTCAAAGTGCTGGCGATTTTGATTATGATAAAAAATTAAAAGCATATCTTCAAGCGCTGGTTAATAAAATGGAACCCAAAACAGAATCAGTTTATGTCTCCATGCCAAGTTTTAGCGGCTTGGTATCTCTTATTGAATTTCCTGATATGAAAAAAGAAGAGCTTGATCAAGCTATAAGATTTGAAGCGCGTAAATACGTCCCCACTTCTCTGGATGAGATATCCATAAGTTGGGACATCGTATCTAAAAAAGATGACAAGGCAGCAAAAAAGTCCAAAAGCAAAACTTCTGAAAAAATACAAATATTACTTGTTGCTGCTCCCAAAGACAAGGTTATTAAATACGAGGACTTTGTGAAATCTGCTGATTTAAAAGTTAAGGCAATAGAGCTGGAAACTTTTTCTTTAGCCAGATCGCTTGTCGGAGATGATGCAGGAACATTTTTAATTATTGATATCGGCTTTAGGGCCTGCAGTATTGTTTTGGTAGAAAAAGGAGTGGTTAAGGTCAACCGCAACATAGATGCTGGAGGAAATGAAATAACTGATTCTATTGCAGAGAATTTGAATATTTCCAAAAAACGAGCGGAAGATCTTAAAAAACAAGGTAAGGATTTTATTAATAGCCGCGAGTCATCTATTGTACTCCCTACCCTAGACTTAATAGCTAATGAGGCGTTAAGGATAATTAGCACTTACAAAGAAAAAAATAGCGGCTCAAGAATAGACGGAGTTGTATTATCTGGTGGGACAGCTAAACTAAAAGGTGTTGATGATTATTTTTCTAAAGCGTTAGGAATAAAGACAATTATCGGCGATCCGTGGAAGAAGATTGTTTATGACGAGAGCCTTTCGCCGATAGTTAAAAAAGTGGGTCCGTCATTTTCTGTTGCCCTAGGACTAGCATTGAAAGGAGTTGAAGAGTATAAAAGAAGCTAGATCATTCCTGAAAAATATAGTATAATTAAGCTATCAATAATCTTTGTTAATTCTATATTAAAAATTAAAATATTATTAAAAAAATGGCTAATATCAATCTTTCTCAATCAGTTAGGGAGGAGAAATCTTCCCAGCAAAAAAGGGGAATAATAGACAAGGGAACCTCCATTTCCTTGACTATCTTAATTTTGACTTTTTTGGTTTTTGGAGGAATTAAAATGTACAATATTATTCTTGGGAATAAAATAGCTGGGGCTGACAAGCAGATTGATGCACAGTTAGCAGAAATTAATGACAGTGATGCAAACAGAATAGTGGATTTTCAAAGTAGGCTTGATCAAATAAAAAGCAATATTAATTCAAAAAGAAATCCCAATGAAATGTTAGACAAGGTTGGGAGAATTATGGTTCAGGGGGCTTATCTTGAATCTTATAATTATGGCGAATCTGATAGTCAAATTTCTTTAAATATAGTTGCTAATGGATTCGAGGATATGGCTAAGCAAATATTAAACCTGAAGAATGAATTTGGCGATGCTGACCTAATAAGCAATTCCAGGGGTGACAATGGAAAAATTGAATTTGAAGTTGAAGTGCCAGCGGTAAAATAAATTATTAATTTAAATTATTAAATAATACTTTAATACAATAAATATGAAGCTAAAATTATTATTCTTTCCAATCGCTGTAATTGTTTCTATATCTTTAATTATAGGGTTTATTTCCCCAGAGTTTTCTGATGTTAAAGAAAAAAGAGATAACTTAAAAATTAAGGAAAAAACTTTGAAGGACGTGATGGAGAGGAAGCAAGGCATTAGCAGTTTGACAGGCAACTTGGATTCAAACAAAGCAAAGGAAAGTTTAGCTAAAAGTTATCTTCCAGCCTCTAAATATGAAGAAGAAGTAATCAACAAGGTTTATAAAACTGCCGTTGATTCTAAGGTTTCCTTAATAAATTTAATGTTCTCCGACGAAGGTCTAAAGAGTAATCTTCCTAGCGACACTATGCAGCAAGAAGAAGCAGGCTCGATAGCTGGAAGGGGAAAAATTTCAGTCGTAAAGATTAGAGACGTGAGTGTTAGTATAGAATTATTAGGAACTTACGAAAACATGAGAGTTTTTTTAGGCAATATTTATACAATGGAAAAATTTAATGATATTAGCTCTATAGATATTTCCAAGGTTAAGGAAAGTAGCGGTGAGGAGACAGAAGAGGCTCCGGTAACCAGCAATAATCTTAGAGCGACAATCGATGTTAAGTTTAACTATCTTACTCCTGTAGTCGCTAATAAAGATTATGGCTTAGAAGTTTTCTCTAAAAAAAGTTTTGATTTCAGCTTAGTTGATAAATTGGAAAACATGATTACCAAGAAAATTCCAGACGTTGAGGTTGGTGCTACAGGAAAAAGTAATCCGTTTGTGCCCTAATTAATTTTTTAAAGCAGAAAATTTAATGGTTGTGAATAGTGGTGATGGAAAAAAAAATTTAACGGCAGACAACCAAAAGAGAACGAAAAATGAAAAAAACTCAGACATTCCTCATTTATCCAAAGTACCTAAAAAAATCAGCAGAAGAGTTTTAAATATAATTTCCGAAGACGCGGCTAAAAGGCATCAAATGGCTGTTTTCGAGAGAAAGGGAAGCTCAATAAGGGTAGCTATGGTTGATCCTCAGGATATCGAAGCTCTAAATATGCTGCGTTTTATTGCAGAAAAAGAAAAATTTGAGGTTGAGATTTTTTTGGTTTCGCCGCAAATATTTCAGGAGATTATTGAGAATTACGCTACTGCCGAAAAAGCAGTTGAAGAAGTTATCGAATCATTTAAGGGCGAGGAAATAAAAGGACTAGATGTTGAGAAAAGGGAAGAAAAAAAGGATAGGGTTAGAGAAAGCATTCAAGATGCTCCGGTTGCCAAATTAGTACAGGTAATTATTCGACACGCCATTGACGGAAGAGCTAGTGATGCCCACATTGAACCCATAGAGGATAATTTTAGAGTTCGGTTCAGGGTGGATGGTATTCTTCATTCTTCCCTAATTCTGCCTAAAGAAGTGGGAAGGGCAGTAGTTTCCAGAATAAAGATACTATCCAATTTAAAAATAGATGAAAAGAGAAAACCACAAGACGGAAGGTTTAAAATAGAAGATGGCGGGCAAATAGTTGACTTCAGAGTCTCTACTCTTCCGGTAATAGAGGGCGAAAAAATAGCGATGAGGGTGCTGGTCAAGGATGATAATTTGTCTAATCTCAAATCACTAGGATTAGTAGGAAGGAATTACGAAATTCTGAATAAAAGAATCAGGGATCCTTACGGAATTATTTTACTGACTGGTCCTACCGGATCGGGAAAATCAACCACCCTCTATGGTTTTTTGCAGATTTTAAATAAAGAGGAAAGAAACATAGTTACCCTTGAAGATCCCGTGGAGTATTTCATAGAAGGAGTTAATCAAAGTCAAATAAAACCGGAGATTGGATATACTTTTGCTAATGGGTTACGTTCGATATTGCGCCAGGATCCTAATATTATAATGGTAGGAGAGATTCGCGATAGTGAAACGGCAGAGCTAACCATTCATGCTGCCCTTACCGGACATCTAGTCTTTTCTACGCTGCATACTAACGATGCGATAGGAGCCATACCTCGTATGATAGACATGAATGTGGAACCGTTCCTGTTAACCTCATCCCTTAGGGTTGTTGCTGCCCAAAGATTAGTGAGAAAGATTTGCGAAAAATGTAAAGAAGAGATCAAAGTGCCAGAATTAGCTAGGAAAAAAGTAGAAGAAGATCTGAGAAATATCCCGCCCGAGGAAGTAAAAAGATACGGAGTAGATTTATCCCAGGGAATGAAATTTTTCAGAGGCAAGGGATGTGAATCTTGCGGAAATGTGGGATTCAGGGGGAGAATCGCCATCTTTGAGGTGGTGGAAATAAATGAGAAAATTCAAGAATTAATTTCAGAAAGCGAGAATAGTGAATTAGAAGTGAGGAAAGAGGCAGAAAACCAGGGAATGATAACAATGAGACAAGACGGGTTTTTTAAAGTGCTAAATGGAATTACCACTCTTTCTGAAGTTACTAGAACCACGGAGGGAATCTTAAAGTCAGAAGAACAACTTGAATAGCAATTTTGATTATTTAATGAATCAGTAATATTAAGTATATGGGAAAAAAGAATACAATACTTCTTATTGAGGATGATGCGTTTGTTAGCGACGTATATCAGACTAAACTAAGCCACGAGGGATTTGAAATATCGATGGCAGAGAATGGCATTAAAGCAATGGAAAGATTAGAAAAGATTACCCCGGACATCATTTTATTAGACATAGTAATGCCCTATATGGATGGCAAGGAAGTATTAAAAAGATTAAAAAAAGATAAGAAGTGGGAAAATATACCGGTTATAATTTTAACCAATTTATCCCAAAAAGAAGAGGTAGAAGAATTACTAGAAAAAGGCGCGGATGATTATCTGATAAAGTCACATTTTACCCCGTCCGAAGTTGTGGGAAAGATTAAATCTTTACTAAAATAAATAATCCAGCATGGGAACAATTCATGACGAACAAAAAGTAAAAAACCTTTTACGACTAGTTGCCCAACAAGGAGCATCAGATCTGCATCTGGCAGTCGGAAGGTATCCGATGCTTAGGATAGACGGAAAACTTTTTCCTATAACGCAAGAAAAAGTCTTGACGCCGGAGGACACCAAGGCCTTAAGCAACATCATTATTGCTGGTGAGGAAAACAAAAAAGAGCTTTTAAAAGACGGACAAGTAGATTTCTCTTATAATTTCGAAAATAAAGCTAGATTCAGAACTAATGTTTTTTTTCAGAAAGGATATATTAGTGTGGCCATGCGCCTTATCACTAATAATATTAAAACTCTTGAAGAATTAAATGTCCCGACCATACTGTATGATTTTACTAAGTATTCCCAGGGACTGGTACTGGTAACTGGGCCAGTGGGACATGGCAAATCGACGACTCTGGCGGCGCTTATTGATCATATTAATCACGAAGCAGATAAGCACATCATTACCATTGAAGACCCAATAGAATATGTATACGAACAAGACAGATGCATCATAAATCAAAGGGAAATAGGACAGGATGCTAAGTCTTTCGGTAAGGCATTGAGAGCAGTTTTCAGGGAGGATGCCAATGTGGTTCTAATTGGTGAGTTGAGAGATTTGGATACCATTAGCACGGCTATGACAGCCGCAGAGACAGGACACTTGATTTTTGCAACACTGCACACTAACGACAGTTCCCAAACTATTGATAGAATTATTGACGTATTTCCTTCTCATCAGCAAAATCAAATCAGGTCCCAAACAGCCAGTGTGTTATTGGGTGTAATTTCCCAAAGATTGCTGCCCCGCATAGGAGGAGGAAGAGTTCCAGCAGTTGAGATCATGATAAAAAATCATGCTGTTGAAAATCTTATTCGTGAGAACAAAACATACCAGATAGATACAGTAATAGAAACTAGCATGAAAGACGGGATGATATCTTTGGATAAGTCGTTAGCCGATCTAGTAAAAAGAGGAATAGTGTCAATGGACGATGCTATTGTATATGCTAAAAACAAGGAATATTTACAGATGCTGGTTAAAAAATAGTATTAAATATAAAAAATAAAATATCAAAACTTATGAAATTTGTCTTTAAAGCTAAGGATCAAGAGGGAGCAATAAAAGAAGGAAAGATTGAAGCTGGCAACCGTGACAAGGCAGTTCAGCTTCTGCAGAAGGAAAATCTTATTCCCATGTTTGTTGTCCGCGAGAAAGGTACTTCCGAAATTATTAAAGAGATTCAACGCGTTTGGGAAGGAGCAACCCAAAAAGAGTTAATGGTATTTTTTCGAGAATTAGCCACCCTTATCGGCGCAAAGGTTCCCGTTGTCCCATCTCTCAGGGCTATCCAGGAACAAGCGGGAAGCAAGTATCTAAAAATTGTTATAAAAGAAATAGCTGACGACGTTGAAGACGGCATGCCTCTGTCTGAAAGTATGGCTAGATATCCAAACACATTTAATCATCTGGTTATCAGCATGATAAAAGCGGGAGAAGTTTCAGGAAATCTTCAGCGGTCAATCCTTTTCGTGGCAGATAATATTGGAAAAAATTATCGCTTAGCTTCAAAAGTTAGAAGTGCTCTATTCTATCCCGCTTTCGTGATAATAATTTCCGTCATAATAGGATTTGTCGCAGCAACTATAATTCTGCCTAAGTTGACGGTTATGATTGAGGAGCTTGAAGTGGCGATGCCATGGTACACCCAGGTGATTATATTTTTTAGCAAGTTTATGGAAAATTATTGGTGGGCAGTTCTCATTGTGCTTTTGGGAGCTATCGGAGGGTTTATCTATTATATTAAGACTGAAGCGGGAAGAAGAGAGTGGGACAAAGTGCAATTAAATATTCCTGTTGTGGGAAAATTGTTCAGGTATATATACATAACAAGATTTGCCAGTAACTTCTCGGTTCTTCTAGCTGGCGGCATACCTATTGTTAGAGCATTAACAGTGGTAAGCGAAGTAGTTGGCAATTCTGTTTATCAGAGCGTGATTCTGCGCAGCGCCGACGAAGTAAAGACAGGTGGCAATATCAGTACAGTTTTTTCTCGTTCTTCCGTTATCCCTCCCATAGTTTCCAGAATCATTAAAATCGGTGAAGAAACCGGAAAAACAAGTGAAGTAACTAAAAACATTGCCGACTTTTACGAGGAGGAAGCTGACGTCATAGCTAGGAATTTGTCTGCAGCTATTGAACCGATATTAATTATATTTTTGGGAATGGGAGTAGCTATACTGGTTTTCGCTATATTATTGCCGATTTATGATATTGCAGGCAAGTTGTAATATGGTTTATAATAAAATTAATAAACAATCGATTTTTTAGATAAAAAACAAACAACAGGAGTAATTTTTGTAATATAAAACTAGTCACTTATTATTACAGGTGCTTCTAAAAGGAAGGGAGGTGTCAATATGAAAACAAAAAAAGGTTTTACTCTTATTGAACTTTTGATCGTCATCGCGATTATCGGTATCTTGGCTTCTATCGTGTTGGTAAGTTTGAATAGCGCCAAAGGAAAGGCTGAAGATGCTTCATTTAAGGCTACCACATCCAGCATAGCTCCAGGATTGATTCTGTGTTGTGATGATACTGGAACTCTTACAGATCCAGCTGCAGCAGGTGGACTAATGTGTGTCGGAGGAGATTCTTATCCAGCTGCTACCGCAACCGGAACCATATCTATAGTTGATGGCTCTTGCGGAAGCGATAACACATTTAATGTCACCTTTACCCCAGGAACTGACAACGACGGAGGAAACTGTACACTTGGTACAATAACAGAAACTTCAACTACCTTTACTGGATGTTAAAGTTTATCTGATTGAAAGCTTTTCTGCTTGCTTGTCTGCCTCCTCGGCAGACAAGCAGGCAGGTAAAGTCTAAACTATATGGTTTATGTTGTATATCGCAGTTGTAAGACTGCGATTAATGCGGTATAGTCTTACAAGGAATTAATAACTAAATTGAAATTATTCTTAAGTTATAATTAAATGACAGCAATCTTTTTTATCACAGGTCTTATTATCGGAAGCTTTTTAAACGTTGTTGTTTACAGGCTTAATTTGGTAGAGTCTGTTTCCGGAAGGTCTCATTGTCCGTATTGCAAAAAGAAAATTCGCTGGTATGATAATGTTCCGATTTTGAGTTTTATAATTTTAGGAACCAAATGCCGGGATTGCGGCGAGAAAATATCCTGGCAGTATCCATTGCTGGAAATGACGACGGGAGTAGCATTTGCTTTTACTGGAAATTATTTTTTTATGCTTTCTAATCCAATTAGCTGGATAGAGACACTTTTCTATCTGGTTATATTTTCGTTATTATTAGTTATTTTTACTTATGATCTGAAGTTTATGGAAATTCCGATGATTATCCTATGGATTGCCGTTGGCTGGACGATAATTTATTTTCTCTTTGCAGACTGGGTGAGCTTTAATCCTCAGTTAGGCATTATGTCTCTTAATATTTTTTCTGGGGCAATAGGGGGTGGAGTAGCTTTCCTTTTCTTCTTCATTCTGGTATCTGTTTCGCGCGAAAAATGGATGGGAATGGGGGATGCTTATCTGGCGCTTCTTATTGGGCTGGTTCTAGGGTGGCCCAAAATACTTTTTGCCTTGATGATCGCCTTTACGGTAGGGGCAATAGTGGGAATTATTCTCATATCTGTAAAAAAGAAGACTATGAAAAGCCAAATCCCATTTGCTCCCTTCATGGTAATAGGCGCGGTAGTAACTATTTTCATTCTTCAGTCACTGCCTTACATTAAATATTTGTTATGGTATTATTAAGGCGTAGGATCAGAAATAATAATTAACGCAGAATACATGATCTGTAACTCAAAAAAGAAAGGCTTCACTTTTATTGAAATTGTAATAATAGTGGTTATTATTGGCATTATGACTTCCGTAGTTCTTGTTTCTGTTGGTGGCAATAAATCATCTAAGGTGGTAGAGATAGCGGCTAGGGAAATAGCGGGCTCCATAAGAGAAGCTCAAAATAACGCACTAAATGGGAAGCAGATAAATGATGGTACAGGAGATACTGCTTGTGGACACGGTTTTTATTTTGATAATGATGGCGATGGAAGTGGATTGGATTCCGAATACGATTATAAACTTTTTTATAACTACGATAACAGTGGTACACCAAATGACGACTGTTCCGAAGCGCTTCCCGGTGTTGGTGTAGCGCAATATTACGCCGACCACTCTCTAGGTAACAAGGTTGAATTTTCGGATAGTATAAGCAAGAGCATTTATTTTACTATGCCTCATGGAACCGTTTACCAAAACTCAGCTCTTTTGGGTGGTAGCGCTAAAATTCTCCTAGTTTCTCCCGGAGGGAGTGATTATTACACAATTTGTGTGTATGCTTCAGGAAGGGTAGAGGAAAAAAAGGATGACGTTCCATGCTAATTTTAATTTTTTATGTTACCAGTTAAAAATTGTAAGTCACGAAGAATAAAAGAGGCCTGCCCGCCATCACTTTGTCAAAGGCAATGTAGGCGGGGCTTCTCTATGATAGAGGTTGTATTTTCCGTTTTTATTATGTCAGTTGGACTAGTGGCAACTGTTGGTTTAATCTTGTCCAGTATTAATAATTCAATAGATAGCCGAAATCACACCATTGCCTCTCAATTGGCGCAGGAAGGATTGGAGCTGGTAAGGAATATACGAGACAATAATTGGGCCAGTGGTGCCCCGGGAGGTTCTTTTGATAGACTTAGCCAGAATTCATTTTGCAGAATTAACTATAATGACGATTTGTCGGCTTGGTCTACGGCCAATGATTGTTCACTCGGGGCTAGTGTTGACCCGTACGTGCTGTCTTACACCGGGAACTACTACCAGTGGGAAAATTTACCTGCCAACAAAACCAAATTTGCCAGGAGGATTAAAATCGAAGAGGAAGACGGAGGCGAGACCAGAAAGGTATCAAGTATAGTTAGCTGGAATAATAAATATATAGATGTCGGATCATGCACTACTAGCAACGAATGCGTTTATGCGGAAGCAAAACTAACCAAATGGGATGAATAACACTTAGCTTTATCGATTTTTTATTTATGGGTACTCAAAATACTAATCGTCAAAAATTAATTGCAAATAAGAAAGGTTTTTCCTTGCTGGAATTATTAGTGGCAATATTTATTTTCTCGGTAGTTATGGTGGCATCAACGGGTATTTTTGGGAGCTCAATCAAGGGATATCGCAATGCTAAGGCTATTCAGAAAGACATGGAAAATGCCCAAGATGCTATGAGTGTTATAGCTAAAACACTGAGAACTAGCACTGTCTACGAGTGTTTTGGCGTAGCTTGGGGCGACTGTTCAACTCCGCCTTTTCAGGCTATAAGAATTTACGACCACTCCCAGAATAAATGCGTAATGTATGGATTCAGAAGCAGTGACAATGTGTTGGAGGCGATAAAGTTTTCAATTGCTGGAACCGACGATCCGGCTGTTGAATGCATAAATGGCGCCAACTATGGAGGAAGCTCAGCAGCTAGTGATTTAGTTGATACGGGCAATGTAACTGGACAGTTTGATGTTATTCAGTCAGTTGTCGGTCAGATTGGCAAGATTACTGTCTCAATGGAAGTGGCTCCGAATCCATCAACACCGGAAAAGGATAAAGCTCGAATACAGACAACCGTTTCTTTAAGAGATTATGATGAAGCTGGCCTTTAATATAATCAATTTTTAACCAAAACCCAATGAAAACAATCAAAAAATTAAAATCAAAACTATCCCCCGCCTGCCAACGCCTGAGTGCCCGCCTGCCGCTGCGAGGCACGAGCAGACAGGTAGCAATGGCGGGCAGGAAAGGATCAGTTCTAGTGTTCACTCTTCTAGTGTTATTTATGCTGCTGATTTCTGCCTTAGGAATAGCTTCAGTAACCTTAATAGAAAGAAAAACCTCAGG
>BDTH01000089.1 GCA_002923195.1 bacterium BMS3Abin15
AACGAACAGATCAATCAGAAACTGGAAGAGACCGTGCAGGCGATTTACAAACAGTGGTTCGTTGATTTTGAGTTTCCTGTAGATTCCCCTCCTATGGAGGGGTGGCAGGCGAAGCCTGACGGGGTGGTAAATTCCCCTCCTGTGGAGGGGTGCCCAACGGGCGGGGTGGTAAAACGCGACACCAAAGCCTACCGTTCTTTACCATACAACCCAAAACTAAAAGACCGCGCAAAAGCACTACGGAAAACTGGTGTTCTATCAGAAGTTTTATTTTGGCAGCAGGTGCATAAAAAGAAATTTAAAGAATTGGATTTTGACCGCCAGAAAATAATCGGCAATTACATTGTTGATTTTTACTGTCCAAACTTAAATGTAGTTGTAGAAATTGATGGAAGCAGCCATGATAATAAGCAGGAATACGATGCTGAGAGAGATGCATATTTGAAAGGTTTGGGGCTTATTGTTATTCATATTAAAGATATTGATGTGAAGAGGAATTTACAGGGTGTGATGGATTATTTGAGAGAGCATGAGGCTTTTCAAATGGATTGTGGTCATGCGGAAAACAACCACCCCGCCCTTCGGGCACCCCTCCAGAGGAGGGGAATTGGATATAAATCCTGCGGCGGTAAAATGGTTTGGAATGATGAGTTGGATCAGGAGATTCCGAAGGGTTGGGAAGTTGGAACACTTAAAGATATTCTTACACTTTTTTCAGGATATTCATTCAAGGGGGAAGAGTATTCTTTTGATGAAGGTATAACAGTTGTTCGAGGTGAAAATGTCACAGAACAGGGATTCCGCTGGGATACTCATAAAAAATGGAACAATAAATTGCCTGGGAGATCGAAAGATTGTTTCTTAAAGCCCTATGATATTATTGTTGGTATGGATGGTTCAAAAGTAGGTAAAAACTGGGGAATAGTAAGTAAATTTCAACTACCACTCCTTCTTGCTCAGCGAATATCATGCCTCCGTTCCATCGACAATTACTTTCAAACTTATGCATATTACTCTTTTTTTGAGCAAAGATTCGAAAATTATGTTCACCAAGTTCATACCGGCACCTCTGTGCCACATATAAGTGGAGACCAGATTTTAGATTTTTCAATCATAAAACCAAATCATGCAATAACTAAATACTTCAATAAAATAGCTCTCAAAATTATTGACAAGAGTCATCAGGTTATTGAAGAGAATCAAAAACTCAACGACTTGTTATCTATCTTCCTTTCAAAAATGACAAAAGCGGAGGCAACGGCATGACAATTGCCTCTGGATCAATTCAATACCAACTGGGGACTGCACCTGTAACCGGGTATGGGATCTCCTATTCTGCTGCTGAGCGAGACTCCAAATTGTCCGGCCCCGTGGCAGAGGTTGTATTTGATGATTCCGGAAAAGTTGACAGTCAGTCACTGCGCGCCGGACTTGCAGAAACCGATTTTGAAAAATCTGAGGATAATATATGAGTAACAAATATCCTAAAGGTGCAGAATGGAGGAAATGGGATTTACATTTACATACACCTGCATCATATGATTACAAAGGTAGTGCTACCAATGAAGATATAATTAGCACTCTAGAATCAAATGGCATTTCCCTGGCGGCAATAACGGATCATCATATTATTGATGTTAAGAGAATAAACGAGCTTCAAACCTTAGGAGAAGCCAAAGGCATTACTGTTTTGCCAGGAATTGAGTTTTTGGCTGATGCTCGTGGAGAGGAGCCAATTCATTTTATTGGAATTTTCCCAGAAAAAAATAACTTGGAATATGTATGGGGCCAGCTAAAGAATAATACTAATATCCGCAAAGTTGAAGGCGAAGGGAAAAAGGTTAATGAAGTCTATTGCGATCTAATTAAAACCGTGAAGCTAATTAAAGAGCTGGGTGGAATCTCTACCATTCATGCAGGAGACAAACATTCTTCCATAGAAACAATAACGAATGCTCTAGATCACACAATGGCGCAGAAAGAAGATATTGCAAATAATATTGATTTTTATGAAATTGGAAAACCAAAAGATCAAAATGGATATATAGAAAAGGTTTTCCCTGTGATAGGAAAAAGATTGCCGATGGTCTTATGTTCAGATAATCATAATATCAATAATTATTCTCTCAAAGAAAACTGTTGGATAAAAGCAGATCCCACCTTTGAAGGACTCAAACAAGTTTTAAATGAACCTGCTGACCGAGTCTTTATTGGCGATAAGCCCCCAATTTTTTCACGAGTGGCCAATAATCGCACAAAATATATTAAAGAACTAAGAATCTCATCTATTGATGGATATGATGGGAAATATGGCAAATGGTTTGAGGATATCTCTATCCCTTTCAATACTGAATTAGTTGCGATTATCGGGCATAAAGGCAGTGGGAAAAGTGCTATTGCAGATGTTATTTCACTTTGCTCCAATTATTACAATAACGATGACTTTTCATTTTTAACAAGCAAAAAATTTCGAGAGAAAAATGGCAAAATTGCAAATAATTTTGAAGCAACTCTTGGCTGGGAAAGTGGCTACAAAGATCTAAAAGGATTATCTGATATTCCAGAAGCCACTGATGAAAAAGGTGTGAAGTATTTACCACAGGGGCAATTTGAACGATTAACTAATGAAATAGCAACTGCTTCAGAATTCCAAAAAGAGATTGAAAAAGTCGTTTTTTCCCATATTGATGACTCGGAGAAATATGATACACATTCTTTTTCTGAATTAATTGAATTTAAAAAAAGAACACAGGAATCGGAATTAGTAGGCTTATATAAAGAAGCTGAATCTTTAAACTCAGAAATCATAAAGCTCGAAGGGAAAAACACAAAAGTATATAAAACTGAAATAGAGAAAAAGCTAAAGAAAAAAGAAGACGAATTAAAAGCATTGGTTGAGCCACCGATTGTTTCTAATCCTAATGAAGATCCTGAGAAAAAGAAGCAAAGTGAAAGTATTGTATTAATAATAGATAAATTAAAAGAAAATATTGAAGAGTTAGAAATTGCAAAAGAGAGCAAAGAAGAGGAAAAGAAAGAAACACTTATTAACCTGATAAATCTTAAGGATACTAAAAAGGAAGTAGAGTTAAAAGTAGCTGAAATAGAAAGATTTATTTCTGAAAAAAAGGAGATCCTTTCACCATTTGAAATAAATTTCGACAAACTTATTTCACTCAATACTGATTTCACCGAATTGGATAAGCACATTTCCGAACAAGATCAGAAACTGGATAATATAAAGATTATTCTTGGTGAAAAAACAACGGAAGAAAATAAAAAGTCCATAAACAAACAAATTGAAGAGAATCAAAATCAGTTAAAAGGTGAACAGGCAAAACTGGATACTGAACAGAAGAAGTATCAGGAATACTTAAATGACAAGAAGTTATGGGGAAAAGAGAAAGCAAAAATCATTGGCACTGATTTTACACCAGAGACAATTGAATATTATAAAAAAGAGATAAAATATTTAACTGAGGAGATTAAAACAGAGCTGGATGATAAACATGAAGAGAGGCGCAAAACGGTTCGTGATATTTTCAGGAAAAAACAAGAAGTTATTGCAATTTACAAAGAAGTTAAAAGCCGCATAGGTGAAATAATAGATGAAAACGCAGATAACTTAAAAAATTATAAAATTGAAATTGCAGCGTCTTTGGTTAAACAATCAGATTTTAACACTCGTTTTTTCTCTTATATAAATCACGGAAAAATGGGAACGTACTACTCCAGAGAAGGCGCAGAAAAAGAATTATTAAAAATTAGTTCTGACATTAATTGTGATAATGAGGATTCTGTAGTAGCTTTTCTTGATGCTATAGCAGATTCAATTTGCAATGACAAGCGTAGCGGGCAAAATAATGCAGAACGGTTAACTAATGAACAGATTCATGATGTTTCAGCCTTATACAACTATCTTTTTAAACTCGAATTTGTTGATTTCAATTATCAACTAAAGCAAGGTGATAAAGGGATTGAACAACTCTCACCAGGCGAACGAGGCGCGTTACTTTTGGTCTTTTATCTATTATTAGATAAAACTGACATCCCACTTATAATTGATCAGCCGGAAGATAATCTTGATAATCATAGTGTTGCTAAAATACTTGTTCCATTTATTCGCGCAGCAAAGAAAAAGCGACAGATTATCATGGTAACTCATAATCCGAATTTGGCAGTTGTCGCTGATGCGGAACAGGTTGTTTATGTGAATATTGATAAAGAAAACGATTGCTTATTCTCATTCATTGCTGGAAGCATTGAAGATAAAGTTGTTAACGGAAAAATAGTAGAGGTTTTGGAAGGAGCTATGCCAGCCTTTAATAAGAGGAAGGATAAGTATTATGAATAACTCCCAACTCCTCATCTACCAAACCCCCGACGGAACCATCAAAATAGATGTTCAACTGAAAGATGAAACAGTCTGGCTTACTCAGGCGCATATGGCGGAACTTTTTGGTAAGAGCAAGAAAACCATTTCGGAGCATATTCGAAATATTTTTAATGAAGGCGAGCTGGATGAAAGCATGGTTGTCCGGAAATTCCGGACAACCACTCGACATGGTGCCATAGAAGGAAAAACTCAGTCAAAAGACGTTCAATACTACAATCTCGATGTAATTATTTCAGTCGGTTATCGGGTGAAATCCCTGCAAGGCACGCAATTTCGTATCTGGGCCACTCAGCGATTAAAAGAGTACATTGTCAAAGGGTTTGCCCTGAA
>BDTH01000090.1 GCA_002923195.1 bacterium BMS3Abin15
CCCTCCGGAGGGAAAACGGGGATTTTTAATTTACTAAATATTTTACTTGCTAGATTATAGAAATCGGATCAACATCAATGATCCATCCTTTTCCCAATTTGCTTATTATTTTATACAACTTTTTATTAATTTCACCGTTATCAAATTTAATTACTATCTGTTTTTTGTGTTTTCCCCTTACCTTGGAAACCAACGGATCATTCGGAGGAAATAATCTATGATTTTTTAATCCTCCAACCGCTCTTTTTATTTCCCGGAAAACATTTTCCGTTTCTTTTTCGGCTTTTTCTTTATCGCTATCCTGAAATACTAACTTTATCAGTCGGCCGAATGGGGGATAGTTCAAAGATTCTCTTTCTTCTATCTCTTTTCTGTAAAATTTTTCAAAATCCATCTCATCTGCAATCTTGATGACTGGATTCTCAGGATTGTATGTTTGAATCACTGCTATTCCGGGAAATTTACTTTTTAACCGGCTGGTTCTTCCTGCGGCCTGAATCATATTCTGAAAAGCCCTTTCATTAGTTTTAAAATCAGGCAAATCTAACAGATTATCAGCATCAATGATGCCAACCAAGCCGACACTGGGGAAATCCCAGCCCTTGGTAATCATCTGCGTTCCAATCAGAATGTCTATTTTCTTCTGAGAAAATTCTTGGTAAAGCTTCTCTTGTTCCCCGATTTTTTTCATAGCTTCAAAATCCGCTCTTTTGGTCTTAGCTTCTGGGAAAATACTATTTACTTCTCTTTCTACTTTTTGAGTCCCCAGTCCTATATTTTTAAAGATCATCCCTTTGCATTTAGAACAAGCCGCCAGCGCATCTGTCTTGTGGCTGCAATGAAGGCATTTATAGATACCGCTATTGTCATAAACAAGCGCTCTCTCACATTTAGGACAGCGAAGGATAGTTTTGCATTCACTGCAAATGGAAAACGAGCTCATTCCCTGACGATTAATAAACAAGATAGCTTGAAGCTTATTTTTCAACGCCTGTTTTATTTCTGATTGCAGCTCTGACGAAATGGGGGAACGGCTCTTTTCTTTTTTTAGGTCTACAACTTTCACGGTCGGCGGTTTATAATCTTTAAGGCGAGGCAGCTCCAACAACTTATAGTTTTCTTCAGTTTCAATCGCTTTATGATACGATACGATATCAGGAGCAGCAGATCCCAAGACCAGCCTTGCCTTGCAAATTCTGGCCAGATTTTCAGCAACTTTTCTGGCGTCATAACGAGGACTCATATCCCATTGTTTAAAAGAAATGTCTTGCTCTTCATCCACTACTATTAATTTTAAGTTTTTAAATGGTGCCGCCACTGCCATGCGAGTTCCGATAATGACCTTAGCTTTCCCTGATTTAATATTTTGCCAATTTTCATAAAATTGCCCTTTGGAAATCTTACTTGTCAAAACCGCAATATCTCCCTGGTCAAAATGTTGGCCATACCTCTCAATAGCTTGCGGTGTAAGAGTTAGCTCTGGCACAAGAACAAGTGCTTGCCCGCCATTGACTGAGCCCGCCTGCCACTGCGAGGCACAAGCGGGCAGGCCGTCAGGCGATGGCAGACGGGCTTGTTCGTCCTTTTTTAATTTCTTTATTGATTCAATATAAACTTCGGTCTTCCCGGAAGAAGCAGGTCCGAATAAGTAATAACTCGCGGGTTTTTTAGAAATTTCATTAATTGCCTGTTTCTGCTCTTTGGTTAATATTATTTTTTCCCGATTCATTATTTCCTGCCTCGCCGGCGGGCGGGCTAATTCCTGACTCCTTTTGCGCGCTTTCATTCTTTTGGGAATAAAGGATTTCAGCACAATTCCAAGAGAGCAGATGTAATATTTTGATATAAATTCAGCCAATTTTAATTGATTTTCAGTCAAAAAATTTTCCTCAATTATCTCATTGATTTTTTTCAGTTTTATATTTCCTAATCTGTTTACCCCCACACCAATTTTATTTTTACTAATATTAAGAATATTTTTATTGTTTAAACTATCTTGTGAGTCAAAATTGGTGTGGGGGTAAAAATCCGACCCGCCTGCAATGCTTTGCATAGCAATGCGGGCAGGACGGCTACCAATAACAATTCCTTCTAAATCTCTCCTGAATAGGGGAATAGACACTAATGATCCAGCTGATATTTTTTTATCGTGCAAATAAGAAAAATGCTGCTGGCGATCCAGCGGAAGTCTTGTTAGTGGTATAATATCTATAATGAATTTATTTTTCTTAACCATATTTCAATTTTATCACGTATTGATATTTTTGTAATTTTAAACTAATCTTGATGAACAACGGCTAATTCGGATATAATTCGTGTATAATTAGTATTGTAATTTGTATCATGCAAAGAAGAATATTTATAGGCATAGAATTGCCTCAGCAAGCAAGAAAACAGCTAATTCAAGCCACAGAAAAATGGCAAAATCTTCCCGTAAAGTGGGGCCGGATTGAAAACATGCACGCTACATTGCTGTTTCTTGGCTATATTGACGATGAAATGATACCTGAGATTTGCGACAAGATCAGAAAAGGTTGTCAAAAATCCGATATCTTTGATATTAATTTCGAAAAAATAGTGTTAGGACCTGACGCAAAGAGAGCCAGGATGTTTTGGCTTGAAGGAAATCCTAGTGAGAAATTAAAACAACTTAAAAACAACATTGGTGAAGAACTCGGAATTTTTCAGCGAGAAAATAAGGCCATCTGCCCTCACATAACATTAGGACGCATAAAAAGAATTGCCTGGAAAAAATTACCTAAAGTCCCAGCAATTGACGAGGAGTTATCCCTGTCTATCCCAGTGGAAAGTGTGCAGATATTTGAAAGTTTGATAGAAGAAGGAAAAAGAAAATTCATCGTATTGGAAAGCTGTCCACTATCATATTAAAAAATTAAAAGGCTATGCTATAATAAATACCAGCACTACCATACGACCATTTAAGGAAGTATTGGCAAGTTAATAAAAGTATAACTAAAAAATTATGGCCAAAGTTAAATTTCATTCAATTAACAAAGAAGAGCGATATAAAGCAATTGGAAATTTTTTTAATGTTATTTCCAATCTTAAATCAAAAAAAGAAATTACAGATTTTTTTGTCGGATTATTTACTCCTGGCGAAGCCTTAATGATGGCTCGACGCATACAGGTAGCTCAAATGCTTGTTGATAATGAAAGTTATGAGTCTATATGCAAAAAACTAAGAGTCAGTACCCAGACTGTCGTAAAGGCTGATCAATGGTTACACAAAGGAAACAGAGATTATGAAAAATGGATAGAAAATCGCCT
>BDTH01000091.1 GCA_002923195.1 bacterium BMS3Abin15
ATAAACACTTGATCAAGTCTAAAATTTATGTTATCGTGAACATTGTAATTTTTACATTTTGGCTCCCATCGCCCGCCTTGATGAGCAACGCGAGGCAGGCCCGCCTTGATGAGCAACGCGAGGCAGGCCCGCCTTGATGAGCAACGCGAGGCAGGTCTAGTGGTTTGTCGTTTAATACAGTTTTTATGAAATTCGTAGTTTATTTGTTAATAAGCGAAAATAACAAGAGAACATATATAGGCTCTTCTGATGATATAGTCAGAAGAATCAGGGAGCATAGAAGAAGAGAAGTTAAAAGTACAAAGGGCTTTGGAAACTTTAAATACCATATTTTGGAACACACTAACAATTTAACCGAAGCCAGAGAAAGAGAAAAATATTGGAAAACAACAACAGGTAGAAGAAAATTAAGGAAATTTTTTAATAAGATAGTTAAATAATTTATGGCCCCATCGTCTAGTGGTTAGGACAGCGGGTTTTCAATCCGCTAACAGGAGTTCGATTCTCCTTGGGGCTACAAACAAAAGAAAGATCGCTCTGCTAAGAGTGGTTTTTCTTTTTGTTTGTTATCTTGAAAGAGAATCGAAGGGTGTGAGTAGTCCCACCACGGCGGAACTGTGTGTAGCGCCCAGACTCCGAGTCCGCCTTGGCATCGAGACAGGTCGGAGCGAGGAGGATCCCTGGGGCTACTGATTACTACGCAGATAGTTACATAAAAAAATCCCGCCAAGAGCGGGTTTTTTATTAGGAATGGCAATTAATGATATTCTACACTAATGATCCTCTTTACGTTCTCTTAATTCATCCAATTGACCTGGAACCAATAATTGAAATTTGTCCCCCTCCTCTTCTTTGATCTGCTCAAAAACCTCACAATTCAAACAAGTCATTCTTTTCTTGGCGAATTCTCCTTGAATTTCTCCGTTGCACATTGTTCCAGCTACTGCCCAGCAAACCCTTCCGGCGTTCTTGCCGCCGTTAATGCCGTTAATTTTAGTTTCTTCAGGCACGGGGCAAACACCTAGCCCTAAGACCTTTGATCCCCCGGATTCTCTGCCACACTTTTTAATTTCCCAGCAGTTCTTTTTCTCCATAGTTTTTTTAGAGCTTTTTTATCTATTTAGATTATAGTAATATTTTACCAAAACTTGTTTATTTTATCAATCAAGAATAGAATATTAATTATGGAAACGACGGGACAGCAAATTTTTGAATTTCTTTCCCAGCACGGTTATTGGATAATCGTGCCTTTAATGATTATTGAAGGCCCGGTAGTAACAGTAATTGCGGCCACTATGGCAGCTTTGGGGGCTTTCAATGCTTTTGTGGTTTTGGGACTTTCCATACTGGGAGATGTTGGCGGGGATATTATTTGGTATGGAGCGGGATATTTTTGGGGAATGTCTTTTGTCAGGAAGGTCGGGAAATACTTCGGCGTCACTGAGAATCTGGTTCTCAAAATGGAAAAATATTTTAACAATCACGGAGGCAAGACAATTTTCGCCATGAAGTCCACAACTGGATTGTGTTGGGCTACCTTTACTGCTACCGGAATTGTGAAAATGAAATTCAGTAAATTTTTGACCTATTCAATTTTGGGAGGAATTATCTGGAGCGGATTCTTAGTCGCTATGGGATATTTTTACGGCTACCTGTGGAGGGAAATAAGCCAGTATATTGAGTGGATCGGCTGGGCAATCGGCGGAATAGTGATAGTATCGTTTGTGGGTATAAATTTATATAAAAAACACAAAGCCAAGAAGATTTTTAATAACAATAATCAAGCGATTGTTGAATAAAATTCTAGGTTAAGGGCAGCGGTACTCGCACAAGCTGTTTTTTCTTGCCCAAAAGACCGAAAAAGAATAGAATAAGCTAAAGATATGGTACAGAAAATTCTAAAAAAAGTTAAAAATAGATTATTTTCAGACCAGTGGGCTTTATATAAAAAGGAAAAACACCTTTTAAACAAGCCTTTTTATTTTGAGGGTAACAACGGTAAAGCAGTGTTGTTGATTCATGGCTGGACATGTACGCCGTATGAAGTTCGCAGGCTTGGAAAATATCTGAATGAAAATGGATACACGGTTTATGGTCCTATGCTTCGCGGACATGGAACCGTCCCTAAAGATATCGAGAATGTTAAATGGAACGAATGGCTGGAAGATATTGAAAAAGAGTTTTTAAAATTGAGAGAAAAATACGAAAAAGTATACGTAGGAGGAACCTCGTTAGGTGCTAATATTACAATGCTTCTGGCTGAAAAATATTCGGATGCAGCCGCACTGATCCTTATGGCTGCACCATATAAGTTTAAATTGGAAAAATTATCCGAAATCATTGCTAGAATTGTAGTGAAATTCCAGAGATATAGAAAAAAGACATACCCTCCAACACTTGGTGCTGCAAGAACGATTACGCGATTAATTTCATATCAGACTTATCCGGTAAAAAGTATTTTTCAGGCTTTCGAACTAGTTAAGAGGTCCAGAGATATCCTTTCTGAAATTAAGCAACCTTGCCTGATGATTCAATCCACACATGATCATATGGTAGTTAAGGATAATATGGAGCAGTTATATAATAAAATAGGAT
>BDTH01000092.1 GCA_002923195.1 bacterium BMS3Abin15
GACAGGCTTATTATATATTTAAAAATCAGGTTGCCCTCTCTTTTTTCTATTTTTCTCAGTAAAGGCCTGATATGAGACTTCTCATTTTTACAGGGGAATAAGGACTTGACCAAAACAAATTGTTTTAAGAAAAACTACTTGAAAATTCTAAAGCAATAAGAATGTGAAATTAGATTTTTTTATTATAAGCTCTTCTCTTTTATCACATAATTGGGCCTGTTTTTTGTTTGAATAAACATTTTCCCTAAATATTCACCGATCAAGCCAAGAAATATTAACTGTATCCCCCCTAAAAACAAGACCGAAATTAATATAGACGTCCATCCTGGCAGTGCTGTTTTAAAATAGAATTTTGTGACTAATGCATAAGTTGTGTATAAGAATGAACAAAAAGAAATAAAAAAACCAACCATGACAGATATTCTTAAAGGCACTATACTGAATGATGTAATGCCCTGCACGGCAAAAGAGGTCATCATCCCCAATGTGTATTTAGATGAACCGGAATGCCTGCTTTGTATGTCATATTCAATACCTGTCTGATTATATCCTAACCATGAAACAAGCCCCCTTATAAAAAGCCCGTCTTCCCTGAACTTTCTCAATTCATTAACAACCTTTTTATCCAGCAATCTAAAGTCTGCGGAACCTAATGGTATGTCAACATCAGATATCTTATTTATAAGTTTATAAAAAATTTTCGACGTTATCTTTTTAAAAAAACCAATATCCTGAATATCTCTTCTAACCGTATATACGACATCATAGCCTTCCTTCCATTTTTTGATAAGCCCGGTTATCAATCCCGGGGGGTGCTGTAAATCAGCATCCATACTTATTACACAGTCTCCCCCGGCATGGTCTAACCCGGCTTTTAAGGCCCGTTGATGACCAAAATTCCTTGAGAAAGAGATATATTTAACGGAGGCATTATTTTTTGCAACTTCCTTTATTTCCCTGAGAGTTGAATCCGTACTTCCGTCATCAACAAAGATAATTTCATAAGAATATACTTTCTCCAATTGATCCGCAATTTTTTGAGAGATTACTTTTATATTCCCGGCTTCATTATATGCCGGGATGACCACTGATATCATCATCTTTTCATAAACTCCTAAATCAACTTTACAAGACTTATATTTTGCGGGCTTTCACAGCAATATTAACCATAAGCCACGGCATACTTTTCCCGTAAACTTTATCAAAAAAACTGAAAAGGCCATCTATCTTTTCAGAAAAAAATGGACAGAAATTAAATCCTGCAAGTGCTTCTATAGAAAAACCCAGCCTTTCAAGGGCATGCCTGATCTCTCGAGGCCAGAGAAAATTCTCATATCCTTCATAAGGTCTTAATGTTAGCAACGTGGCCAATTTTACGACAGGACTCCACAAGCGGCACGGAACAGTTACCAATAAGAACCCTCCATGTTTTACAACGGCAGACAATTCCTGGAGCGCGCTAACAGGATCAGGTGTGTGTTCAATAACTTCCGTGCTTAAGACAATATCAAAATGGTTCTTCTTGACAGGCAAATCTAAAACACTTCCTAAAATCTTTTTGCTGTTGCACTTCTTTCCGACCTGTTTAAGCAGATTAAGACCAACATCTAAAGAAACTACTTTTGCTCCGAGGTTTTCTGCGGCATGAGAAAAATGCCCACCTCCACTTCCTGCATCCAGAAACAGTCTATTTTTCAGTTCAGACGGATCAATCAGTTTCCCGAAAATGAGCTGCAAACGACGTGCAGTTTCATATTCATTTGCAAAGTCATCCCATTTATTCCGTGCGGCTAATTTGTCGTAAATAAAAGTTTTATTTACATGATTTTTATGCATTAATCGTGGTGCATTGCAAGGTATTATGATTAAATATTAAGTATAGCTTAAAAATTCAGCTTTTTGCTAATACGATAAAGGAATTATACATGTACAATTTACCGGGTTTTATATAATGCTTATATAATGCGTTAATAACTGAATCAAAAATTGTACGGATAATATTTGAGTTAAACAAATTTATTGTTTTATTAATCATATTTTTCCTTCCTTATTCTCTCATTTGCATTTTTTAGATTATCCTGAATTAAATCGAGAAGATGCTTGCCAACTTCAGGCTCCTTATTAATGAGATTGTCTTGCTCTTCAGAATCCTGTTTTAAATTAAAAAGTAAAGATCCCTTGTTTTCGAGATAGTGAATCAGTTTGTAATCACCGTCCCAAACAGCAATACTCCCACTCTCAATCTGATGCCCGCGGCTCCGGTTCTCCTCGAAATTCATGGAAAATGCAGGCTGCTGAGTAAGTCTTCCCCCATCTATAAGCGGTACTAATGAACGTCCTTCCATCCATAACGGCACAGGTATATCAGCCAGATCCAGAACTGTAGCAGGAATATCAATCTGCTCCACCAGGGTATCCACTGTTTGACCCTTTCTCTGTCCGGGTTTTTTTATAATAAGCGGAATATTCGTAACCTGTTCATAAAGAAAAGGGCCTCCGTGAGTTAAATAACCATGTTCAAAACTTTCTCCATGATCCGCCGACAATATAATTACAGTATTTTCTACTTTTCTCTTATTTAATTCCTCGATAAAGTCCTCGAATTTATTATCAATATATGTAATAAATTCATCATAATAATCTCTCATCAGGTTGACTGCCGTCTGCATTTCTTCCGGAAACGGCTGGTATTGAAAGAGATATTTATATGACTCTTCTATTAACTTTTCCTGGCTCTTGTATGATCTTAATTCCAGAGAAGGATTGAACTCTCCCTTGTACGGCTCAGGGGGCAGATAAGGATCGTGGGGTGGAAAGATATGAATCCATGCAAAAAAGGGTTTTGGAAGATTACCATCAATAATTTCTATAAATTTATTAAATGCCTTATCAGGTGGAACAGTTGTCTGAGAGATGTTTCGTGAAACCAGATTGAGAACTTTGCTGAAAATAAAATCATTTTTTAAAATCCAGTTGTGCATTCTTATTTTGTCGCCGAATGCCCGGTAAAGCATCACATCAACAATTCCGAATTTCCACCCGAACAAAGAAGCGGATGTGCAAAACTCGGTTGCAGGGGGGGCAATATCAAAACTCCCGGACATGCCCAATACTTTGACTGATGCAAAAGGATTTACTACGAGAGCTATATTAAAATATCCATTATTTTTCAGCACTGCCGGCAGGCTTTCAACTTTGCTTCTTATCGGCGTAGCGCCCTCTATCTGATAAGTCTGATGGGTCCAGACTCTCTTGCCGGTCATAAGGCCGGCCACTGCCGGCGTGGTGAAATTGCTCCCGGCTTCAGCCATAGTAAAAACCGTAGCATTTTCCGACCACCTGTTTATAAACGGTGTTGTTTCCTTGCCATAACCATATGCCGACATATCACGCGCTGCAAGCGCATCAAATGTTACCAGGATAATATTCGGCCGATCTTTGTCTGTTACGGAAGATTCGTTTTTCACCAGTGGTCCTGATTTATCCGTTTGCATCGACCACAAGCGATACGCTACAAGCGGCACAGAAAACAAGACAAACAATCCAAACAACCATACTACAGGAGTAATGCGTTCCCGGATAATACCGGTTATTTTCTCCGCCCTGTTACGAAACAGCCATGCCGGAAGTGCCGCTAAGACTGCGGCAAAAACAAAAACCATGAGTTTTACCTGCAGGGTTGTTTGCACATAAGGCCAGAGATTTTTTTTTCCTATCCAGGCTAATATTCCAAGGAGCACGAAGACCCCTATGTACAATAATAAATGCTCGAATTTCAATTCAAAAATCCGAAACGCCCGGATTAATATCCTGAAAGACACCCAGACCGGAACGGTCACAAACACTGCTACAATGCTCCAGAGAATAGAAGTAAGGGCAACAGCCGGCAGGAATTCTGAAAACGGGGCATAATAACTGAAGCCGTCCCAGCGATAGAACGCATCTCCCATTAGATAAAGGGAAAACACTACAAAAACTAACCGAAAAAGCTGCGAAAAAGATATTTTCATAGCCAGTGGAAAATGAATTTCCTGTTTAATAAAGTAAAAATGCTATGAATACTGTATAGAGCAGTTTTTAAAAAAAATTTAGGTTCTACAAAGTTTTCTGTGGATACATATCAAGCTTTCCACAGTAGAACAATATA
>BDTH01000093.1 GCA_002923195.1 bacterium BMS3Abin15
CAAGCCGGTAATGAAGCCCAATCCAGTGAACACGCCGTCCTTACCCCAAGAAGAAGAGAAAACATAGTTCAAATAATCATCAATAACTTCCAGGAGATATTCGGCTGGGCGGGGTTTTAGAGATGCCGACCAATACAGATTAAACGCGGACTGACGCAGACAAAACGCGCGCATGCGAAAAAGAATATATGAAATACATAAGGGGTAAAAGATGTTGAAAAGCGGTGCTCGTTAGTAAATTTTGTGGTATAATAAAATAGATTAAACAAATATAAAATGACCGATCCAACTATAAAGGTAGACAAATTAAGAGTCATTTATAATCAAGGAAAATCCAATGAAACACGAGCTTTAGATGGCATAAATTTGGAAATTTTTCCCAATGAATATATTATCATACACGGCCCCTCAGGTTGCGGAAAGTCAACCCTTCTTTACGCTATTGCCGGACTGCAAGCTCCAACTTATGGAGATGTATCAGTAGAGAGCAAAAAAATTTCCAAGATGAGTAAGAAGGAAAAGGTAAAGCTTCATCAAACTGGAACGGGAATGGTTTTTCAGGCATTCTATCTTATTCCCTCTCTTGATATCATAAGCAATGTGTGTCTACCCAGGGCTTTTACCGGGGAAGGCAAAAGAAAGAGGAAGACAGATGGAGTAAAATTACTGCGTCGCTTTGGCATTGCCGAACAGTCCAATAAGTTTCCCAGCCAGCTTTCCGGAGGGCAAAAGCAGAGAGTGGCTATTGCCAGGGCGATCATGAATAATCCTCATATAGTTCTGGCTGACGAGCCAATCGGAAACCTAGACAGTGAGTCAGCTAATAATGTGATGGGAATCTTAAAAGAATTAAATGAAGTTGATAAAAAAACTATTGTTCTGGTTACACATAATGACGAATATCTGCATTACGCCAACAGAGTTGTTCATATGAAGGACGGAAAGATTATTGATATAGAGGTAAGAAAAGAGATAAGACCTAGCGATGCTGTTAAAAAAGAAATTTACGCCGAGGCGGAAAAAATTTCCAGTGAATTGAGAATTTTAATGAAAACATTCAAGGATCTTTCTCCTCAGCAGCTGGATATCATGCTTACTCCTTTCAAGGCCAAGCAGTTACTGTCTCATATCTTATCAGAACTTACTAAAGAACAACTGGATGCAGCAGAAAGTTTCCTTAAGGACTTTTTGTTCAACAATATAGACACTAAGGGACTTGAAAACAGCCTGGATCTTGATTTTAACGAGGGTGGAGCTAGTTGGAATAAGCAACGAGCTAAATCATTTTCCAAGAGAGCGGAAACCATTATTAAGCAAGCAGATACAATTAAAAAAGACACTAGGGCAGCAGCAATATCCGTGTCTGACTACCTAGCCGATCTTTTTGATATTGATTTGGATGCAGAAGTTAAATTAAGATTTCGTTCTTCCATAAAACTAAGGATGGAAAATAAGCTCGATCGTTTCCAACTTCAGAAACGACTAGACTCCCCGAGAGTCTTAGGAGGATCCGGACTTTATAAGAGTACAGCAGATAAAGTAGTTAGAGAACTAGAGATGATAATGTTGCTAAAATACTCCGCGTAGCGAGCATACACGAAGGAAACAAATACTAACACGGAAAAAACAAAATAATAATTTACCCGAAATTTGGTTTAATTAGTGATAATATTAGTTTAAATTAGCGTTTTATTTATGAGATTTACAGACATATTCAAATTATCAACTAGGATGTTCAAGGCGAGAACCTCTCGAACCCTTTTGACTGTTACGGGAATGGGCATAGGAATTGCCGCCATTTTGTTTCTGGTTTCTCTTGGATATGGATTGCAAAAAACTTTATTGGAAAGAATAACTACTTCGGAATCACTTCTGACACTGGACGTGACAGAGGCTAAGTCAGGAGTTGTTTCTCTGGATAGCGAGATGATTAAAAAAATAGAGGCTATGGAAGGAGTAGAAGAGGTAAGCCCGGCATTTCAACTTACAGCTCAGGGACACATGGAAGAATTATCAGCTGATCTAGTTGTTATATCAGTCAATCCTTCTTTTCTGCGACTGGGTGGATTCAGGATAGAACAAGGAAAGTCGTTAACCGATGAAAATGGAGAGGGCGTAGTTATAAATTCCGCGGTTTCCCAAGTATTTGGAAAAGATGTTAATGAAATGATAGGCAAAAAAATAAAATTTACCTTTTTTGTCCCCCAGCAGGAGGGTTCGGCTGAAGACAGTGTTCAAAGCAATTTTAAGGAGGTTAAATCTGAAACAGAATATGAAGTAATAGGGATAGTTAAGGGAGAGGGTAATATTGTTTATGTAAATTCAGCTTCTTTAAGGGGAGTAGAGGTGGATAAATATGATCAGGCGAAGGTTAAGAGCCAGTCCAGTGATAAAATGGCTCAAGCCAGAGATAAAATACTGGAAAACGGTCTTTTAGTTTCATCGCTTTCGGATACCGTAGATCAGGCCAATAAAATTTTCCAGGTTATTCAAATAATCCTTATGCTTTTCGGAATTATTGCCTTGGTAGTTAGTGCCATTGGAATGTTTAATACTATGACCATTGCTCTTTTGGAGCGCACGGAAGAAATTGGAATTATGAAATCAATAGGAGCTACCGACATGGCGATTTCCCTGATGTTTATTATGGAATCAACCGTCATGGGGTTCCTGGGCGGTCTAGTAGGCATAGCCATGGGATTATTAGGGGGAAAATTGTTTAATAATCTGATTAATTTTATCGCTAAGAGGTTTGGTGGCGAGCCTGTGGACATATTTTTTAGCCCCTTGTGGTTTATATCGACAATTATTATTTTTGCAGCGATAGTCGGATTTATCACTGGCGTTGTGCCTGCCAGAAGAGCCAGTAAAATTGATCCGTTGGATGCATTGAGATATAAGTAGAGGGTTCACCCCGTTAGAAATTAACGTTATGTTTTACACTTATATCTTACAAAGCAAGAAAGACGGAAAATGGTACACGGGATGTACAGATGATCTACAGAAGCGTTTTAAATTACACAGTAACAATAAGGTTTCATCAACAGCGGGAAGGGGACCATTTAAATTAATATATTACGAAGCAGGTTTAGATAAGAGCGATTCATTCCATAGAGAAAAGTATTTAAAAACAGGAATGGGAAAGCGTTATCTGAAGAACAGACTAAAACGCTTCTTATTTCTAACGGGGTAAATGGAATTATTAGAAGGAAAAAAAATAGCAGAAAAGATGCTAGAAGATATTAAAGATAAAATAAAAAGCGAGAATCTTAATCCAGGTCTCGCTGTTATTTTAGTTGGCAATAATGATGCCTCTAAAATTTATATTGACATTAAGGATGAGGCAGCCGCTAAAGTAGGAATTGATTTTCAAAAAATTGAAATGAGCGAGGATGTTTCTGAAGGAGAAGTTCTGGAGAAGATAAGTGAATTAAACAAAGAGAAAGAAATAAATGGAATAATAGTACAGCTTCCCCTGCCGAAGCATCTGGATAAGTTGAAAATAATCAAAGCCATTGATCCTCAAAAAGATGCAGACAGGTTTCATCCAGAAAATTTAGAGTTATTTCTTAAGGGTGATGATGACATGCAGCCGCCTTTCCCCAGAGCTATTATGGAATTAATAAACTACTCCGGTGAAAATTTAGAGAGTAAAGAGGGAATAATTATTTGCAATTCCGATAAGTTCGGCAAAGTTATGCAGTTTATTTTAGAAAAGCATGGGACTTCGTCGGAATATATTCTTAAAGAAGATATTCAAAGTAATTCAGAAAATATTAAGAATGCGGATATTTTAATTTCTGCTTGCGGAGTGCCAGGCTTAATCAGGGGTGATACAGTAAAGCAAGGGGTAATTATAGTCGATGGGGGAATTACTAGGGCAGATGGAAAAATTATAGGCGACATTAATCCCGATTCGGTTAAAGATATTGATGGATATATTTCTCCTGTTCCGGGAGGAGTCGGTCCGGTGACGGTAGCCTGTCTCATGGAAAATGTATACCTCCTCACCAAAAATCAGTAGTGTGGAAATAAAAGATTGTTATAAATGCAGAAAAATATGATTTCTCTTAGTTATGAATAAATAGTTTTGGTGTGGGGGTTTATCTAGCGGCAAAAAAACAGGAATTATAAGCCCTGCTTAAGCGTTCTTTCTTCACTGGGAAGAAATTCTTCTAAGTTTCCTTATATACTTTTCCATTTTATTGCCTTAATGTTAATTTCGTGCATACGAACGTGTATACGTGCGTATATACTTTTTGCGCAAGGGTGTTGAAGCGTCGCTGTTTTGATAAACTTGGGGCAAATTAGGTCTTATCTTTGGCGGCAAATTGTTTTTTTATTAATTCTTTAAGTTTTCCCACAAAGACGTCGGTCAGCAATATTAGAATTGTCAAAATTAAAATTACTAAAAATTTGTGTGTTACCCAAAAACTGTTGATATATGTCCAAATATTATAAGAAGATCTGTCAATCCAATTATAGTCAGTTGACGGAAATTTAACAACTTCCTTACTGACTTTGTCGCCGTCAACCTCTATTTTAACATAATGATTAAAATAGTGGTCGGGGTCGATGCCCATAAGCTCTGAACCGGCGCCGCCAGTGATAACATAATTTATTCCGTTTCTTATTTCGTCAAAATAGGCGTGGATATGGGAAGCAAAAACAATATCCGGCTTGTATTTTTCCATCAGGTTCATAAATTCTTCGACATTTTGTTTATTTGACAGAGAGTGGTTAAACTTAGGACGGGGATCAAAAAGCGGTACGTGCAAAAAAACAAATTTGTGCCGGTAATCTTTCTGTAGCTGTTCTTCCAGCCATTTCATCTGCACCGCGTCAATCCTTTCTTCGTTAGCGTCGTCCAAAACGATGAATAAAGAATTGCCGTAATCAAACGAGTAGTAAAATTTACCGAAAATATCAAAATAGTTTTCTGCCCCGCCTTCCCGAATATCATGATTGCCAATAGCGACCAAGAAAGGAGTCCTTTCATTTTTAATCATATTGTAAAAAATTCGATACTTTTCTTTTTCGCCGTCAAAAACCAGGTCTCCAACATCAATAGCAAAAGCATAATGGCTACTGTCAATGTCTTTTAAGATTTTACTAAATATTTTGAAGCTATTTTTATTATCGCCCATCACGGCAAAGCTGAAATGGTCTGATGGAGGAGAAGAATGAATTTTGCCAACTTGCCTCTGATTATAATTGCCCGGGCCAATTGGCAGATAATTATTTAATCCGATGATTGTCAGTAAAATAACAATAACAGCGACAGCAACAACATGGCGCTTTTTAGAGAAATATTTTTTAAAAGTATTCTTTAATGACATATATGAAATGAAAATTTTTCTTTTGTTTTTTTAACTATTACTTAATTGATTTCATAATTACGCGCGTAATTACGCTTGTATAATACAGTGTGTGCCGTGGAATATTCTGTAAAAAGTTTCTTTGAAAATTAACGGGACGGGAACTCGCCCCTTTATTGCAAGGGGGTAAAGATTCTCATGATAGTGCGTTTATTATACCAAGCTCGCACTCACTTTGTCAAAAAAAATTCCTAAAATTGCCAGTATTGTTTTTTAATCGGTAGAGCACAATGAAGAAAGTCGAAAAATATTTCTCAACTAACAGAATATTTGGTATAATTCAATTATGCTGGAAAAAAGTTATTTTGACGGCGGAATTTCTCGCGGTTTTGCTTCACTCTATGCGGCCAAAACAATAGTTATGATCGCAACCGCCCTCTTGGGTATATTTCTGCCGATTTTTTTGTACAATCTTTTTGATAAAAATTTTCAGTATGTTGTTCTGTATTATGGAACAGCTTCCTTTTTGTACGGGATATTTGTCGGTTTGGGCGCTATATTTCTGAATAAATTTGGTTTTCGCAGAGCGTTGCAGGTCAGCGCTTTTTTAGGCGCTTTGTTTTATTCAATCTTCTATTTTATAGATAAAGAAAATTTTATATATCTTATTCCGTTTTCCATTTTAATTGTAACATTATACAGATTGTTTTACTGGCTTCCATATCATATTGATTTCGCGAAATTTACGGGCAGGAAGGACAAAGCCGAGGCGGTAAGCGTAATCAGCGCGACACGAAATATTATAGGTGTTTTTATTCCTGTTATCGCCGGTTTTATTATTGTTAATTTTAATTTTGACATACTTTTTTTAATTGCGATCGTTTTTTATCTTTTCTCTTTTATTCCTTATTTAATTATTCCACGGACAAAAGAAAAATTCAGCTGGACTTATAGTGAATCATGGAGAAATTTTTTCTTCAAGAAAAATAGAAAAACAATACTTGCCTTTATCTCTTATGGGGCAGAAGAGTTGGTGGGAGTGGTTGTTTGGCCAATTTTTATTTTTGAAGTTTTAAGGGGCAACTATTTTCAAGTCGGCTTAATTTCCACTTTTATTATCGGGATAACTGTTATTTTGCAATTGGGAATGGGTAAGTATATCGACAATTACGCGAAAGAGAAAAGAATTTTAAAAATAGGCACTTTTTTAGTTTCACTTGGCTGGATTTTTAAGATTTTTATAGGCACCGCTTTTCAGGTCTTTGTGGTTGGCGCTTACCATAGCGTATCGGATATTTTCAGGAAAACTCCTTTTGATTCTTTAAGATATGAAATAGCAGCTGATAAAGGTCATTATATTGACGAGCAGACAGTCTTATACGAAATGGCCATTCAGTCGGGAAAAGTAATAATGGCGATTTTGGTTTTTCTTATTTCCATATTTTTTGCAATTCAGTGGGCTTTCATATTGGCGGCAGTTGCGGTAATGGCTTTGAATCTAATCAGAACAAAAGCCGATATTGTTTTTGAAAGATAATATATTTGTTTTAGGTAAAAACAGGCAGTTGAAATTACAAAGCTTTAAAACGAAGTACTTCCGCACTTCCTCGTTAAGGGAAAATAAAGCAGAAAAAATTTCGTTTCCGATTATTTGAAAAAATAGGGGGGGGCTGGCAAAAAACTAAAAAATGATAACGAAATTTTTTCTGTTCTGTGCGAGCGAAGCGAGCGCGAAAGCGCGCCACGCGGTTGGTGGGCGAGAAGGGAGTTGAACCCTTATGGATAAATCCACACGATTTTGAGTCGTGCGCGTATGCCAGTTCCGCCACTCGCCCAGTTAACTTAGAAACTTACTTAAGCATAAGAAATTGAAAGGCGGCTGTCAATGTAGTATAATATATCCAGTGTTTGTAAATTATTTGTAGATTTGTAATTGATTTGTAATTTTGTAGGAGATGGCGAAAATTATATCTTTAGTCAATCAAAAAGGGGGAGTGGGAAAAACAACTTCAGCGATAAATTTAGCAACTTATCTAGCTAATGCCGGAAAGTTTGTTTTGTTAGTGGATCTTGATCCGCAAGGCAACGCTTCGTCCGGCATCGGAGTGGATACAAAAAATTTAGAAAAAAATCTTTACCATGCTATGATTGATGGAGAAAATCCGGAAAATGTCATAGTAAAAACGAAAGCATTTGGACATGATATCTTACCTTCTTCGCAGGATTTAGCCGGAGCAGGAATAGAGTTGGTAAATTTAGACAACAGAGAATTTAAGCTATATGATGTTCTTCGCCAGATTAGAACCCACTATGATTATATAATAATTGACAGTCCACCCAGTTTAGGACTGCTGACCATCAACGGGCTAGTGGCCAGTGACGAAGTAATCATACCGGTACAAGCTGAATATTATGCCCTGGAAGGATTAAGCCAGCTTTTAAAAACTATAGATTTAGTCAGGGAAAATCTCCAGCCGGAGCTTAGGGTTATGGGAGCACTTCTCACTATGCATGATAAGAGGAATAGGCTGTCTCGCCAGGTTGTCCGCGAAGTCCGGGATCATTTTCCGGGAAAAGTTTTTGATAGCATTATACCCAGAACTGTTCGCTTAGCGGAGGCTCCCAGTTTTGGAAAGTCAATCTTGCACTTTGACGCGTTTTCCAAAGGAGCTCGAGCCTATAAGAATTTAGTTAAAGAAATACTAGGGCAAGAAAAAGAAGAAAAGCCAACTTTTACGGTATAGTTTCATATTAACATATTAACATTTTAGCATCTTAACAAACAGTAAAAAAGCGAAACAGAATTAAATTTTTTGTTGATATGTTAACATGCTAATATGCTAAAATAAATTTTATGTCAAACAACTTTGGTTTGGGGCGAGGTCTTGCCTCGTTAATTCCCAAGAAAAGTCAGGACGATGAAAATAATAAACCTCCTGTTTCTAAAAAAGAAGCAAATATTGAAGATGAAGTGATAGTAAAGAATAGTCAGGTAATGGAAGTAGAGACAGAAAAAATTATTCCTAATCCTTATCAGCCCAGACTGGCGTTTAACGAAGATAAATTAGAGGAACTAGCCAATTCTATTAAGAGTCATGGGATTATACAACCGTTGATAGTTAGTAAAAAGGGCGATAGCTTTGAATTAATAGCTGGGGAAAGAAGATTCCAAGCAGCCAAAAAAGCGGGATTAGGAAAAGTTTCTGTAATTGTCCGTGATGTGGGAGATAAAGAAAAATTGGAATTGGCGATTGTGGAAAACGTTCAGCGCCACGATCTGAACAATATAGAAGAAGCCAGGGCTTATAAAAAATTGCATAATGAATTTCAGATGAATCAGGAAGAAATAGCATTAAAAGTAGGGAAAAGCAGGAGTGCTGTTGCCAACAAGATGCGCCTCCTTAATCTTCCGGTTGAAATTCAGCGAGCTCTTATTGAAGGAAAAATTACCGAAGGCCATGCCAAAGCCATTCTGGCAGTTGAGAACAGCGAAAAACAGAGGGCTTTATTTGAGATGATCATAAAAAACAACCTGACTGTTCGCCAAGTTGAGGACAAAAGCAAAGAAATTTCAGTAAGATCTTACAATAGGACTATTAGCGCTGATCCTGAAATAAAAGAATTAGAAAATAAATTAACAGGAATTTTTGGAACGAAGGTTAAAGTTAAAAAAAGCGGAGGAGGAGGGAAAATAATAGTTGATTATTATTCAAAAGAAGAACTGGATGGCATATTGAATAAAATTTCTGATTCCTAAGCCAAACCGCTTTCCTTAATCGCTTTTTTTATATGAGACTTAGCCAGAGAAGTTTTAACAAACCTCAGCCAATCGCGACTGGGTTTTTTATTTTCCTTAGAAGTTAATATTTCGATAACCTGCCCGTTTTTTATATTATAATTTAAGGGCACTATATTCCCATCAGCCTTAGCCCCCATGGTTCGATTTCCCACCTCACTGTGAATAGCATAGGCAAAGTCAACTGGCGTGGCTTCTTCGGGGAAATCTATGATGTCTCCCTTAGGAGTAAAGGCGAAGATGTGATTTTTAAAAAAGTCTATGCGCAATCCTTCTAAAAACTCTTCATCGTCCCGGCCGATTTCATTTTGCCACTCACGCAGTTGTTTTACCCAAGCCAGCTCCTTTTCAGGAACTTTTTTCTTCAGCGTTGTTTTTGAAA
>BDTH01000094.1 GCA_002923195.1 bacterium BMS3Abin15
GAATTATAATAAAAAAAATAGGTGATATTGAAAATAAAAAGATATTGGAATTAGGATGTGGAGCAGGTGAAGCTTCTGTTTATTTTGCAAAAAAAGGAGCAGAAGTCATTGCTGTAGATATTTCAAATGGAATGCTGGAAGTTGTTCGAAAGCTGGCAAAAAAAAACAATGTAATCGTATCAACCAAACAGTCATCATCTGATCATATTGATTTTAAAGATGAAACCTTTGATATAGTTTATGCTGCCAATTTGTTACATCATGTAGATATATCAAGTACACTGAAGGAAGTTTCCAGGGTATTGAAAAAAGGGGGTGCTTTAGTTTCATGGGATCCTATTGCACACAATCCAATGATAAATGCTTACCGTAAAATGGCTACCGAGGTCAGAACACGAGATGAACATCCGATAAGAATGAAACAATTGGAACTTTTCTCAAAGTACTTTTCAAGTATTGCAACAGAAACTACGTGGCTGTTTACTCTATGGATATTTGTAAAGTTTTATTTTATAGATAAAATTCACCCGAATGAGGAAAGATACTGGAAGAAAATATTGAAAGAACACAAGAAGCTGGAAAAAACGTATTATCGATTGGAAAAATTGGACAGGTTATTCTTGAAAGCTTTCCCTTTCCTTAAAAGATATTGCTGGAATATAGTAATAATTGCGAAAAAATAAATTATATATTGTAGTTTTTTCCTGAATAGTTGAATGCCCAGGTATTATTCTTGATATGTTCTTTATATGAATGATTTACAAACACAAGATAAAACACGCTATTTAATTTGCTTCATAATTATTTTTCTGCCGTTTTTAATTTTTTGTTGGACGATTCCTTTTTTGTCGAATAATACAATTGGAAATGATTACATAAAATTTTCTATCAGTCATCAATTAGAACTTCTTTTTTCACTCAAAAGCGGTTCAGTTCCTCTTTATGTGCCTGGTTTTGCGTCAGGCAATTCTTCCAGCGCCCTGACATTGGGCCAGTTTTTTCACCCTCTATCGCACATTGCATCTATAATGCCCGGGTACTGGGACGGTAAAGCGATAGAGTGGAATACCTTTTTAAAGTTACTCTCTCTCGGTCTTACCCAGCTGGTGTTGTTTGGTTTTTTGCGAAAGATCAGGCTCGGTAATTTCTTTTCATTCCTGCTTTCTTTTATAACGGTTTATAATCTCAGGCTCATAGATCTGCTGCGACATGGTGCGCCTATGGAAGCATATACGGCACTCTTGATCCTGTGTGCAATAATTGGGTGGTACTTTATACGCCCGACAAAGTTTGCAGGGCCGTTGTCTATAATTTGCGTCACATATCTTCTGGTATGCAGCGGCCACCCGGAAGAGATGTATTATGCAATGCTTGGCACAGGACTTTTTATTTTAATAGCGCCATATTATCTGTCTGAGATGCTGCCGGAAAAGCAGATCAACATTAATATAGCTTTTAACTTCTGGGTAAAAACTGTTTTTTTCATTTTTCTTGGTATACTGCTTTCGTCTGTATATTTAATACCTTTTTACCTGGACTTTATAGCTGTTAATACAGACCGGGTAACCCAAACCTATGAGATGGCTAATAGCATTCAGAATCCTTTTGCCAGTTCGCTTAATAATTTCTTTTTCCCACTCCGTTCACAGGCGACTAGTGCATTCGGTGGTTCTTCATTTATTCTGATTCCTTCAATTCTCCCGCTACTTAGGGCCTTTGGAATAAAAATACCGCGGTCTGTCTGGGTTATCTGGGGGATATGCCTGGTTGTTTTTTTGCATATGCAGGGTGGCCTGACTCCTGTGCACAGGCTGGTTTGGCAGTACTTTCCTTTTGCAGGATCTATAAGGGATGCAGGAAGAATTTCTATAATGCTGCCTTTTTTTATGATGTTGCTGACTGCATGGATAATAAAGGCTGAACCATTTTTGGCAGACCGTACAACTAAGATCTATTCTACCTTGCGCCCGCTGACAATTCTTTCGTATATTGCCTCGTTTTTATTGCTGTTCTATTATTTTATGCTTATTGCTGGATATATTTTACTTGGGCCTTCAACATTGTTTTCATTGTTCAGTGACTATTTTGCAAACAACCTTATCCATCTATCTTTATTTTCTGTGGAAGTAATGATCTTTTTTCTTGGTGTGGGGTTGCTTCTTCTCATGGCTCGCATGAACATAAAAAATAATTCGGGAAACAGTTTCCTTGGAGTATTTATAATAATCGTGACAATTATACAGGTAGGCGCTGTTATTAAATACAGTGCAGTGAATTGGATAGAAATAAAAACCGATTCTCCTACGCTTAATGAGATGTATCTGCAAAAGCGGGAGAGCATAAATTATCGTTATTATCCGGGTTACGGTTTAAAATCGTCAATTGTAGGAAAACAGCTGAAGAATTCCTTTGTTGAGCCATATCTAGGGAAAATATTTACGCAAGTTATAACGGTAAACAGCCAGGATGAGGCTTATAAAAGGATGCATCAGGGACGATTGCCTCAGCAGGTCTTTGTCGAAGGATATAACCCTGAAGATGCAAAGCGATTAACAAGGGGCGCGAAGAACATGACGAATGGTAATGTGAAACTGACATACAGTTCTTTTAATAAATTACAGTTTAATGTTCATTCGGAGGCGCCGGCCATATTCGGATTTTCTTATCCATATACGAAAAACTGGAAAGCATGGCTAAACGGTAAAGAGGTTCGCGTATATACTGTCAATGGAGCAGCCCATGGTGTTGAAATGAATGAAGGCGATAGCGTTATAGAGTTCAGGTACTGGAGTGATGCTTTCTTCTGGGGGATGATCATTAGTTGCGTGACATTTGCCCTTATTGGCTGTTTTGTCTCTTTTCGCGTACTAAAAGGTTTATCGATGACAACAGGGATCATTTCTATTTGTGTCATAGCTGCCGGTGTATTCGGGATCTGGTATAATAGTCTTTATAGCGGTGATAATCTTAATACTGAGTACACTTGGGACTACACCCCTCCATTGGAAACACCAAATCTGGCTTATGGAAAAAAGAACTGGCTGGGTGCTTCTGCGATATCTTCATCTGTGGGTGATCGCGAGCGTGAATTATACATAGGCCGTTTTGTAGATGGAGATCGTAGCCAGAATTCTGGATTTGCTACGCGACTCTCTGAGAGTCCGGCCTGGTTTTTAGATCTGTTCAGAGTAGAAAAGATCAAGACTATTATCTTATATAAGAGTGGACACAATTTAAAATCATATTTAGGGCCGTTAAATACAATGGCACGCATATGTTTGTCTTCTGTTCAGTCAGTCAGCCCCCCGATACCAGATGAAAGTCCCATGATAATAGAATTGTCAAATGATGGGAATAAATGGAGTGCTCCAATTCCTGTAGAGTTTCGGCCAAACAGCGGCGCTCCTGCAAGGATTATTTTTGATAAGCCTGTTTCTGTGCGTTATATTAAAGTAATGTCCATTGGGGAAAGCCAATTATCATTTGACGAAGTTGAAATTTATGGTCAATAGGAAAATGAATGAAGTTTTATTAATTATACTGCTTTTACAGGTAGTTAGATGTCAGGTTTATTGAGAGGTCTTTGAAACCAGTAATCCGTATTATTTTGTTATGTTATAATATCAATAGACAATATAATGTTATTTAACATATAGCAATTTTGGATAAAGGGGGGAAACAATGAGAAAACTAGTACTTGTTTTTCTAATATTGGGCCTATTTATTAGTACTGATGTCTTTGCCGCAGGAGACCTTGTGGTCAATGGACAATTAGGGGTAGGGACATCATCTCCAGGGTCATATAAGGCTTTGATTTTAGGCACAAACCAGCGTGGATTGGGCGTTAATGCAACATCAACTACAAATAACACCGGTGGTAGGATGGTAGGCAGTGAGTACTCTGTAACGTTAGATGGTAATGTATCTATTGACAGCTTAATCGGCCAAAAGGCAGTGCTTGCTATGATGAGTGACTATTCTGGAACTGTCCCAGGCGGAATAGCAGCGGAGTATACCTTTCAAATAGGTACCCCTGACACTACCGGAACTACTAATGTAACCGAAGTGGTTGGGCTGCAATACACACTGAACCGTCATTACCTGAATACAAGGACATACAATGTTACAAACAGTTATGGATTTCTGTCTAAAATACAAGAAGGAGGCCCTGACAATCAAGCGATTGGTAACGTTCAAAAGTTGTGGCATTATGCAATTTGGACTGAAGCGATTTGAATATTGAAATAGCCTCTGATCCCGAGTTTCTTCTTCCAGTATTTTTCCCATTGATCTCTTGAATACTGTCTGATCATTATCATCTTGGAAATGTTTGTAACTGCACTGTCA
>BDTH01000095.1 GCA_002923195.1 bacterium BMS3Abin15
GCGACAAAGTTGATATGAAAAAACTGAGGGCCGATATAAGAGAAAAAGTAATTGAGCCGGTTTTGGGAGACCTAATAGACAAGGAAACAAAGTTTTTTATAAATCCTACAGGACGCTTTGTTATTGGCGGACCTCCAGGAGACGCCGGCCTAACCGGAAGAAAAATAATTATTGATACATACGGGGGAGTGGTTTCTCACGGAGGAGGAGCCTTTTCAGGCAAAGATCCTTCAAAAGTTGACAGAAGTGGCGCCTATATGGCAAGGTATGTTGCTAAAAATATAGTAGCTGCAGGACTGGCTGATAAATGCCAGTTGCAAGTTGCTTATGCTATTGGTGTTGCCGAACCTGTCGGAATATATATTGATACATTAAATACTAATAAAATTGGCGAGGATAAGATGATTGAGCTTATAAAGAAACATTTTGACTTTAAACCCAAAAGCATTATAAAAAAACTTGATTTAAAAAGGCCAATTTACGCAAAAACTGCGGCCTATGGCCACTTTGGTAGATCCGATGAGGAGTTTACTTGGGAAAATACCGATATGGCGGAAATATTAAAAAAGGAGGCATTGGGTTAATAATAACGTAAATCGAGGTCGGACCTCGATTGGAAAAGGCGGTTGACAATCGTCTAATAATCGTCTATAATACGACTATAAGGTATATTTATAAAAATTATGTTTAAGCCAAAATATGTCATTTCTAGCCGGTTATTAGCTAATATTAAGCGAATAACGGAAATTATAACTAATTTAAATAATCAAAGTTTTTCGGGCGTGGTTTTAGCAGAATTGGAGAAAAGAGCCCGAGAAATATCAGCTTTTTCATCCACGAGTATTGAAGGCAACCCTTTACCTTTAACTGATGTCAAGAGGATTTTAAAAATCAGACCAGAGCATATTCGCGATAGCGAAAAAGAAGTTTTGAATTACAATAAAGCCCTGATCGAACTGAATGATTTAATCAGGCACAAAAAACAAGTCTTTGACTTGCCATTGATTTTAAAAATTCAAAAAACCATAATACAAGGATTAATTGAAGATTATCGCTCTGGTTGTTTGCGGCGAGAACCGGTTTTTGTCAATAATCCCAGAACCCGCCAAGCTATTTATCTTCCACCGGAACAATCAGAGGTGTCGAAGTTAATGGATGACTTGTTTGATTATATAAAGAAAAATGAAAATGTGATTGATCCCTTGATTCTTGCCGGCATTTTTCATAAGCAATTTGTCATTATCCATCCTTTTATTGATGGTAATGGACGGACGTCTCGCTTGGCGACAAAAGTATTGCTTGCCAAGACGGGGTTAAATACTTTCAACCTTTTTAGCTTTGAAAATTATTATAATAAAAATGTCAGTAAATATTTTCAAGAGGTCGGCCTTGTTGGCAATTATTACGAAATTAAAGATAAAATTGATTTTACTTCATGGCTTGAATATTTTACGGATGGCATTATTGACGAATTATTGAGAGTCGGCAAAGAATTGGAGCATGAGAATATTTCTCCTGAAAAAGAATTGAAAGATTATCATAAAAAAATTATCGATTATATTGAGAAACATGGATATATCAGCGATCGCGATTATGCCAAACTGACTAAACGCGCCAAACCAACAAGGAATCTTGATTTTAGAAAATTAATAGAATTGGATATTATTGAAAAATTAGGCAAGGGCAAAGCGACTTATTATAAATTAAAAAATAAATAGTCAAATCCGATGAAGATTTCACTTGGGAAAAGACCGATATGGCGGAAATATTAAAGAGGGAGGCACGGAATTAAAACTTCAAATACACTTTTTAATACAAATTGATAATGAATAAACATACAGAATCTTTGAAAGTTCTGGCTTCAGGGGCGGCAATCTCTTTACTTTTTGGTATAGTAGGCTACTTACTGATGTTCTTATTTCAGCTTTTCACAGCGCGACATTTCGGGCCAAAGAATCTTGGCCTTTTTGAAATGAGCTTTACTTTTTTAAATATGGGCGTACTAGTTTCACTTATTGGAATTCAAGGAGGAATAAGTCGCTACATTTCTGTTTATGAAGAGCGGGGTGATTTTAGTAAATTAAACGGATATTTAAAATTCATTTTTAGAATTCCAATAATAGCTTCCTTGATTATTGCTGCCTTGTTGTTTTTTCTCTCCCAAAATATTGCCAGCTTCTTTAATTTCGAACCTGTCTTTACTATATTACTAAAAATTATTGCCCTAGCTATTCCTTTCAGGGTAATAAATGAAATTATATATCAAATATTTTTTGCAAAAAATAAAATTTTAATTCGCAATATTGGTTATAATATCATTGAAAAAGTTGTTTTAGTAGTCGGGTTGTTCATAGCTATTTATTTTGGATTAAGCATAAGGTACATAATAATTCTTTTATCATTATCGGTTTTGTTTGTTTTTATTTTCAATCTCTTGCATTTAAAATTAAAAATAAGATTCAAAAAGTCTCAAGAACTTACCTTTGCTTATCGAGACTGGTTGTTTTTTTCATTGCCTTTATTTTTCTCTAGTATGTTTGCCTTTGTAATAAACTGGACTGACAATATTGTAATTGGAAAAATAATGGACAGCTCAAGTCTTGGTATTTATTCTACCAGTTTTTACTTGGCTAGCTTTCTAATATTCTTTCAAACTTCGTTTTTTGCTATTTTTGTTCCCGTTGTCTCAAGATTGTATGCAAAAAAGGACGATGCGGAACTTGCCAATGTTTATAAGAAAGCGCAGAATTGGGTCTTTGGATTAGCCCTACCTTTTGCGTTGCTTTTTATTTTTTTTGCGAAAAATATATTAATAAACCTTTATGGAGTCTCTTTTTCAGAGGGAGCTATTCCTCTAATAATTTTATCACTAGGCTTACTTTTTAATGTTTATACAGGCCTAAATCCTGCGTTATTAAGAATTGTTAAAAAAACAAATTTTATTTTTAAAACAAAAATTATTGCTGCTGGATTGAATGTGATATTGAGCATAGTATTGGTTAAATCATTGGGAATTGTTGGGGCTGCCATCTCTACTTCAGTTGTTATATCATTAGAACAATTAATCTATATGTTAAAAGTAAGGTCATATTTGAAAATAAGACATAATAATTTTATTAATACTAAACTAATTATATCCGGCCTGATGCTTATAGTCTTTGTCAAATATATGGTAGGATATTTTTTTGGCGCAGGAATAAATATTTATTGGCTAGTAATAATTTCTATGCTATATTTGATTAGTTATTTCAGTATTATATTTTTTGCAAAAATTTTTGATAAAAAGGACTACTTAATCTTTAAGCAACCGTCGAAAAATGGAGGGTGATAAAAACAGGGAAAATACAAAAGTAGATTTTATTGGCATAGGCTCTGCCAAATGTGCAACGACATGGGTTTATCGGTGCCTAATTGAGCATCCGCAAATATGCGGACCCTATGTGAAAGAATTGAATTTTTTTGTAACAAAAAAGAATCCCATGTCAGAAAAATCATTTGAACATTATAAACTGCTCTACAATGAGGGGGTTAAATCTTACATCAAGAGGTTCAAGCACTGTCCAGTGAGTTCGGTCAAGGGAGAAATTAGCGTTTCATATTTAAGTGATCCTGGTGCTGCTCGGATAATAAGTGAACATTTTCCGAAAGTCAAAGTTCTAGTATTCCTTAGAGATCCTGTCAAAAGAGCGTATTCGTACTACTGGTTTGCAAGAAAATTTACTATAAAAGAAAAAAGTTCTACCTTTGAAGAAGCGCTTAATGATAAATCGAGCTATGAATTGTATATTGATCGAGGAATGTATTATAGGCACCTAAAAAAATATTATGACTATTTCCCTCGAGAAAATATCGGAGTCTTTTTCGTAGATGATCTTAAAAAGGATGCAACTAGCTTTATTCAGAGTGTATACAGCTTTTTAGGAGTTGACGATAGACACGTTCCCGAATCTGTTAATAAGAGAGCTAATGCGGCAAGGGAAGTTCGATTGAAATTCGTAAGACGATTCACAGATTACGCCGTTGATAAATTTTATTTATTTATAAAATATACTCGCCTTCATTTCATAAAGAATATGGTGATTAAACTAGGGCTGCAAAAGCTCATTTATCATATTTTCTATAAGGTTAATGTGTCTTCTTTTCAAAAGCCACCAATTGATTCAAAGACAGAAAGAAAATTAAGAAATATTTTCAGAGAAGATATTGAAAATCTAGAAAAATTATTACAAAGAGATTTAAATACTTGGAAGTAAAAAAAACTATGGAAAACAAAACAAAAAATAAAGACGCAGTCCTGTGGGACTACCATCAAACTGAAAATGTGGCACATCTTATTCCCGCATACATTAGGCAAGACATGTTGTATAGGAAGGTTGCTAAACGTATTGACGGTGGCAAGGTAATTGAAATAGGCTTCGGAGACGGTTATTTGCTATCTAAATTATCAAATAAGTACGAATGTTATGGAGCCGATATCTCAGACAAAAACATTGAAAAAACTAAAAAGATTCTTAAGGAAAAGGCGTCACTTAGCTTAGTTGGTACTGATGGAAGATTGCCATTTGAGGATAATTATTTTGATGCCTTTATAGCTTCAGAGGTCTTAGAGCACATGAGTGACGAAGAATTGCAGAAAACGATTTATGAAGTGCAGAGAGTTTTAATGCCGGGTGGATATGCATTTGTCACTGTTCCAGCAGAGGAAAATTTAAAAAACAACGAGTGCTTTTGTCCTAATTGCAAGTCGCGTTTTCATAAATGGGGACATAAACAACGTTGGGATAAGGAAATAATAAAAAAGACATTTAATAATTTTAAAATTATTGATATTTCCGAATATTATAATAGATTTGTTGGAACAAATAAACTCGAGAATATTATGGGAAGAATAATGCAGACGATACAAACTACTATAAATTATTTCCTAAAATTTCCTAATAAAATTTATCGAAACAGGAATTTTGTAATTGTGTTGAAAAATAGGAAATAATAAATTTTTTTATTCCAGTAACCTCATCCAATCATTAACTGTATTCTTGGGGGAATATTTTTTGGCTGTTTCCCTATTTTTATTGCCTAATTCCTTTATTTTGTCGCTACTGTTTATAAGTTCTTCTAATGCTTTAATAAATTCGTACTTGTTTTTAACTATAAGACTACCTTCTCCTAAAAATTCGTGAAAGGATGGAAAATTATTTGTAATAATCGGTAAGCCGAAGGCCATAGCTTCTAAAAAAACGTTGGGCATTACATCCAAATCAGACCAATAGATAAAAATGTCTGACTCCTTGTATTTTTCATGAATGTTTTTTTCGTACCCATTAAAAATAAATTTAATATTACTTGGTAATTTGTATTTTTCAGATCGCTCCCTTACTTCTTCTTCAAAGAATCCAGACCCGCATATATTAAGAGTAACCTCCTTTCTAGTTTTAATACCAGAAAGTATTTCTATGACCCTTAATACCCCCTGTGCTTTTTCTCTAAATCCAAACATAGTCACCATTATCAGATTAATATGGTCCGTATTATATTTTTTCTTTTCTAGACCCTTTCTTATTATTTTTTCAGATAAAACATTCTTAATCACTATTGCATTTTTTATATCAAGCACTGTTTTAAGATAATTTGCAGGAACGATAATTTCTTGGCTCCATATTTTATTTATTCCATATAAAAAAGCTAGGGGGTTTTTAACAATATCTCTTTCTTTTTTATAGTTTCCATGAATACTTAGAAAAAAATTTCTCGCAGTAAATCTAAAAAGGATTGGAACGTTGGTTAATATGTAATTGTTTTTTCCGTAAATAAAATGAAGCTTTACCCATCCCCAAAAATCATTGTAGTGTTTCACTACAATTCCTACTTTTCTTAATTCTTCAGTTAAAAGTAAATGTTGATTTAACGGTCCACCCGTACGAGAAGATAAAATATGTAATTTTTTATTTTTGTACTTGTTCATCGAAAATTTTTAAATATTTTTCAATTGATTTGTCCCAAGAAAATTTTATTTTAACTTTTTGTTGAGCGTTTTCCCCAAATTGTTTCCTTTTTTCAGGATTTTTTATTAAATTTACTAGATGTTGTGAAAGTGTACCTATATCCTTGGGATTCACAAGATAGCCATCTTCCACACCAGTAATAATTTCTGGTGTTCCTCCAACATTTGTAGCAATAATTGCTTTTTTACACAGAGCTGCTTCAACGACAGATGATGGAAGGCCTTCAGTATAGCTGGGATTTACAAATATATCCGATATCTTCAAAATCCCTATTGCTTCTTCAATTTTTTTGTAGCCCATAAAAATAACTTCATCCTCAATTTTTATTTTTTTAGCCAACCCCTTTAGGTTTTCCATTTGAGGCCCGTCGCCAATAAGTATACATATTATATTTTCGTTATCTGTCTTGCCCAAGACCTCTAATAAGTCAGCTACTCCTTTTCCGTCAATCAGCCTGCCGATAAATGTCACTATTATTTTGTTTCCATATTTATTTCTAATATCTAGTGCCGGAGATATATTCTTAATTTTTTCAATTTCTACTCCGCGATAAACAACTTCACAGTCTCGTCCACCGGAAAGTTTTTTACAAAATTCAGAAGAAGCTATAGAGTTGGCAACATTTTTATCAGAAAGTTTTAAAACCAGCTTTCCAAAAGTATAATCGTATGCCTTAGCAATAAAAGAGGCAACTACACCTCCAGATTTTACAAAATCAGATCCATGTTCAATGTGAACCCATTTTATATGCTTGGTTTTAGCAAAAAAAAGGGCCAAGAGAGAGGTGTTGAAAAATCTGGTTCGTGAAATTACTATGTCAAACTCTTCTTTAAATAAAGAGTGGAACAACTTCCAAAACTTTATTTGCCAAAACTTAGGCAGGGGATAACCGGGAATAATTTCAAACGCAGAAAAGCGAGTAATTTTTACTTTACTGTGTTTTATTTCGTTTTCCAAAGAATCTGTAGGCAACTGCGGTGTAAAAACAGTTATATCTACCCCTTTTTGGGATAGATATTTATTAAATTCGTCTGCGTGGGTCTCTAGTCCTCCAATGTGAGGAGGATAATAGGGTGAAAAAACCAAAATTTTCATCTCGTTAGAAATGTTAATATTATTACGTGACTCATAGAACTTTCCAAATTATTATCTCACTATTTTCTGATTCATAAATTTTTTGGAATTTATCCGGATACTTAAAGAAAATCACAGAATCTCTGTTAATACTTTTAAGCCCCCACCTGCTGGATACATAGGGTCTGTCAAAATAGGGGTTTCTTTCGTCCACTTCAGAATAGTATATAAACAAATTTTTCCCACGAATTTTTTGTTCTTCAGAAATGTCAATCTGCGGATCAGTTCCTTTTATTAAATTAATAAATTCCTCGGAATCTTTAATATTTTTCTGTGCCAATTGTTCCAATATTTTATTTTGTTGATCATTGCTTATCGCCCTCAAGTATTCATTCTGATATTTAGCGGCATTAATTTTTATTTTTTTTGAATAATCATCAAGAAGAATCTTACTCTCTGTTATTGTGAAAGATGGGTAGATTTGTCCGACGATATCCATTATTTCACTTATGTTCTCGTTATAGAAAAAAGCTTCTGACACTCTTACCGTTTCTGACTTAGAATAATGCCTAAGTAAATTTCTTTTTCCAGTATTCAAGATGATCCTGTCAGGGGGAATATTTTTTCTTATCCAAGTTGCCGACTCTGTTTCCTTTTCTGTGATTAAATATTTTTTCTGGTAATTAATATACAATGCGCCGGAAATGCTTATAAGCACTGATGCTAGTAATACTACATAAACCCAATTTTTTATTTTAATAGTATCTTTTTCCGATTCAAGAAAAATAAAAATAAATAAGACATAGAATATTCCTGCGAATATCCAAGATCTGTCCGGAAGCATTGCGATGCCGGGAAACCTTGGAAATATTTCCGCAATCACAAAAAATACGAAAAAACATAGGAATATAATGATAGTATTACCGCTTGACGCTAAAACGTGCAGGAATTTTTTCCTAAATTCCACTTTTCTGACTAATAGGTAAAACAATAACAGTGAAAGCAAAATTATAAAAGGGCCAACATAAAAAGAATAATATTTCACCAGTCCGGACAGACCCTCCCAACCCATTTGATTGCCATCTACGTTTTTATAATGAACCGGGAATAAATAATTTATTTGAGGATGAAAAAAAACGGTCTTAAAAATTTTAATTATCCATTTTAACACAAATTGTGCGTATCTTTCAATTGTTGAATAATTGGAAATTATCAGCAAAATTACCAGTATCAGGTATGTTTTATTTTTTAAAATAACGTGTCTTTTAGAATAGAGGGTTACTAGCAGCCAGATGAGGAATATTATTATAGCGACCTCATGATAGAATATTGCAATGGCAGAAATGGCCCCTGCTAAATAGTAAAACAAAACACTTTTTTTAATATAGGAATATAACAGAAAAAATGTAAAATAATATAAAAGGAGAATGAACATTATTTGAGGCATAGCTATTTGAGAATAAAGGAGGGTATTGGGTGTGGCAAGTACGGCAAGTAGGATTAATAATTGTTTGAGCACCGAATTATAATTTCTGGCTATTAACCAAGCTGGCGCAATTACGGAAAGAGACAAGAGGGGTAGCACATACTTAAAGAAATCAAAAATCTCTATGTTTAATATATTGGTAAATGTATATGTCAAGGTAGCAAAGAGGGGCCTTTGTCCGATGCTTGGCAAGGAACCATTTTCAAATAAATTGGAATATCTAAAAAGCCAAGTAAAGGGATCCTTGTCAGGTAAGTGATTGTAGGCGGAGAAGATGAGTATTGTTACAGTCGTGCTTACCAAGATTGCCCAGAATAGGCTGTATGAATAGAATTTTTTATTAAACTCTGCTTCTTTGAAAACGATGAAGGTGTTAAAGTTGATTTTTTTCACAAGAGAAACTAAAAACAAAGCAACCAAGAAAAGCGTGACATTGTAGATAGGAAGGTCCGGGATAATTTTACCCAGAATCTGATACTCAATTAATAAAACAAGGGGGTGTACAATAAATATAGATACTAGAGAAAGGCTTATGAATTCCCATATATCAATTTCAAATTTAAAGAGAATTTTAAATAATGCAATAATATTTGCTCCGGACAAAAACATCACAAAAAATCCCAGCGCAGCCACCAGGACACCTGAATAAGAAAATGGGTAGTTATAAGCTATGTACTGGACCGCGAAATAAAGTAAAAAAGCAACTATATTTGCTTTCAGTAGGGATTTAAGTGACATAAATATTTATATTTTGCATTAATCCTCTTTTTTTATTTCTTTTAGTGAGTCTTTTCTGGTCAATTCCGAAATGTTTTGTTCTAATCTTTCAATAGCGGAAAGAAGTTTAAAAATCATCAAAAACACTAGTAAGAATCCTGTGAGAATAACAGCATTGATGTTTCCGGTAATTCCTATTGAATGAGCCAGTTGATAAGTGAATTTTGGGAAAATAACCACGCCGACCATCCCTCCCCAGACAGCTATCCTTAGGAGCAATTTAAATATGGTCTGCCCGCTTTCCCGTTTGGCAAATCGTTGGAATCCCTGAAATATCATTATTACAGAAACAATGATTACCACTATTTGATATAAATATAGGTTTGAAAATGTCATAAGAATTAGTTTTAAAGTTTGTAAGGTTTAAAAGCTTTTTACTTGATTAACTTTCTACTTGATGAACTAATGAATTATTCTCCAAATCATTTTATAAAAAGTTTTAATACCATTAACAAACCCTTGCTTCTGGACTTTTCCCATTGAGTAGTCGGTGTATCGGACTTGGATCGGTACCTCACAGTACTTCAGCTTATGTTTGTATATTTCCCGGATAACCTCACTCTCATATTCATAGCGGTCTCCCTTGGTATCAATATCATCAGCCGCTTTTCTTGAATAAGCGCGAAATCCAGACTGGCTATCAGTCACCCACAGTCCATAAAGATACCAGGTAATCAGATTAGCGATCTTATTATGAACTATTTTATACCATGGCATTCCTTTGGGGTTTTTCAGCCGGCTTCCTAAGACCACATCATAATTTTCATTGATAATGGGGAAGATAAGCTTCTTTATGTCTACAGGATCATGTTGTCCGTCTCCGTCCATTGTAACAATTATATCAGCGCCTAGCAATTTTGCGGCTTCTATTCCTGTTTTAGCGGCAGCGCCCTTACCTCGATTGAGCTTATGGCACAAAACAGTCACGCCGCTTATTTCCTTGGCTTTTCCACAGGTATTATCCGAACTTCCATCATCAATTACTATTATATTATTATATCCAGCAACTTTAATTTCATCAATGACACTATTTATAACCAAACTTTCATTGAAAGCTGGAATAACGATATAAACCCCCACACCTAATTTTGGGTTAGTTGGTTTTTTATCATTTTGTAAGTTTGTAATATTAGTTCTTTCTGTAGGCATATTTATTTTTTAGGTGTGGGGGTAAATCTTTTTCTGATTATTGTTTTCTGTCATATTTATTATTAAACCATATGAATGTCTTTTTTATTCCGTCACCAAAATCAATTTTGGGTTCCCAATTCATAGCGGTTTTAATTTTTGAATAATCTAAACAGCTTGTTTTCTGTTCGCCTTCTTTTCCCGGACCGAATTTTTCTTTAAACTTTTTGTCGAAGTGGTTGTTTATTTCAGTGAAAAGATCATTAACGCTTGTTTCTTTTCCGGTCCCAATATTATAAACCCCGACCTTGTTTAAATTTTCCAAAGCCAGCATATTCGCATTAACTATATCTTTCACATACACATAGTCTCTCGTCTGAAGGCCGTCGCCATTTATAACGGGCTGCTTTCCACCCAACATTTTATTAATGAATATAGCTACTACTCCTGCCTCGCCGTGTGGATTTTGGCGCGGCCCGTAAACGTTGCCGTAACGAAGTGAGGTATAATTAAAGCCAAAGACCTTATTATAGTAATTGAGATACTTATCAACTGTCAACTTAGCAACGCCATAAGGGGATAGCGGCCACTCGGGGTGGTTTTCCTTGGTGGGACGACTTTCTGTTTCTCCATAAATAGCCCCTCCTGTGGAAGAAAAAATAAACTTTTTAATATTATTTTCTTGAGAGAGCTCTATTAAATTCAGACTGGACATAATATTAGAATTGGCGTCAAATAGGGGATCCTCCAGTGATTTCCTGACATCTATTTGGGCAGCAAGATGAAATATAACTTCAGGCTTTTCACTTAAAAAAATTCTTTCCATTTCTGTAAAATCAGTAATATCCTTCTCGTAGAACTTAGCCTTGGAATTAACATTCTCTTTTTGTCCGGTAACAAGATTATCAACAACTATTACGTCGTGATCCTTGTTAATCAAAGCATCCACGATGTGAGAACCGATAAACCCCGCTCCCCCCGTGATTAATATTTTAGTCATAATAAATGCATTAGATTAAATTAATTAGGCGAACCGACCCGCCCGCCACGCGAGCCAGCGAGTCTATTTTTTAAAAATCTGCGACCAAAACCTGTTTTAAAAATACTTTTCTCTTTTTATAGCCGCTTGTTTTACTAAACATGCTTCATAATAAATAAGTTTTAATGGCCTGCGGAATTTTGTTGATAAAACTTTTCCAGCATTGTGTTTTGTAAAACGGCTTTTTAAATCGTCTGTCCATCCTACATACAGACTTTGGTCTTTAATGCTTTTTAAAATGTAAGTATAAAACATTATTTTACATTGGCTCGCTGGCGATGCGGGCGGGTAAATCCAGCTCCCCCTGTAATTAGTATTTTAGTCATAATTTTATAACTTTAAAAACTTTCCACTTGATAAACCTCCTAACCTCCATTATAATTCACTAAGAGAAAATATTCAATTTTTAATTTATAAATATGAACATCGCGATATTTGGAACTGGCTATGTAGGACTGGTAACTGGCGCTTGTTTTGCTGAAAGAGGTAATCATATAATTTGTGTAGACGTTGATAAGGAAAAGCTAAAAAAGCTTGAAAAAGGCGTTATGCCGATTTATGAGCCCGGACTGGAAGAAATCGTAAAAAAGTGCCATCAGCTTGGAACTTTACGCTTTACCACCAACAGTAAGTTAGCGCTTAAGGAAAGCGACACTGTTTTTATTGTCGTAGGGACGCCGATGGGAGAAAATGGCAGTGCCGACTTGCAGTATGTTTTGCAAGTTGCAAAAACTGTTGGCCAACAAATGGACCACCCAATGATTATTGTGGATAAATCTACAGTGCCGGTCGGCCCCGCTTTTAAAGTACGCGACACAATCAAGGCCGAACTACACAAGAGAGGCGAA
>BDTH01000096.1 GCA_002923195.1 bacterium BMS3Abin15
GGAGCCATATTAATGGTATTGAGAATTTCTGGGGTTACGCTAAAACCAAAATGAGAAGATATTACGGCATAGACAGAAAACACTTCTGCCTGTACTTAAAAGAGATGGAATTTCGTTTCAATCATAGGCAGCAGGATTTAGGCTTAATAATCACTAAATTGTTAAAGAGCAGTAAGTCTGTTCTAGACTAGCTCCTTAATTATTATTATAATCCTCCCACTTCTCCAGTGCCTTCTTCAATTTTGTCTTTAGCTTTAAATAGTCTCTTGGTTATTGATCGCCTGAAGTAATGGAATTCTTCTAATTTCAATAAATAACTTGCCAATATGAATATCATTAGTCCAGCTCCACCAGAAGCTATGAGCTGGATAAAGACTCCTATAAATGTTTCCAGATCGACATAATTATTAACAAAATGCTTCAGATACTGGACGGCTATTCCAGCCACAAGAGACGCTATAGAGATTTTAAGCACAGACTTTATTATATTTTTATCGTCGAGATTGTCAAATTTAGCCCGCAGAGCCGACAAGAGCAGGGCCATATTAACAACGCTGGCTACTGAAAAAGCTACAGCCAGACCCATTAGTTGGTATTTACCTATAAGCATAAGAACAATTAGTATGTTGATTGTTTCACTAAACAAAGCAATGTAAAAAGGAGTCTTGGTGTTTTGGAGGGCATAGAAGGAGCGGGTAAGCAGTGGAATTAAGCTTTGAGCAAACAAGCTTAAGGCTAATATGCCCAAAACTTCGAAAGTCAATATAGTATCTTCCCAATCAAACTTACCGGATCCCAGGACAACACGAACAAGTTGAGCTCGAAGTATCACGATAAAAACACTAAGAGGAATAATAAAGAATAGTATCTGGCGAAATGCTTGAGAAAAGTTTTTAACAAACTCCCGCTTGTCACCTTTAGCAGCGAGGGAGCTAAGAGTCGGAAAAACGGCAATGGCAAAAGCTATGCCGAAAAGTCCCAATGGAGCACTTTGAATATTATTGGCAAAATTAAAAACAGTAAGGCTTCCAGTTGCCAGCATTGAAGCGAAAATCGTAATTATCAGTAAGTTGATCTGGGTGGCAGCCACTCCCATGGTTCGGGGGATCATTAAGTAAACCACCCTCTTTAAATTGCTATTCCTGAGCGCTTCAGAAATCATTAATTTATATTTAAATCCGGAATGCTTAACAGCCGGATACTGGATAACCATATGAAGTACTGCTCCCAAAACAACTCCCCATGCCAGTCCGATTGGCCCCATAATTTTTACGAAAAAAACAGCTCCGATTATTATTCCAATGTTATACATTATCGGGGCCAGTGAATATACTAAAAATTTCTTGAAGGATACCAATATTCCGCCAAAAACAGCGCTGATTCCCAAAAGCAACGGACTTAAAAACATAATCCTGGTGAACATTACTGCTTCTGCCACCTTAGCCTCTGAAAATCCGGGAGTAACCAATTTCATCAGATATGGAGCTAAGATTGCCAGCATTACAGAAACCAAGGATATTACAATGACTCCTATAGTCAGTACTCCCGACGACAGCTTCCAAGCTTCTTTTTTATCATCTCGCGACACTAAGCCGGTGAAAACAGGAATGAAAGCCGCGCTCAACGCTCCGAGAACCAATAAATTATAAACTAAATCAGGGACGCGAAAAGCAGCATAATAAATATCCAGAGTATCTCCTGCTCCGAACTGGGAAGCCAGAATCCTATCTCGCACAAGTCCCAGTATCCGGCTGGCAATTCCAGCCAAGGAAATTATAAAAGCGGCCATCGTGATGGATTGCGTCGGAGAGCTGTTGAATATTTTATTGTTCACAAATCTTCTAATCATAGATTATTTTTTCAGAAACACTGATCCTAGAAATCTATCAATATCTAACTTGGTTTCTATTTTTAAACTCCCGTCGGATTTTTTGACATCTTCAGGATAACTCCAGTGCACCTCCCAGTTGGTCGGGTACTTTACCTCGGAAACGAAATCGCTTCCAATACTTCCGGACTGTTTTTGGGCAAACAAAGAATAAGAATCAGCTGGTGCATCATCACTGAACGCTAACTTGAACGGCAGAAGGTATGTATATTTTAGTGTCAATGTTTCCTGGGGACTCACGTATGTCCAATTAGCAAATACTGTTTTACCCGCGTCTTCATACGTCCTGGTACCAGACTCAACATTTATGGTCATTTCACTTTCTTCTCTTTGCACGTCTGCGTCGCGTTTGAATCCAAGGGCATCATAGTCCAGTGGCGAATCGTTAAATTCTATAGTTTGACCCTCGACACTGAGCAAAGTCGATCCCTTAGGGACGTAGAGGCGCAGATAATTAGCATTAACCTTGTTCCACCACTCATGCTCTTCGTTGCCGCCGTTGTGTTTTCGCGTTATCGTAACAGTATTAATTATTGATCCATCCTGTTTAATCTCCGCAAGGTGATTAATAGACTCCTTAATTATGCCATCGGTTTTGTATCCGTTTATATTAGTGTTGATTACGCTGATATAATCCTTAGGAGTGCTTAAGACTTCTCCCGACCACCCCTGCTCGGATATTATGTTTTGCAAGTATTCATTTTGGGAATAGAGAAGTATGTGCTTTTGATCCAATCCATCGGAAATAACACCCAGGGTTTTGGAAATGCTTTTTATATCTTTAGCGTTAAAGACCTTATTTAAAACAATTGGGGCTAAGTCAGCCAGTATTTTTTTCGGACGATTCTCTTCTTTATCGTAATCAACTTCAACCTCCTGCTGGGTTTTTTCAATGAAATTTTCTGAATCTAAAACTACGCCGTAGTCTTCCATTTCAATGGGCCCGGTAATCTCTAGCAACTTCTCCATAATCGTCGGTGTTATAGTTATGATTCCGTCTGCTGTGGGTCCCCCAGTTTTTTCGTAGAAAACTATGGCTTTTTCAGCAGAGGTCGGGAAATCAGGAAACCAATTACTGTCGTGCATACTCCAAGCAGCGCTTACTTTCTGAATGGGCTTGGGTGGAACAATCTTATCTTTGAGTTGCCCGTCAGGATTAAAAATTCCATCCACAAAAAACTTTCTTATTTTGCCGTCGGAGATGTCCAAAAGTCCGTAGCTTCCAATAAATCCCCCGGTAGCTCTCATTTCCTGATTGTTTTGAAAAAGAAATAAATATTTTCTTGGCCCGTTTCCTCCCAAAAGATCTACGAAAATATGGCTATTATTTAGAAATTTATCAATAGTTTCTGTGGCGGACGGCAATTTATTTTTTAAAGCCACGAATTCACCTCTCTTGTCTTCAGGAAGGTCGTCAATTTTTATTTTGTCGAGATTTTCTTGAGCTTTTTTCAGCTCTTCCCTTGCCTTGATTATTTCTTTTTCAGTTGATTCAAAAATACTAAGAAGGGAAATGTCTTGTGAGCCGTCAGTACTGAGAGGATTTTCCAGAGAATAAATAATTTTTACCACCTCATTAAGTGACTCGCCTGCCAGAGATATGTGCTTGCCAGCCTCTACCGCATTTTTTCCGGATGAAAGCTTGGAAACTCCCGGAAAAAACCTTGTTATATCAACCAGAAAACTGCCCATCGTATCCAAATCCTTGGAAGCCTGGGAAAAGTTATCATAGGCGTTGCTAAATTCAAGTGATGATCTTTGGAAATCTTGCCCCTTTATACTTTCTATAGCTGACATAAGATCTGTGTATCCTTCCTTGCTTACTCCCAAAACTTTATCTTTAATGGCCAAGCCCCTATTTAAAAAAGTGAATCCGCCAATAACTAGTGTTATTGCTAACGTTGCTCCAGCAAAAGAAAGTGCGATTTTTCTGAAATTAAAATTCCAAGGAGCTGTTTTAAAAGAAGGCGCTATTTTTTCTTCTGCGTATTTTGTAAAATCAGATTCTTTTTCTTCTTCAGGAAACTCATCATCCAAGTATTCCATTGATCCCATGCCTTGCTCTGAGTATTCTATTTTTGCCTCCATATCCTCCGGCAATTCTCCCGAAAATTCTTGATAAATGGGAACCTCATCGCTTTTAAAGGCTTTTCCTAATTGATAAACACTGGCCTCTTCTCTGATCGGCTTTTTTACTTCTTTGGCAGCTATATAATCTTTTTCAAAGATTCCGCTGATATCCACGTCCCCCCCGGCGCTTTCTATTTTTTCCCAATCCAAATCACCGGTTTCATCAACCGGCCGCACGTCGAACATCTGGGGTATTATTTGATTTTTATTCATAAGGCGATGCTAATCTACGAATACATACGAATGCCGCTAACAGTTCGTATGCGGGTTCGTATTGTTTGTGTCGCTACTTCTTATAAATTTCTAATGTCTTCTCGGCCATTTTTTCCCAACTGTATTTTTTTATCTGCTCGTATCCTCTGGCAATCAATTTATTTCTTAATTCGCCATCCTCCAAAGCTTTGGCAACGGCCGCTGTCAGGCTTTTAATGTCTCTTCCGTTGAAAAAATAAGCGCTGTCTCCCAGTATTTCTTTCATGCAATCATGATCGGAGGACGTTACCGGCACTCCCTTGGCCATGGCTTCCAGGGGTGGCAGGCCGAATCCTTCATAGAGTGAAGGAAAAATATATAATTCAGAATTTCGGTAGATTGCATCCAGATCGCTGTCCGGAACATACCCGGCGAATATTACATTTTCAATATTTTTTTCCGCCACCAGCTTTTTTAAGCGCTGGTAAAAATAATCCTCTTTGCCGACTAAAACCAGCTTCAAATTACTAATCCCCTTCCCCCCTCGGGAGAGGGCGGGAGTGAGGGATTTTATTTCGACAAAAGACAAAACCAACGCTTCTAGGTTTTTATGGGGATAGGCGTTTCCAACATACAATATATATGGCTTAATTATACCATATTTTTTTAATTTATCCCCGCTGTTTTCCGCGGAAACCGGAGGCAATTGGTCGCAGGCTTCATAAGTTACGGCAATCTTATTGTCCGGCACGCTGTAATGCTTCAAGATATCGCTTTTGGTGAACTCAGAAACAGCTATTATTTTTCTGGCTCTCTTAATGGCGGAATTAATCACGATTTTGTAAGCCAGGAACTTCAGCCAATAAAAAAGCGGGTTGAGGGTGGTTCCGCGGGTGGTGGGAAAATGGATTAGGATTAAATCATGGATAGTAATGACGAATTTTTTTCTATAAAATAACGGCACGTTGAAGTGGGGAAAATGGACTAGGTCCAAATTATATTTATTGAGCAGGCGGGGCATATTAATCTGCTCGGATAAGGTGTACCAGCGATAGTCAGCCTTCACTTTGGTAAAATTTTTATTCTTTGGCTGGTACTCGTCAAAGTTTTCCTCACGCAAAAAAACGAAATACTCATTGGCATTGTCGATCTTTTCTAAATTTTCTATTAATTTTTGGGTATATCTACCCAATCCCTTGCTTAAAGACCCGTAAAACCGGGCGTCAATTCCAATTTTTACCCCGTTAGAATTTGACATTTGTAAAATAATAAATAGTCATTGATTACTGCTTATCCCCCATTATCTCCCAAAATATGAACTACTGAATTTTAATGGGGCGCATAAAGTCATTATACTTTAATTCGGTTTATTTATAAAGAAAAAGGCGTGCGGATTTCCGCGCGCCTGCTCTTTAATAAATATAACAACTTCTTGCCCAATCTCCGATTGCTATTTCTGTTGCAATTGGCTCGTCAGGGCCCAAGGTAATTTTCGCTGCCGTTGCTAAGTTATGCCTGATGTAATCCCGGGTTCCGCGTCCGATTTTTTTGCCTTTGCCAAGATTCATAACAAGGGTCACCATGTCACCGTCCTCAAGATTACCGCAAAAACGAAACCTGACTTTGTTTTGCGGAATGCCCACCACCTTCTCCAGAATATCCTTCAGCCGAATTCGCAAAACGCCTTTAGTGCCATCACTGCATACAAGGTTATAAATAGAAATAGTCATTCCCCCCCCTTTTTTTTAAATAACACTTTTTTTATTTATTTTTGACTTCAGAAAATATTATCATAAAAAAACACCTGTGTCAATGATGAGGTGATTATTGACAAAATTAAAAATATGAAAGCCCCGATAAATTCAACGCAATTGATAACGAGAACGCAGTACTCGTACACATTAATGATGATAACGAGGTTATCCAGTTAATTTAAAAACTGAAATCAATTAAGAGAGGTTCTTGGAATATCAAGAACCTCTTTTTTATTTTCTAAATTATTTTCCCCCGCCTCGCTGGTTATTAAAAAATTTTAGAATTAAAAAAGGGCGATTGTTTTTCAATCGCCCTTTTTGGCCTGAAGGAGGAGGGGTTCTTGTTCCTTTAAGGATTTTCATCCACCTTGCCGCAATTGCGGGAGGTTTATTACCCCTTTAGTGAGCATCGCTCGACCATGCTTCAGACTTACATCCCTGCAATAACTTCTTTGAATACTTCTTCCAGGATTGGCTTTACTGCTCGTATCACATCGTCAGTGGGAGCATTAATGTCTCTTGCGATATTGCCCATTCTCCGCTTGACGTCATTAGGCTTTAAATTACTTGCCCCTTCATTCATGATGATCCACTTTACCATTCTTCTTGTGATTTGCTCATCAGACAATCCTTTGTCTCTTTTTTCTTTGTCAGCCATTCTCTCACCCCCTTTCAAATAGTATGAACAAAGTAAACCAAAGGTTTACAGAATATAGTAGCATAAAAAAACACCCGTGTCAAGGAGTGAATATTTTCCGCCTCGCTGGTTATTTTTTCGCATATATGGATGTATATGCGTGTAGTCCGAATAAGGAGGTATCTATATCAAATTGTGGAAGGTTTTGGGGGAATAGGGGTAATTTTGGAGATTGGCTATATAGTGGATTATTGGAAGATAGTGGTATTTAGATAGTCTAGGTGCCCACTGTTTATTGGAAATAAAAAAAAGCATTCTTTTATAATGCAATTTAATATTTAAATTCATCAAAAAATTAGCAAACAATCCCTCGTGTTTGAAGTCTCTCATATTTTTCCTCAAGTTTCTCCTGCTCTTCTTGCCCCTTAATAAGAGCTTCCTTTAGTATACTTTCTTGCTCTTCCTTTGAAATTTTGAGAAAATCTATTTTTTCAGTAGTCTCTTTATTCTCCATAAAACCCTTTCTCCTTGTAGTAAAATATTAACATATATAGCTCTTGCAAACAAGGAACAGTAAGTGTACTCTATTTTTTGAATTTCGTCAACATTATTGATATTAACTTTAACTTCTCCGATTCCCTCGCGATATCTATAATTACTTCTTATACCTACTACATACACGCGTGCACCAAACTTCTTTTTTATTCTGTTTACATTCTCTCTTGATTTATAGAATGTTCTTATGAAAGTTCTAATACTTATTTTTCTGCCCTCTGTATATTCTCTTTTCTTGGCATAGGTCCATGCAACCCTTGGATGTGTGTAGTGTATCCATTCCCTGCGCCTAAATTTATTGGCGCGCGCGAATCTGTTTTTAATAAATATACTAATTAAACTTTACTATAAAATACGAGGCGATTATTTCTTCTTTCGCATATGTGTTTCAATATTATCACCAAAAACTACTAAAATCAAAAGGGCACGTCTGTAATTTTAACTGGCTTTTCATGCTCCTCCCTCATCTTATCTTTTTTAATAATATATTTATTCGCTTCGGAACTTAAAAATGATGTCTCCTTTTCTTTTTCTATTAACTTTAAGAATTTATATAATCCACAGGCTTGATTATTGTTTTTATGTTCCTTAAATATTTCATCAATATCATCTTTTCCTATTTCCTCGAAAAAAATATTCATCGCTGAAAAAAATATATCACTTTCTCTAAATCTCTCAATTTTAAATTCTTTAATAAACTTATTTTTTATAATATTTTTTAGGAAAATATCATATTTTTCTAAATGCTTTAACACTACTTCTTCAGAAAGTAGCTCATCTTTTTCTAAAAGCCTCTTACTACTATCCAGTATTTTAACTAGGTCATCATATAATTTTTGTATTTTTTCCTTTTGCGCTATTAATGTCTCATATAAAAAATCAGTTATAATCCTTGCGGAGTTAACGCATAATTTTGCGTGCCTCTTCCACGGCTTAGCTGTTATTTTATGTCTATCACCCATTTGGTTTCTAATCGCATCCAGACCACCAATGATGCTGGTCAATCCTCTCACTACCGCCTTAATTGACTCGTTTGAATATTGTTCGTCGGATAATTTTAATAATACTTTCAACTTTTTATATCCCCCCCTCAGATCATCAATAGGCTTAATTGAGTCTCCAGTACACTCTTTGTGAATTTCATCAAAAACCCCTTCAAGTAAAGAACCCGCACTACTAATCGCACCATCATAGTCTCCACTACTAATCTTAGAGTCACATTTATCAAGTTGCTCTTTTGTGAATTCACAACTAATAAGATCCTTGTTTTCAAGTTGAATTGTTTCTTCCTCATCTTCACGCAAGACTCTGAGTTCAATGTTTACGATTTCTGGAGATTCATCCTGATGAGGATAGAGATAAAGAACACTATCCAATAAATTTTTTTTATCTTTCCTAGAGATATTTTTAAGTTTATGGAAGTTTTCTAATGGCAAATAAAATAAATATTGTGAGATAGTCGAATTTAAATAGTTACCATAGGTAGAAGATTCATCAATTTCACCATAAGCGCCTGCTAGTAAATCAGCTAAATCTGGTTGACCCTTTCTCTTTAACACACTGGAAATTAATTTTATGTCTTTCTTATTCATACCTTGATGATATCTAAAACAAAGGCGAGTGTAAACATCCCTTTTATTTAAGCACTATTTTTATAAACCTTTCAGTGTGACCAAAAACTCCCCGGTGGATTTGCGCCAGTTGAATTTTTTGGAATAATTAAGCCCTTCTCCTTTAATTTCCCCTGCAATTCATTAAACACCCAACTTTAACATCCAGATTTTTTGTATCACCATCTGACGGCCGCATTTTGATGACACATTATTTATTCTTACCATTCTTAAAAAAACGCCTTTTAATCTTAGATTCGTTATCAATTTTGGTGGCTGTTATTATCCGCACATAAGGCTCGACTGAATAGAGGGCAACTAACTCTAAAATTGATTTTTCAAAAGGGTATGGAGAAATAAAAACGCTGTGCTGAAGCTTGTGGAACCCAAGTGTTTTTAGGTGATCCCGTAAAATGTTGCGGAACACCCTGTCTTTTTCTGGAATATCAAAAAGCACAATTCTCCATTTCTTATCCCAGCGTTTAGGCTTTTTAAAATTTATGGAACTGCCTAATAAACTAAGCATCTTGGCCTGTCGCTTCCCTTCTTTAGTAAGAATTAATTTAAAAGATCCATCAGGCAGTTTTTTTTCTTCAATAAACTTCTCCCTGGAAAGTCTTTTAATAGAACGATTAAAATTTCGCTGGTCTATTTTCTTCCAGTCTTTTCGCAATACACGAAGGGTTTTGAAATATTGCCGAGGAGACGAAGACATTCCCAGGGCTACTCCTCCTAAAAGCGCCAGTATAATTTTCTTTTGTACCGGACCAAACTTATACATAACACCATTGTATCACGAAAATGCGGCCGCATTCAAATGACACAATGTGGATAAGTGAATATGGAACATGCGATATGCGCGCTTGACATTTTGAGTATTTTAGCTTAATGTCTTGTATGGTTCTAGGCGTTAATTAATGTTCATTAGAATCAAAATATATCGGCAAAAAAAGGAGGAAATGATGGGAAAAGGCGTGCTAATAGCTGAGATTATCAGTAATGAAGGTGTGGGCAGCTTTGTCCACCTTGGAGGAGACGGGCTAATAACCAAGCAGGAGGCCCTGAAGGTTGTGGAAGATGTAGCCAACGGCTACCTGGGCGCCCCTAAACTGGCCGAAGATCCAACCATCTTTTTTGTAGAGGGAAGGGCTATTTCGATAAAGCTCCAGGCGGGTAAAATAACCGCAGGTTTCAGAAAAAGGAAGCCAGACCCCAAAGCTAAGAAGAAAAAAAGAAAGACCAAGAGAAAAATATAGTTGCTCAAATAGAAACCACCAGTAAAGACTGGTGGTTTTTCAATAGTTTATTATAACTACATGCTTTCAATGACATTTAAAAACTCTCCGGTGGATTTGCGCCAGTTGAATTTCTTGGAATAATTAAGCCCCTTCTTCTTTAATGTTCCCTGTAGATCCTTATTGAGTAAAACTTCCTTCATTGCCTTGTAAAGCTCATCCGGCTTGTCCGGATCAATCATTATTCCCCCATTTTACCCGACTTTAAAAATCTTAATTATTTTTTCAAAATTTGCAAGACTAGTCTTATCATCCGTTCCTTGTTTTTTGGTGCGCTTTCCGCGATGAAAAGCGTGAGCGCGGTGAGCGCCGCCGGAGTTATTTTTTGCATATTCAAAATGCCGGCCTTTTTTAAAAACCAGACGAAGGCAAAGGCCCCGCTCCGCTTATTGCCGTCCACAAATGGATGATTCTTAACCATAAAATATAAGAGGTGCGCCGCTTTTTCTTCCACAGTCGGATAAACCGGTTTGCCGCCGAACGATTGCATCACATTGCCGAAAATTCCCGCCACGGCATCAGGTTGGCGTTCTCTGCCGAACAAGTCCGTCGCTTGTTTCTTTTTTATAAGTTCGTTTTTAAAATTAGCCAATTTCTCCGCTAATTTTTCCGCCGTAATTTTTATTTCTTTTTTTGTCGCTCCTTTGGAAACCAACATGTCCTTGTCATAGGCATCCAAAGAAAGCCAAGTGTCGGCAAAAGCAGAAACTAATTCCAACACGCTTTCATGATCAGTGTTCGCGCCGCTTGGCAAAAGATGCTTGATATTTTCAATGGCTTTTTGAAATTCGGCGTAATTGTTTTTGATGACTTTTGGATTGATAGTATATCCTTTTGTGATATGCTGGCGCAAAACTTTTGTCGCCCACTGGCGGAATTTGGTACCAGTCTTTGAACTAATTCGATATCCAACAGAAATAATCGCATCGAGATTATAAACTTCAACAAAACGTTTCACCTTGCGTCTGCCCTCAATTTGAACTTGTTCCACTTTGGAACAAGTTGCCTTTTTGGCAAGCTCTGTATCCTCATATATATTTTTAAGGTGTTTGGTAATTGCCTGTGAATTTACGCCAAAAACAGAAGCCATTTGCGCTTGCGTCGCCCAGATCGTTTCATGCTGAAAGTCGCCCTTAAGCTCAATAGCTCCGGAGTTAGCTTGATAAATAACTAGTTTATTTTTCTTTTTTGAAACTTTTTTCATATTGAATATACTTTAACGTGACAGACGGGATAAATATATATTTAACTGGGATGTGTTTCAATATTACCTCATTAGAGTCTTTTAGAAAAGCTCTAACGAGCTTGACATTTTGGGTATTTTGACTTAATATCTTGTATGGTTCTAGTCGCTAATTAATGTTCATTAGAATCAAAATATATCGGCAAAAGGGAGGAAATGATGGGAAAAGGCGTATTGATAGCTGAGATTATTAACAGTGATGGCATAGTCACCCTCAATCATCTTGGGGGAGATTGGCTAATGACCAAACAGGAAGCTTTAAAAATTATTGAGGATGTAGCTAATGGTTATCCAGGTAGTCCCAAGTTGGCCAAAAACGCAACTATCTTTTTTGTAGAAGGAAAACGCGTCCCAATAAAAATTCAGACGGGCAAAATAACTGCAAGTTTTGAGAAAAAAAAGCCGGGCCCCAAATCCAAGAAGAAAAAAAGAAAAGCCAAGAGAAAAAAATAACTGTTCAAATAAAAACCACCAGTAAAAACCACCAGTAAAAACCGGTGGTTTTTTAATAGTCCGAAACAAGAAAACAAATTGCACGTTACCATGTGTGGTTACATGGTAATATCAACAGAACTACAGCCATTCTCCATTAGGGTTTTTATAAACCTTTCAGTGTGATTAGGAATTCTCCGGCGGATTTTCTCCAGTTGAATTTTTTGGAATAATTAAGCCCTTTTTCTTTTAATTTTCCCTGCAGATCCTTGTTAAGCAAAACCCCTTGCATTGCCTTATAAAGCTCGTCCGGTTTGTCTGGATCAATCATCAGTCCCCCATTGCCCACTACTTCCGGAAGCGAAGAAGTATTAGATGTAATTGTTGGAACTCCGCATTTTATCGCCTCCAAAGGAGGAAATCCGAACCCTTCAAAAAACGAAGGATACACAAAGAGTGATGCCAGATTATAAACATACGACTTGTCATTATCGCAAATGAACCCCGTCATCATAATATCGTCCTGATACGGCGAGGTTGTTATCTCCTGAAATATTTTTTCATACTTCCATCCCCTGGCGCCGGCAATTACCAATTTATATTTATCTAATTCTGAATTTTTTATTTTTCTGAGTTGGTTATAAGCCCTGATTAATCCGGTAATGTTTTTCCTTGGCTCTATCGTTCCAAGATACAGAATAAATTTATAGGGTAATTTATATTCCTCTTTAACTTCAATGAGTTTAGAATCGTTTTTAGTAATTTCTTCAAAACGCTCGCTAATACCACTACTAACAACCTCAATTTTTTGCGGACTAATCCCATAGGAAGCCACTAGGTCGCTTTTGGTAGAATCAGAAACGGCGATAATCTTATCGGATCGTTGGCAGAGTCGATGAGGATTGATAAAAGAGTGCCACAAACGCCTCTTCAGTGAAAAAGTTTCCGGATAGTATTCAAAAGAAAGGTCATGAATAGTCAGGATCAGTTTTGTATCTTGTGAAAAAGCTCCAAAATTTATGTTAGGCATGAAAAAAACATCTACCCCTCCGATCATTTTGTCGATTTTCGGCCAACGCAGATACCAAAACAAGAAATTCAATAATTTATTAGGAAAACGGAAAATTTTAATTTCTACGTTGCTGTATTTTTTAAATTGCTCTAAATTGATTTTTGGTGCGGTAAAAGAATTTAAAAAAAGAACATAATTGTTCTTTTTGTCAACTTCAAACAGGTTCTTTAAAAGATTAAGAGTGTATTCTTCCACTCCAGTTCGCTTTCCTCCTAACAGACATCTGATATCTACTCCAATCTTCACCCCGTTACAAAACTTTATTTGATCAGCGTCTTCACGCAAACGACAAAAAAGTTTAAATAAATAGTTAATTATTTCCCCGTACCATTAGTTTTGTAACGGGGCTCGTTCATCTAGTAACTAGTTACTGAAATAATTCTTTATAAATACCGCCCAAACTCCCAAAAATATTCCCAATAAAATGGATACGATAATAACAAGTTCCATATCCGGTTTATTTTCTTTGACCACGGGATAACTTCCTAATATCTTGAACCAAGTTTCATTTTTTTGCAACTCATTTAATTCATCAGACTGTTTATTTAAAATACTTACTATTGATTCGGACAGTTTTTCGGATGTTCGGCTGTTTGAAGTAATATAGGTTACCTGGACTAACTGGGAAGAGAGTCGCTGGGCTTTAAAAATCTTGGATAATTTTCTGCTGCTTAATCCAGCTGTTGTGATTTTTGCGTCGTTATAAATATCAGTCACTATTCTTGGTGACCCTAGCCAACGAACCACTGTGTCGGCAAATCTTTCATCTGCTTGAAGACGGTAAAAGTCGTCGTACCGGTAATCACTAGTCTGCTGGGATCCCGTTCTGGTTACGTTTAAAGTGAGCGAGGATTTAAAATTGGCAGGCTTTGAAACTTGAAAAATTATCCCTGCTATTACTACTAGGATAATCACCAATAGAAAAAGTCCGAAATGCTTCTTAAGTATTTGGATGTATTCTTTAAATTCCATTCACCCTATTAAATAAGATTTGAGTCTATTTTTATAGAAACAACTTATTTATTAATTGTTTTTTTTAAGCTTAATTTATGAATTTACCCATATTTTTTCTCAAATCTAATTTTGCAGAGTAAAATTTATTTAATAGGGTAAATGCTTAAACGTTAATGTGGCTCTTGTGTTTTTCTAATTCAGATTCCACGTAGTCCTTTATTTTACCCTTAAATATCTCTCTGTCAAATTTTAATGACCGAGAACGTATATATTCCGGATCATAATCTTCGTCGCGGAATTTTTTGACTGCCTCTATTATGCCTGTCGGGCTTTGGTCGTAAAAAAAGATTCCTGTCTTCCCTTCTTCCATATGCTCTGGAATATCACCCCCATGATAAGCAATAAGCGGCCGTCCAGACGCCATAGCCTCCATAGCTACAATTCCGAAATCTTCTTCTTGGGGAAAAATAAATGCTTGGCACTCGGCGTAATATTTGGGCAAATCTTTTTCAGGAACCCTTCCTAGAAACTCAATATTGGGTCCGGCTAACTTTTTTAGTCGTTTCATTTCCGGGCCCCTTCCGATAATCTTCAGAGGTAATCCTAGTTTGTTAAATGCTTTTATGGCTATGTCGTGACGTTTGTAAGCAATGAGCCGACCAACCATGAGAAAATAGTTACTTCTCTTCTTACTAATATGAAAATCATTAATTGATACTGGCGGATTGATTACGTCCGCGTTCTTTCTGTAGTATTTCTTTATTCTTTTGGCTACAAAATTTGAGTTAGCTATAAATTTATCTACCCTATCAGCGCTGGATTTGTCCCAGAGCCGAATATAATTCATGGCAAAAGGAACAAATCTTTTAATTAAATTTGGAAACCCGAAATCCTGGGTGTATTTCTGGCAATCATCCCAAGCGTAGCGCATAGGAGTATGCATATAGCAAATGTGCAGAGTTTCCGGATTGGTTATTATACCCTTGGCATAACTGGCAGAATCAGAAAGCACTATATCATACTTAGAAAACTCAAACTGCTCTATGGCTAGAGGCATAAGGGGAGGAAAAAATCTGTGTCTTTTGCGCGCAAAAGGAAGCCTTTGAAGATAGGAGGTGCGAATATCCTTATTTTTAAAAATACCGTGCATAGCTTCTTTGTCGTAAACCAGCGTATAAATCGGAGCATAAGGAAAAAGTTCTGTAAAACATTCCAGAACTCTCTCTGCCCCCCCATATTGAACTAAATAATCGTGAACTAAAGCGATCTTCATATTAGTATTTTAGCATGTTAACACTTTAGCATACTAGCGAAGAGAGTCTAATGATTTCCATAACATAGCACCAATCTCATCAGCTAACCCAAGTGCCTTTTTATAATCCTCCTTGCTATGATATTTTTCTACCATACTAAAATGTAAAAGATATTTAGATTCTTTCAAGGATCCGTAAGATATTTCACAAAAATTCTGTTTTACTGCTTTTTTCTTTCTGGCAAAACCTTCAATATAATTTAAAATAACCGACAAGCCAGATCTTCTTAACTGGGATGTTACTCCATATACCTCTTCTCTAGGAAATGCTTTGGTTATTTTATAAATAAAATGGGCGTACTCGTCCATTTTTGATTTCAATTCTTTAGAAAATTTATTTTCAGCCATCTTTTGTTAACATGTTAATATGTTTTTAATTTCTCCTTCTCCTTAATAAAACCCCTATTGTCTTCAGGCATATCGCAATATCCATCCAGAGCGACCAGTTTTCAATATAAAACAAGTCCATTTTGTACTCATCTTCAAAGTCCAGATCTGATCGGCCGGAAATTTGGGCCAATCCTGTTACGCCAGGCCTGATTGTTAGAAGGCGGCGGTGATATTCATGATATTTCTCCACTTCTCTTTTCTGATGGGGGCGGGGGCCAACTAAGCTCATGTCCCCTTTTATCACATTAAAGAATTGAGGCAGTTCGTCAATTGAATAACGCTCAATGAAAGCACCAACTCTGGTTTTTCTTGGATCATTTTTAATTTTATAAAGTGGTCCTTGCCTGACACTTTTTTCTTTGATTAATTTCTTTTCATATTCCAATGCTTTTTCTAAGTCGGGGTTGTCTTTGTTTATGCTATGCTCCCACTTCATGTAGCGAAATTTATAGGCGTAAAATTTCTTGCCGTCATTACCTATTCTTTCGTTTTTATAAATCACTGGCCCTTTACTTTCTAATTTTATAGCAATAGCCGCCACAAGCATTATCGGAGAAGTAAGGATTATTAATATAGCGGATCCAACAATATCAAATATTCTTTTTAAAATTCTTCCCCAACCCTCCAAAGGAGTATGTTGAGCTTCCAGTAACGGCTCTCCGTCTAGCATCCGGACCTCAAATCTGGAAGTCTGGAGAGTAGTCGGAATGTAACGGTAAGTAATACTATTGATGGCGCAGAAGTCTATTAATTTTTCCTGCTGGTCATCAGTTATAGACGGATCACCCAGAATCATTTCATCAATTCCTCTTTGTTTCCGTATTTCTTTAATCTTTTTTAAATTAACATAACCAACCTGTCCTATAACCCTGTATCCCAGTCCTAGATTATTTTTTAACAGTTTTTTAATCTGGTATAATTTTTCATTGCCGCCAATTAGAAGTAATCTATGAACTCCTACTCCTTTATGAATTAAAAGCCATTTTTGTATTGACTGCAGGAGATAGCGAGCAATAGGAATATAAATTACCACCAATCCCCAGGCAGCTAGAATTATAAAACGAGAAGAAAACCACTCTCTTTTTAAGAAAATAGTTACTATTATTATAACCAGTGCAATTGAAGTTGCGGCAAATACCCTTATGGTTTCCTGCCAAAATTTTCTTGTTACTCTGATGTCATACAGTCCTCCTATAGCATAAATCAATATAAAAAAAGGAACTACAATTAATACAATTTTAATATAACTCTCAAAGGGAAACTCGTATAATTTTGGCTTCAGCGCTAAAATCTGAGGAATATCTCTGATTGCAAAAGCAGAAATAGCTGCCAACACAATCATCGCGAAATCTATTGGAACTTGAATAGCGCTGAAAAATAATTCTGATCTCTTCATGTAAAATACGCTAAATAAACTAATATAAACACTAATTCAACTAAGTATTTTAGTTCTTTTCCGTGTTACTATTTGTTTTATTAGTGTTTGGTTTTTTAAATCCAAAATTTATCAAAGCAAACCTATAAGCCGGATTCTGTGTCCTAGCTATTAGGCTAGGATAGCAATCATCTATCTAGATCCGATGTTGCCATCGGACTCAAGCGGCAACTTCCCAACTTTTACATCGGGACACGGCCTTGCACCAAGTAGGGTTTACCACTCCAACTCCTCACGGGTCGGAGAATGCTGTAGCTCAAACTTCGCTAATCAGCTGATATAGCGAATACTTAAACACCAACATACTTTTCACCTTGCTCCCTTGGTATTACCTCAGGATAGTATAGTCTCTGTGGCATCACCGCCCCAAAATTATAAATAACTTTAGAAGCGGGATCCCGCCAAAGGCGGGACTTTCCCTAAATGCACCTCGCGATGCACCTGGTGGGTGTTATCCACTGCTTACTTCTGCCAAAATTGTCCGAGCAAGCGAGGATACAATTTTGAGCATCCGCCGAAGCCTAAAAGGCGTAGGCGGGCCCACCTTCGCGTAAAGCTATGGCGGGCTCTCAATTTTGTATTCGCTCCTGTATTCGCGAACAAAATTGGAGGGTGTCCGGACTTTCCTCGACGCTAAAAGCGCCGCGATTGCCCAGTCTGCTTTGATAAATACTGAATTTAATTGATTTTTAATGTACCTACTAATATTCGAGTCATTCGGATGCTAATTCGTATCGTTCGGGTCGCTACATATTAGTACAATTCTACCACAAAAACCATACTATAGTAATACTTTTTCCCAATTTTGTCAATATTTATTGGTAATGTCCACATACATTTGGCGGTTTTTCCAGAATAGCGATATTCTGGTATATGTGTATAGATATGCCAAAAACAATTAAAGGAAGAGAGGTTGAGATGGGTATTGGCCTGCCTACAACAGAGAGATTAGGCTGGCAGACGCAGTTAAGGTATGCCCTCATAGTCTGGAGAGGTGGCTGGCTGATTACAGAAAATACGGAGAATCCGGATTAAAGCCAAAATCCACTAAACCTGGAAGT
>BDTH01000097.1 GCA_002923195.1 bacterium BMS3Abin15
TCTCTGAACCATGGGCATCCTCACTGAGAGAGTATAATAAATTATGTCCCAACAATCTTCTTTATTGGGAAGCGATCAAATATGCCTCTGAAAATAGATTCGAATATTTTGATTTCGGCCGCTCAACCATAAATTGTGGGACCTACAACTATAAAAAACAGTGGGGAGCTGAGCCGGTTCAGCTGAATTATAAATATTTCCTTAACAGGGCCGACAAAATACCCGTGGTCAATGCCCATGACAACAGGTACCAGACGGCTATAAATATCTGGAAAAAACTGCCTCTGCCGGTCGCGAATGTCATTGGCAACAAGGTAATCAGATATTTACCGGAACTATAAGCATTCCGATTGCTTTTATAAGCGGAAAGATACGATAAATGGATAACCCGTTAATTCAATCAAATGAAAGAATAATAGCAGGGGGAAAAAGCGTTTTACAATAAGTCTTTCCCGATAAATAGCTTAACTTTTAAAGTTTGAAGATTAGTCTAATGCATGTTTTGTATAATGAGGATATACTATTTCTAGTTGAATTAGTATATCCTCAGTAAATACAAGAGAATGTTTTTAGGAGGTAATGTTTGAGAATTTTAATATTAGGCGCTGACGGTTATTTAGGATGGCCCACCTGCCTGTATTTTTCACAAAGAGGAGATGAAGTTATAGGAGTTGATAACTATTTTCGCCGCAATGCTGCTGTAGAGCTTGATTGTGAATCATTGATACCGGCGCCGGATCTTTTTCAAAGAGCGGAGATATGGGAAGATATATCAGATAAAAAGATTAAAGTCCATGCCGGAGATATTACAGATTATGAATTTCTCTTATCCATATTCAGGGAGTACAATCCTGATGCTGTTGTCCACTATGCAGAACAGCCTTCTGCCCCCTACTCAATGATAAACAGGGATAAGGCCGCCTTTACTCTTCAGAATAACCTCATCAGCACCCTTAACATAATTTATGCGGTAAAAGAGGTAAATCCTGACTGTCATATCATAAAGCTTGGAACCATGGGTGAATACGGTACACCGAACATTGATATTGAAGAGGGTTGGCTGGATATAGAACATAAGGGCCGCAAGGACAAATTCCTCTTTCCCAGACAGGCAGGTTCGCTGTATCACACTACAAAAATACAGGATACGGACATGCTCTGGTTCTATGTCAGAACATGGGGCATCAGAGTAACTGATTTGATGCAAGGGCCCGTATACGGTCTGTCTACTGAGGAGGCAGACATGGATCCCCAGTTGATGCCCAGCTTCCATTACGATGAAATATTCGGAACTGTACTGAACAGATTTATTGTCCAGGCAGTAGCGGGTTATCCCCTGACAGTCTACGGAAAGGGCAACCAGACAAGGGGTTTTTTAAACTTAAAGGATACAATGCAGTGCGTCTATTTATCTGCCATGCAGCCTGCTGAGCAGGGACAGCTCAGGGTTTTCAATCAGTTAACGGAATCTTTTTCAGTGAATCAGCTCGCAGAGAAAGTGAAAGCAATTGGGGACAAAATGGGGTATAACGTAAAGATAGACCACATTGAAAACCCAAGGGTCGAAAAAGAGGACCATTATTACAATGTTCATTATACCGGACTCGCAGAACTGGGGTTAGAGCCACATTATTTGACAGATCAGGTCCTTGAAAAGTTTTTTGAAATAACTTCTAAATATAAGGACCGGATAAACAAAGATGCCTTTTTCAAAGGCATCAAGTGGAAGTAGTAAAATAAATTGTAACTATTGATTTTACAAGCAAAAAGGCATAAGTCAATTTGAGGGTGTCTTTCGTTCCGACCGGCTCTCCTATCATCTTCTTAACGCTTCTCGGCAATTAGGAACTGTGTGGAGAAATGGAATATTGGCACAACAAGAGTTGGCAATTTTGAGGCGAACCAGCCTAATCTTTTAGATTCAAATATACGCGCAACTTTCAGAAGCATATTATTAAATCCCACCCAATGGTAGGGAATAAGACTATGTTCAAGTATGTTAAATCCCTTATCCGTGATTAATTTTTTCAATGCAGACCTGCTGAATATCGAGCAATGATCAGGCGGGTTCAGGTACCACCACCGCTTGCCAATCAACTGAGGAATAAGAGTGTCATTAGCCCCGGTTGTGATCACCAGCACCCCCCCTTTCTTTAATCGCCCATAAAGGTCGTCAAGAAACGAATGTGGATCATGAGTGTGTTCAATGACCTCAACTGCCGTTATTAAATCAAATGGGCCATTAGGTGCATCAGAAGATAGACCAACAGTCCCTTTGATATCAAGGTGTTTTTCCATCCACTGTATAGCACTTTCCGAAATATCCAGTCCATGTACAGACAGGCCCAGCTTTCGCGCTTCATCAAGAAAATATCCATAGGCACAACCGACATCAAGCATTGATTGGGGCGTATCGGTTGGCAGATAAGGCAAAATACGTGATAAAAGAATTTTAAAGTTCATTCGCAGAGGACGGGACTGTTTTGAATAGTCCATGTATCCACTCATGCTTTCTTTCAGGGTATCTTTAAAATAATCAGCGCCATATTGTTGATCACCAGATCCAAATGTATCACCTTTATTACTCAAATAGAGCATTCCGCAGGAATTACATGAATAGTATGTATGCTCTCGTATTACATAAACTTGGGAAGAGTTTTGATTATTACAGACAGGGCAGTTGTTTGTTTCCATAGTCATATTTTCAATATAGACAAGACAATATCAAGATAATATAACAACTTATTTTCTCGAATTACTTAACCGTAAAGATATTTACTTCTTCATCCCATCCTTTAATTTCATCCTGCTTAACATTAACTGCGTTTAAATATCTTTTATCGTTTTTAAGTTTTAGTGCGCCTGCATGAATGTATCTTTTATCTTTTTTTAGTTTTTCTACAATCTCAGGATTATCAAAAACCACGATAGACTTCGCATTCACTGCCTCAAGTTCTTTTGTTATGCCATCCACATCTCCGGATAACGGTCTTCCCAGTAATTGTTTTTTTAAATAGTATGCAATATAAGTATCGGTATGGGGCTTTTGAGATGATCTTATTATTGCATAAGGTGAGGGGAATTGAATTATGCTGATCTGACCGGCAATTTCTCTATATGGATTAACTTGCTCAGTAGTACTAATATTCTTTATGGATTTTAAAAAGTGTATACCTGGTTTTAGCGCAAAAGCCAAAACAACAATCATTAATAAATAATAAGCTAATATTTTTTTTCTCCGGCCTGACAAAACATCTCTAATGCCATTTTTAAATTCTTCTAAAAAATGAAAAGATAAGAAAAGGAAGACTATCATAAGCGCGTAAAAGCGCCTTGGAGACCTTGCTATTATCAACAAATAACCTGAGCAATAAGTAATAAAGGTTATTATTACCCACCCATACAGGAAT
>BDTH01000098.1 GCA_002923195.1 bacterium BMS3Abin15
TGTTTTTTTATTTCTTTGAGAATATCAACGAACCTAACAGGGGGTTCCTGTTGAAGATACCATACTTTCCCTCTTTCAACATTATTTTTTTTAAGGATAGTATCACGAATAATTTCGCTTAATGTGTCAACATCTGTGAGGTACGTCAAGGTCTTTCCCCCGTCAATCAACGGTATAACCGGGGTTTTTTTAACAGTTGATATTATCCTTCCAAACAATCCGCCTTTGCCTGCTACCAGACCTAGTCTAAATACGACATGATTGTGCATTATAAACCATTTTTCGACCTCATATTTTTTCTGACCGTAAGATGCAAGTGCCTCGTCATCTGCAGAAATTGAACTCATAAATATCTGCAGTCCAACGTTATTTTTTTCAGCTTGCTCTGCCCAGATATAAGTTCCTTCTGCATTTTTTATATTGTCTATTTCATCTTTATCGTAAGCACAATGAATAAGAACATCTATTTTGTGCTTCTCGTACACGTCCCTTAAAGGTTCCCCTAATTCTCCATAGAAGACTTCATTATAATTTGGAATCGGCCCCGGCTTTCTTGATATCCCTATTACAAAAAAACCCGTTTCTTTTAACATCCTTGAAATATTTTGTGATATGAATCCACGTGCACCTGTAATAAGGACTTTTTTCATTATGTTTTTATTTCTTTTGAAATATGGTCAGCGATTCTCATGGCGTTGGCCATCAGAGTAAACGTTATGTTTTTGGCAGGTATGTATGAGAACAACGAGCCATCTACTATAAAAATTCCCGGTTCTCTGTGCAGCTCCCCCAGTGCATTACATTGATAATTATGTCTTGGATTCTGAACCATGGGCAAAGTGCCGGCATAATGAATGGTGTAGCCCATCGGTTTATACCTTGCAAGCAGGTGGTGCGTTAAAACGCCAAGACCAAGGAAGGTGTTAGTAACTTTTTTAATGACATTTCTATTAATCTTGCAGGGAAGACCATAAGTTTCTAATAAATCATCAGAACGTAATGTTACATGTCCTGCATTTTCACTGCTTGAAGGGAAGTAAAGAAGCATTACCAGAAGCGACGGCAAAAAAGTTCGTGTAAAAGCCAGGTTGTCTTTAGCTGAAAACGGGAACATTTCATAAAAGATAGATCTTGCAGGGAAAGTCAGTTCGAGAATACTTCCCTGCAGCCTCAAATTTAATCTGCGAAAATCAAAAACTGCGTTTAAATTCGTCAATCCAAATGCCTCTGTTTCAAGTTTACTTCCAACAAATGACGGAAAAATTAAGGGAACCTGTACATGAATATTATCATACAGGGGCAGCTTTGCTTTAAAATCTTTTTTCGATTTCAGCACTATTTTGGCACTGTTTATTGTTCCGGCTGCTAAAACCAGTCTTTTACACTTGAACGATACAGGAACCCCGTCGCGTATATTTTCTCCATGGACAATTATTACCTTTCCTTCTCTATCCCAGGATTTTACCAGAACAGATTTTTCATACAATGCTTTATTATTTTTTATTAGTTCCGTAAGTGTAAATGAAGGGTTATAAATGTATGGTAAATTAGGCAGCCATAATTCAAGGTTATGATAATCGCACTTTCTTCTATTATAATAATTTTGGCTCAGAACTCCTAATCGCGGTCTTCCAATATACATGCCTTTTGCATTCAATTCTGTTTTCTTCTTTTTATACTTTAGATATAATTTTTCAGCTTTTTTTGATAACTTCAAAGGCGTTAATAAATTCTCAGTCGATCCAAAAAAAGGAGTTAAATCATCATCATCACCTGATATGCCAATTTCTTTTGTTAATTTGTCATAATAAGGTGATAGTTCAGATGGTTTAAACGGAATATTTTTCAATTCATCATCCACGCATCTGTAAAGACCTGCCCCCCATGCATTGGCCAGACCACCCATTGCAAAACTTTGTGTTACCATAAAGCCGTTTTCATCAATCGGCGACAATTTCTCAGCATCCTTAACTACAAACTGCATAAAAGGTGAAATAAGCTTCGGGAAAATAGTTTTTTCGTTTATCACATTGTGAAGACCTTCATAATTATTACCGATCATCATGTTAAAAGAATCGTTGGATTTCCGGAAATCAAAAAAGTTCTGTTCCAACCTTTTATTTTCAGCCGGCTCGTAACCGACATCCAGGATCAAAGGGATTATTCCGTTTTCTGCAAAACCCATGGCCGAAGCAACACCGCTTGGGCCGGTTCCGACGATGATGACCTCATGAATCATAGCTTACAACCCTTTAAAAGAAAAAATCCTTTTATAAATTTGTAAAAGCTGCGGAACACTGAAACAATTAACAACAAGTATCCTGAAAAAATACCGTTCTTTTCGTTAATATATTCATGATAATTTTCCGGTAACGTTTCCGCTAAATAGAGCATAATTTTAAACTTCAATGTAAGAACAGGAAATCTTTTTAAGTATCTCGCTGTAAGTTCCAACGCTTCTAAATCACGAACCTTTTTTATAATTTCACTACATTTTTCAATCTCTTCATCAGTGGAACGAAGTTCTATTTCTTTTGAAATAATTCTGAAGTGTTCTCGAATTGCTGAAGGTATATTTTTTCTGAAAATAGCTTTATAAATTCTCTCAGCTTCATTATCTGGTATCGGCATAATACTCTATATGATAACTTATCAGGTTGCTTTTCAACTTTTTTGCGAAACACCAAAATCTCAAACCCGATTTACACCGTAATCTCCATGTTTTTCTTATAATAGATTCCGGATCAGTTGAGTGAGTTAACCTGTATTATCAAGCTTTTTCTCTCTTAAGAGTTTGTTAATCTTCCCCATGGACAGTCTTGTTTCAGCCAACTGATCCGCCAGAAGGCCGAAAAGAAGCGTAAATATCCCGGCTAAAAACAACATGGTGACTGTAGGCGATAATCCGCCTGAATATGCTATGGTTCTGAATGCCCAGAGAAAACTCACAAAAAAGAGAGAAATGCTGATCGGGACAAAGATTTTTAATGGTTTAAAAAGAGAAACCATCCTGAATATTAATACAATAAATTTCATTCCATCTTTCGAGACGTTTATCCCACTCTTTCCTCCCTGCCGGACATTGGCTTTTATTGGAACAAACTTGACGTTATATCCGCTCGTTGCAAAGGCCAATGTGCTGGTTGACGGCAAAGAATAACCGTTAGGAAGAAGATCTATAAATTCCATCATTTTCTCTTTTCTGAACGCCCTGAAACCACTGGTAAGGTCAGGAATTGTAATGCCTGACAGATAAGTGGCAAGCTTGCTCACAACAACATTTCCAAAGCTTCTTTTGCTGATTCCAAAAGACTCCCTTGATCCGACTATCAAGTCGAATTCATTCAGCAAACCTGTCATCTCCGGAATATGTTCAGGATCATGCTGGCCATCAGCATCAATTATAACAATCTTTTCTCCCCTTGCTTCAAGAATACCTGATTTAACAGCGGCTCCATTGCCTTTATTGTATGGGTGCTTAATGACTTTTACTCCCGGCACATTACTCGCAATTGAAAAGGTTTTATCATCCGAACCGTCATCGACTACTATGATCTCATAGCTGTCCTTTGCGTCTGTAAGCGCACGTTTCAGATTTCCTAAAAAACTTTCCAATACGTCTTCTTCGTTATATGCAGGAATTATTACACTGAATCCTTTTGCTTCGTCCATAGTTCACACTGATTATCCGGAGTTTTTGAGAGGCTTTTTCACCTATTTGTTTTTTATTATCAAGGACAACAGATTATAAATGTTTATTTGATTATTATAACATAATACTATTTTGACTAATTTAGAAAGTTCCTCAGATAAATACAGATGAGCAGTTAAAACATTTGCCACATTCTCAGCGGTTTGCGCCGATACTTGCCGTATTCTTTTCCCGTTTCATGTTTTAATGCCATAAAAAAACTCCTTAAATTAAATCTTATATTTATTTTAATAGTGTAATAACTAATTTACTATTGTATATTATAATGCCAATATAGCACAATGCTTCTGTATTGCGTATTCTCTAAAAAACCGTTATGTTATTATAACATAACGGTTGACCTGGCAACTGTTATTCATAGGGAATTCCAAGCCTCAATTATATTAAGATTACCTTCCGCTATTCTGCTACACTCAATAGCGATCGGGAGCAGCGATTTGCCGGGCAAGATTTGTTTCACGCTTTGTAAACTTGCCCCTAAGAGATGTCATTGGTTTCTCATAGTATTTATAAACAATAGTAGATAAGATCATAGTGAGAGAGACGTATATTATATAGACGATATACAAAGGCATCGTTTTTAAGGGAAAGTAGGTATATAATATCGGTATCACAAACGAATAATGGATTAGATACATTGAATAAGACACAACACTTATGTGAGTGACTGTATAAAAAATAAACTTGTTTTTAACTTTGAGCCCCTTAAACCATGGCAATAGCAATGCCAAGCCTATACTCGTTAGAGTAAAAAGCATTGTTTTGTTAAATAAAGTCTCTTTAGTTGTCAGGACGCCATATGATAATACAGATATAGACAATACAATCAAGATACATCCAACGAACAACATTAAACCTGAAAATTTTTCTAAAAACTTATTATAAAAAAAATTGAGGTATGCAAAAAGAACCCCGTATCCAATTGCGTCAAGACGATAAATAACTACTGTGCTGATACCTTGCTCCCATCTGGCATCTATTGAAAATGCCCCTATGAATCTAATTGCTGTAGATACGACAAGATAGACTATTAAACCTGTTAAAATTGATTTTTTTCTTGAAATTGGGAGATAAATAAATACTAACATTACTATCGGAAACAAAATATAAAACCACTCCTCAACGGCCAAACTCCATGACTCAGGCATTAAAAAAGGATAGGGCCACGCGAAATTTTGGAGGAATAATAAATATTTCATACCAAAAGTCGTGTTCTTGCTAAATAACCACTTAAATAAAGTAATATTAAGAATAAGAAACAAATAATAATTAGGCAATGTTCTAAACCATCGACGAAGCCAAAAATTTAGCACCAGGTGAATGTTTGAATCTTTCTGTTGGCTGCTAAATAATTTCAATAATATATTCCCGATAAGGAATCCACTAAGAATAAAAAATATTTCAACACCAAAAAAGGCGGTGTCCATAAGAAAAATATTTCTCATTGGGGAAGGGGGAAGAAAGTAACTTCCGTGAGCGGCTAAAACAAGACAAATTGCTATAGATCTCAGAAGATCAAGCCCAAAGTTACGCTCTCTTTCATTGATTTCACGAATATAAATAAATCTTAATAACATTTGCTTCTTGCCTTTATCTGCCCAAAGGACATATTCTGCATAACTTATTCTAAAAAACCGTTATGTTATTATAACGGTTGACCTGTTAACTGTTAGATTATCTTGAAACTCAAGCGATACCATAGACTTAATGTCGAATCAGAATGGTCTGATCACAGATTAGCCCTGAGGTTCAATCTACAAGATGAGAATAAAGCCTAAAGGTACTGAAGGTTCGATTTTGCTCCTATAACAAAGAACGAGGTGCACAATGTTAGATAAAAGATCTCATTTATAAAAGGTCCTATTAATAAACGATATTGATAAGCACAGATATCGATCAATTTTTTCATAAAACTTCAAAATATAGTTTTACGTCCGTAAAATGCTTCCGCAAAACCAACTACAGTCGCTGACTCCATCCCGCGGACACGCATTATAGCTTGGAAAGTGTCCCGGTCAAACCAGTGTTTTCCGGACTGACTTTTAAAACTATCTAATAATATATCTATTTTCCGGTTAACAAGCTCTTTATCCAGGGGTGCAAAAAAGTTAGGCTGACCGAGATCGCCATCATATTTAGGGATTTCATACTCCAATATGAAGTGATCCCGAAAGGTATTCCAGGCCAGTTCGCAAATCAATCGATGATCTTGATGTAAATCATATCTGTAATGAGTAAAAATAATATCAGGATTAAATTCGCTTTTTATTTTTTCAAAGACTTCTTTTACTTTATCTCCAATATATGGTAAAAATCCATCTTTGAATTCTTTAATTTCAATTTTCTTCTGCTTGATCTCTTCCAGAAAAAGAGAAGCACTTTTTTCAGCTTCCTTTCGTCGTATTTCATCAGAACAAAATACAATCCAATAGACAGAGTCAACCGGGTACGAATCGATCAATTTTAGCAAAGTCCCTCCGCAACCAATTTCTATATCATCACTATGAGCCCCTAAACACAATATTTTTAAAGCTGACTTTTTGGAAGGGTCCAATAAAAGTTTTATCATATCAATCCTATTGGGTTATAGATTATTCGTATTCCATACTTCCCAGTGTGTATTCCCTTGTGAGTACATTTCATCGAGTTTTTGTTTATCTTTAAAAGTGTCCAGGCTGGCCCAGAATCCATTATGCCTGAAAGATGTCAGCTCTCCTTCTTTTATAAGCCGTTGGAACGGTTCTTCCACTAATTCATCACCGTCATTCATATAATTAAAGATTTCACGTTTTAAAATGAAATATCCGGTATTAATCCAGAGCCCGGCATGGCCAATGTGATGAATACTAGTTACCATATCATTTTTTTTAAGTTTGACTAGATGAAAGCTCTGATTTGGCCGGTAAGACAAAAAGCTTGCTATTTTATCCTGTTTATAGAAATGTTCAATCATACGCGGCAGATTCATATCTGTTAACCCGTCACTGTAGTTTGCCAGGAAAACTTTTTCTCCTTTTAGAAATTTCTTGACCTTGACTAATCGCTGGCCGATATTCGAATGAAGTCCTGTATCTACAAATGTTATTTTCCATTCATCAATATCTCTATTTAAAAGTTCCAGAGTTTGTCCGCCATGGGAAAATACGAAATCGTTAGAAACATACTCATTATAGTTTACAAAATAATTTTTTATTAAATCTGCTTTGTGGCCTAAACATAAAATAAAATCTTTATGGCCATAATGAGCATAGTATTTCATGATATTCCACAATATTGGACGATAACCAATCTGCACCATCGGCTTGGGAATATTATCTGAGTATTCCCGCAATCGCATTCCCAATCCACCACAAAATAATACAACTTTCATTTTTTTCTCCCATATTTTAGGCCATAAGCCCGTTAGTTTTGAGTTTATCTCGTGGAGAGAGATAAATCTCGTTGCAAGTCAGATACTTCCCTTAAAAAAATGTAATGCATGTTCATCGCGCAACCCGTCACGCATACGCCGCTTTGGTAATTGAACATCATCATAGGTTATAAGCGTGTCTTTGTGTATGTCTTTTTTCAATGTGCAACCTTCTGAGACCCCCATTGGATGATAAGAAATCGCTTTTTAAGCATATTTTTATATTAACAATAAAATTGTCAAAGCTGCAAGGATAAGATGATAATAAATCGCTTTTTAAGCTTGTTTTAAGAGATGATAAGATGATAAAATAATAAAATATACCTTTTTAAGCTTATTTTTATTTTAACATTGTCGAAGCTGGATGATAAAAGGAACTTGTACAGTATTGGGAATCCGGAAATGCACCATGAAAAGCTTGGAAAGATCAGAATATGGAAAAAATATTCAATTCGGTTTACAAAGGCAAAAAAGTTTTAGTTACCGGACATACCGGCTTTAAAGGTTCATGGTTAACATCCTGGCTTATCATGCTGGGCGCTGAGGTTATTGGCTATTCGTTAGAACCACCTTCCGAACCAAATTTATTTAAAGTAAATAAACTGGGGGAAAATATTACTCATATTATCGGAGATGTAAGGGACGAAGAGCATTTATTCAAAATTTTTAAGAAATACAAGCCTGAATTTGTTTTTCATTTGGCTGCTCAATCTCTTGTAAGATTTTCATATAGGAAACCAAAGCTTACATATGAAACAAACGTAATTGGCACGGTAAATGTTCTTGAAGCTGCGCGGAGTATTAAGAGTGTCAAGGTTTGTATGATTATTACAAGCGACAAATGTTACGAAAACAAGGAATGGCTTTTTGGTTACAGGGAGACAGATCCTGTAGGGGGCTATGATCCGTATAGTTCAAGCAAGGGATGCACTGAACTTGTTGTCACTTCATATAGAATGTCCTTTTTAAATCCCGATGACTATGGCAAAAAGCACCAAACAGCATTATCCTCTGTTAGGGCCGGAAATGTAATCGGTGGTGGAGACTGGGGAGAGGACAGACTTATACCTGACTGTGTTAAGGCCCTTTCTCAAAACCGTAAGATTCTGATTCGTTACCCGAAAGCAATTCGTCCCTGGCAATTCGTTTTGGAGCCTTTATCCGGCTACCTCCGGCTCGGAGCTTTGATGTATCAAAACGGCAATAAATTTTCTGATGCATGGAACTTTGGACCACTTGATAATGATACTCTTACTGTGGAACAAGTCACTAAAAAGGCAATAAAACTGTGGGGTGGCGGAGAGCTCGAAATAAGACAAAACTCGAAATACCATGAAAGCAAGCTTTTGAAACTGGATATAAGCAAAGCCTGTTTTTGTCTTAAGTGGAAACCTGTTTATAAAGTAGATGAAGCTATTGAGAAAACTATGGCATGGTATAATAAGTTTTACAAAGAAAAAATAAATATGCATAAATTTACTCTGAAACAAATCGGGGAATATGTTAAGAATGCTGAAAAACATGGTATAGAATGGAGTTTGCCTGTATAGATAACAAGGATTTAAATCTGTTTTATCTCATTTTTAATGTACACAATTTCTTTTCAATGTAATTAACCCAACAGCATTTCTGGAAAGATCAGAGCTTAAATTGATAGGTGGTTTTATGAATGTTAAAGAGATCAAGATCAACCATGAGGTATTTTTTGAATGCTTAATACCGGTGACATAGTTTTACTGTCCTTGCCAAATGAAGAAAAAACTAAAACGGGACTGGTCATCGGAATAAGCGATACTTCCGACAGTTTGAATATAGCTTATCTAACAACCCAAATTGATAAGTACAACG
>BDTH01000099.1 GCA_002923195.1 bacterium BMS3Abin15
CAACAGCCTGGCTTACGACGCAAGTGCGCTACAGCAATAATAATCTCTTGAGGCTCAATACGGTATAAAATACCAAAAGGAAATCTTCGAACTATACGTCTTCTCAGTTCATCGTCAATAACCGGCCATGTTGTTGGTGACTCTGCAATAGTTTGTATGGCTCTCTCTACTTCAGAGAGATAATCTACGCCCAAACCTGATGATTGAGATTGATAATATATTGCTGCTTCGATCATTTCTTGCTCGGCTTCGGGGAGGAATATAACAGGCTTCATTCCAATTTTGAACGCGCTTCTTTAAACACCATCTCCGCTGGTTTTGCTTTAACCTTGCCTTGTTTGTATTCTTGATAGCGACGTTCAGCTTCTTCAATCCATAATCTTTCAGCTTCCGGATCTTCCACATCATCCAGACTGATTATAAGATGCTCCGATAGTTGAGCTCTTTCATAGGAAGGGAGTCGGAGTGCTTCTTCTTCAATTTCTTTTATTTTTGACGGCATATAAAATACCTCCAATCGTGCTTATATTTTATCTTATTATTTCCTTATATTACCATTTTTGCGTTGTAAAAATAGAACCCTGCTTGGCGCTGATTTGACATAGGTCATGGATGAAATCTCGTAACCCTAACATCTTTTAACGGCTTATAATGTTTTTCATTTCCCGTCAGGAGCGGTAAACCATAAGCCACAGCAGTTGCCCCTATAAATACATCTGCTAACTCGATGGATTGACTCAAATAATGTTGTTCAACATAAAACATGGCCTTTGCAGAAATTTCTTCGGTTATATAAATAATGGAGACATTCCAGTTACGAAGTGACTTTCTTAATGCATTTAATTCCATCTTATTTCTCATCCCTTGTACAAGTTCTATGTATGTAATCACGGAGATATGAAAATTATTCTTTTTTTCAATTGCGTTAAAGGCATTTCTATTCCCCCTCATATACCAAATCAACACATCAGTATCAACAAGCATCTTTAAATCTGCCTTTCCTTAATTTTCGAACATATTTTTCTACGTCCTTGACATCAGGATTATCCTTCCAGATACCGAATAATTCATTTTCTTTATTTTCTTTTTTGTTCTTTGAATCTTGTTCAAGCGGAACAAGCTTGGCACAGGGACGCCCACGATATGTAATAATGACCTCCTCGCCTCTGTTCACAGTGTCAAGCAGCTCACGAGAATGAAAACGAAGATCCTTTGCAGTTGCTTTCATTTTACACCTCTTATTCAAGTTTATACTTCACATTGTAAACTTCACATTAATGAAAGTCAACTGCCGCAATATTTGTGGACTTTACTCTTTGCACAGCATAACAGATATGCTATAGAAACCACGTTATTAATATGCAATAACTCAAAAATATCAAATAGGGGACATTCTACATAGAGTCTGTCCATAAACTCAACAATTAAGCTGTCATTCCCGCGGTCCTTTGGGCGGGAATCCAGTGTTTTCAGTGAGTTCTGGATACCCGACTACAAACTTCGGGTATGACAAAAATAAAAAGCAGCTATTTATACACAGACTCTACATAGAATCGGATTTTCGGTGTTATCTTGATTTATTCAGCAGACGCATAAACAGGGAAACATGCCGTAATTATTGAGATTAACACACAGGGAGACAAGTTTAATTTTGTAAAATATCCCATTGCACAACCAGACCATGAACATTTTATTGTCCTTTGATACGGTTCAGCCCGGGATTTTACAAATTATTATCAACCACGAAGGGCACGAAGGACACGAAGAAAAGCATTGTAAAATAAGGAGACAAACAGATTCTTCGTGATCTTCGTGCCCTTCGTGGTTATATCGGAGTTTATGCGCAGGCTCTATAGTGAATGTAAATGAGTTTTTAGACAAGCTCTGTGTCCCCATTTTTTCTTCGGGCAGGCCTTTTCTGATATTGACAATCTGTACAGATTATGCCATATTACTATTAAATTGTACAATTAAGGAGAAGACGTTATGGGAGAGCCCGTAAAAAAAATGAAGTTAAGCGACGCCAGATCCAAATTAACTCAACTGGACAAGTTATTAAAGCCCGGCGAAGTTATTCAGTTGACCAGAAGAGGAAAAAATTATGCCCGCATTGAGCTAACTGGAGAGATGGACCGTTACGAGGCTGTTTTAAAGTCTATCGAGGCGTTGCCGGAATCAAAAGAAAAACCACGGCCGGTAGCCAGAAATTATAAATCCATTTTATATGGGAAAAAATAGTGCCGACACTGAAAGGTTTTAAAGAAGTCTACTGCGATGCCAGTTTTTTTATAGCGCTTTTTTCAAAAAAAGATACAAAACACAGACGGGCATTGGAACTATTTAATGAAATAAAGGAAAACAAAATTGTGATTCATACGTGCTGGTTTATTATCTCTGAATCAATGACTGTTCTTCTCTATCAATATGGTTATTCCGCGGCTCTTGCTTTCAATCAGTCGGTTGACCTTTACAGAATTTATTATCCTACAGAAAGCCAGCATCATCAAGCCATTGCCTTATTCAATCTTTTCGGCAAAGACAGAAAGATATCCTTTGTGGATGCCCTTTCAAAGGTACTCATTTCAGGAGAACTCAAGAACATGCCTGCCCTGTCTTTTGATAAAGATTTCAAGGCATTGGGTCTGACTACTATATGCTGAAGTGAAGCTCCCAGCCTGCAACCGCCAAAACTGTGAAAATATCCATCTACCGGCTTGGACACATAATCATACAAAAATTCAATCACATCAAATAAATCATCTTCTGAATACTCTTGACATTTGTCGCCAATCGGCCACAGATTTTCTTTTCTAACCCTTCTAAATATTTGAGCTTCAACATCCGATCCCAAAATCCCAGGTACTTCATCTGCATCTACGCACCAATAGCCAAATGCCTCTTGGAAATAATCCTTTCCCATAAAACCATTGAAAAGGTCTCGAAAAAGTCTTTTAAGCATATTAAGGTCATACCCCGAAGGATTTGGGTTTTTACCTGTACGCATAGAATAATATTTTCGTTCACCCATATTTTTTCATTTACTCATCGGCCTAACGATCTGCATTTACTGCTGTTGTTATCTTTTTAATGCTTTTCTTTATATACATAGTCAGGATTAAAGTTAAATTTAGCATCTATCAGTTTTATAATTACGTGGGCTATTTTCTTCCCCATCTCACCCAATGACTTGATAGAATGCCTGAATGATTCATCAAGAATATGCCACTTTTTTGACCAATCATCACCGAGAGCATTATGATTTATTTGTAAAACTGGTAAAGTCCGTAATATCATCCATCCTATTTCATTAGATATATTTAGATACATGGCTATGGCTTTAGTATTTGGTGATGGTCCTATGGTTATGTTTGATTTACCTAAAAGCCAATCACCACCTTCAATAGCTAATGTGAATCGTGAACCATGAACTTCATCATGAAACATTTGTTCCCAACGTTGAAGCTCAGAAATAGTTTCATCATCAAAACCAGAATCTCCTCTTAAAAATAATTTCAGCATTCTATGTTCTTCCTTTTTTTGTTCAATTTTAGATTTTTTATAATCGTTAAACGTAAGCTCCCTTTTAAGCGACGCGAGATAATCTATTTTTATAAGACGTAATACCGTGCATTATTGCAGACTGATAGACTGATCGATCTTTTAAATCTCTCAATAATGCATAACCATCTAAAGGGTATCCTTTCATCAATAGATTTTCAGCTGCTCTAAAGTTCCGAAAATTAGCTATATGAGAAAGCAGCGTAGGACGATAATATTCTGCTTCTTTAGGTATACCATTTTCATGTATGTACTGATTCGCCCTCTGTATAGATTCAATGAGGAAATCAAAAAAACAATCTTGTAATACACTGTATCCATGAAAGGTATTAACTACATAATTGCCATAATCAAGTTCTTGGTTTAGAATATCAAGAAGTCTTGGCCCAATCACTCCATTTTTACTAAAAGTATCCTCTAATCGCTTCTGCCATTCAGATACATTCATTTCTGTAACAGTTCAGCCCTTACTTCAAACGGCTGAACATCATTGAAAATTCTAAAATGCAAAGTGAAAATATCAAAATAATGTGAGATATTTTCTTAATAATTTTGCATTTTTCAATTTAAAATTTTCATTTTTCATTAAAGCTCAGACATATCTTCAAATGGCTGAACTATTACTCATTTCTTAACTTTTTTAGACATAACAGATAGTCTATAGAAACTACGTTATTAATATAATTCAAAAATATCTAATAGGGGACATTCTACATAGAGTCTGTGTATAAACACAACAATAGAGCCGTCATTCCCGCGGTCTGTTGGGCGGGAATCCAGTCTTTTCAGTAAGTTCTGGATACCCGACTACAGACTTCGGGTATGACAAAAATAAAA
>BDTH01000100.1 GCA_002923195.1 bacterium BMS3Abin15
TAGATTATGGAATATGTATTACAATGATTTAAGGCACTGCGGATTGAATGGAAAATCACCTAATCAATTTTTAAAGGAGTATCAATTAACTAAACATAGAAACCGACAAATGTCCGTGTACTGAACAAGTTTTTGGCTTAAACAGGGCAAAATTTGTGGTTAACACAACGTAATAGCTGTAAAATTACCCAGTAGTGGTTCGGGTGCTAAAAAAAACTTAAAGACACATTATACCAATAAGCTACGATCGTGAGTTAATGGGATAATCAAAATCACTCATTAGAGAAGTGGCATTGCTCAAGAAAAACAACGGCCCACCCCCTGAGCCGTTAAAAAATAATTGTTCTATAGTAGCTCAACTGCTACAAAATTTAACAGCCAATAATCCCTTATACTAATAAGCTACGACCGTGAGTTAATGGAACAATTAACCTATGTCTATTTTAATCCAAAGTGCAATTTCAATTCTGCTCCATTGGTAAGATTAGCAAGTTCTCCATAACGAACGCAGTTCCTGATTTGGAAATACTCAACTATGAAATCAATTTCATCGCGGCAACTAAAGGGATAAACAAAGACTGATTTTTGCAATTCGTGAAATCCCAGATTTTTCAGCTTTTCCCTTATCGCATCTCTTTCCCGTCTTCTCTTTTCCGGAATATCAAACATTACCACTCTCCACTTTTTATCCCAACGCATCGGCTTTTTAATCTTCATTTCATCAATCTTAAAAGAGAGTGCTTTATTTCTTCCTTTTTCTGTCAAAACTATTTTAACCGTTCCGTCTTTGCTTTCCCTGTAATCTACCAGTCTTTCATATTTAAAATCATGAATGATTCTATAAAGGTACTGTCTGTCTATATTTTTCCATTCTCTCACTAAATTTTTAAAGATGTATTTTTGTGTCCTGGAAGAATGAGTAAGACCTAATGCTAATCCGCTCATAAGTAAAAGTAACGCTTTTCTTTTAAGCGGACTGCGGATTTTTCTTTTTTTCTTATTATTTATAATTTTCACCATATAACTAACTGATTCTAAACTATTAGATGCATTATACCAGTAAGCCACGATCGTGAGTTATTGGCATAATAAATAATAAAAAAATAAATAATAATTTAAAATAATCAATTTTTTGCTGCTTCCTTTTCGCTCATATTGTCAGCCAGCCGAAAAGCAGGATAAAGAGCCGAGAATACAACTGCCGCCACAAGCAAGAAAACAGTTTTTAGGGGAAAAACAAAAAGGAATAAAACAGAAACGGCAGAAGCTGTTATATAAGCGACCGATCGGGCGGTACGGAAAAAATTAATTATATCCACATCACCGCCATCAATCCTTTTATAAAAATATGAATCGCTTAGTATTTCCAGCAAAGCTGCTCCTATCCTGGTTGAAAATAGGACAATTGCCCAAACAGCAACGGCTGAAGAATTAATAAAATAAATTGTCAAAGTCGACACACCCATTAAAAACAAAGCTAAAATTATAAGCTCCTTTTCTCCCATCTCCTTGTCTGCTAAACGGCCTGCCGGATATTGAAGCAAGACAAAAGGAATAAGCATTACAGAAAAAATTATTCCTATGTCTTTCCATCCAATCCCTAAGCTCAAAAGATACAGGGGGGTATAAATAACCATAAGAGCGTAAAAGAAATGCAGGGTAAAAGATGTATAATATGAGTACATAACATTTTTTCTTTTCAAAACCCTTTTTACCAATTCAAGAACCGACTCTCTTTGGTTAAATTCATGATTAATATTTCTCAGTCCGATTAGAGCAATTATAAATATGACTGAGTCCAGAAGCAGAATAGTCATGAAAATTCCGCTGAAATCAAAACTATCCAGTAGGCGAGTTGAAATAAACGGACCAAAAACAAATCCAGCGTTTACAATAGTCAGATAGAGGCCTCTTATTCTGCCTGACATCCTGTCTATTGAAAGCGATTCCAATATATTGTCTAGCCCAACCCACGATAGGTTTGCAAAAATGATATAGGCTATGAGCGCCACTATGCTTAATGGGGAGGGACCTAGAATAATAAGCAGGGTCATGGCCGTAATTTTTACCAAAAAAGAAAAATAAAAAGTTGCCGACTTCCCGAATTTTTTTATGATTTTGTGAAAATTTAAAAGAGTAACTAGGAGTATCGAATAGGAAATTAAATAAAAAACACCCGGGCTATCCATTCCAGATGCTACTTTAAAATAATAAGCCATGACGTAAACGAGCACGGCCTGGGAAAACCCCATTAAAAAAGAAATTAAGTTTATCAGCTTTAATTTCTTGGGATTTAATTTTTCGTTATGAATCAAGTGGCGTCTTATGGACATAAGGAAAATTCAAAGTGCAAAGCTCAAAATGCAAAACAATATTTAGAAAATAAATGTTTGAACTTTATGTTTTGATATTAGTGTTTGTTTAATATAATCAACATGAAAAGCTATAATTCTGAACTAGATGAAAATCATCTTTTAAATTATGGGGTAATCCGTTTTACATCCCGAGGAAACAAAACCGCTTCCTTAATGCTCTTTAACCCTAACATTCTTTGCAGTATTCTTTCTGAGCCCAATCCCCAACCGCCGTGGGGAGGCATCCCATATTTAAAGATGTCTAGATAATGTTTAAACTCTTCCGGATTAAGACCATGCTTCTTGATATTTTCAGTAAGTTGATTATAGTCGTGAATTCTTTGTCCGCCAGTGGCAATTTCTACTCCGTTATACAAAAGGTCAAAGCTTTCAGTATACTGCGGATCAGCGCTGGGCATCGTATAGAATGGACGGACACTGGTTGGATAATGAGTTAGAAAAACAAAATCGGATTTGTATTTTTTCTTAGCCCACTCGCAAATAAGGCGCTCACCTTCCGGATCAATGTCAACTTTTTCCATTTTCTTGCCATATTCTTTTTCCAAAATATCCAACGCCTCGGTAAGTTTTATTCGCGGAACTATGCCCACTTTGGAAAGTTTAACATCATATTTTTTAATTTCTTCTTTGTATTTCTTGGCTACTGATTTAAACATATAATCCATCGTTTTCTCCAGCTGCTTCATTAAATCTTCCATGCTGTTAATAAATCCCATTTCAGCATCCAAGCTGGTGTATTCATTTACATGGCGAGTGGTAAAATGAGGTTCAGCCCTGAAAACTGTTCCCACTTCAAACACTCTTTCAAAAACTCCCACTCCTGCTTGTTTATAAAACTGAGGGCTCTGCGCCAGAAAAGCTTCTTTTTCGAAATATTTTATCTTGAAGAAATTAGCCCCTCCCTCTGTTGCCGAGCTTAGAATTTTAGGCGTCTTAATCTCAATGAATCCTTCTTTCTTCATAAATTCTCTATAGGCATCCAAAAGTCCCGAGTAAATTTTGAAAATTGTTTTTACTTTTTCATTGCGAAGAGTAAGAGACCGGTTGTTTAAAAGAGTTTCCAAATGAATATTAAGATCATCTTCGGAAATATCAACTGGCAGATCGCCTTCCGTTTTGGAAAGAATCTTTATTTCTTCCACTTCAATTTCCACTCCTCCCATTGGAGCTTTTTCATTAGTTGCACTTTTTGGCCTTTCTTTCACCAATCCCTCAATTTCAATAACATATTCACTGCGAATTTCTTTGGCTGTTTTATGGGCATTTTTTTTATCTGGGATTATTACCGTTTGGATAATGCCACTGCGATCGCGAAGATCAATAAAAATCAACTTGCCGTGGTCGCGGCGAGTATTAACCCACCCGGCAAGCTTAACTGTTTCTCCTATAAGTTTTGGCGTATCAATAATTAAAGTTCGTTCCATAAGGCGATGCTAATCTACGAATTCATGCGAATGCCGCGAATGTTCGTGTCGTTCGCATGCTGTTCGCATTGTTCGTGTCGCTATTTAATAATTTTTTGAATTTCTTTTACTAATTCTGAAGGGCTATATTGCGTTTTGCTTATAAATCCGTCAGCTCCGTTTTTAGCCGCCCTGTCCCGATCTTCTTTCTCGCTGAGATTACTAAATATCACCACCTTCATACCAGGATTATACTTTCCCTCCTTTAATTGTTTTAATATATCTATTCCGCTCATTTCCGGAAGCACTAAATCAAGAAGAACCAAGTCAAATTTATCCTTTTTTACATTTGATATTACTTCATTGCCATTAACAGCCACTACCACTTCAAAACCGGCTGCTTCAAACTTTTTCTGATAAATTTCCGATATCATCGGATCGTCTTCGACAATAAGAATCTTCGGCATATATTTATGCGCTGTTTAATAATTTATTTAATTTCAAGTAAATTATAGCAGGGAAATGAGCAGATGACAATTAAATAAACCCCTCTGCTTAAAGGGGTTTATTCAGAGAATTCATAAATTTTTTCACTCTATTTTTCTTAATCTTCGCTTTCCATGGAAAAATATTGTGATAGTCCTTTTCTTTTCCATTTCCCTCGCCTTTGAAATAACTGCCAACAATAAAGCCGTCGACATTGTATTTATTTAAGTTATCAGGTGTTATCCCGCTACCCAAAATTACAGGAGTCTTTCCTGAAGTTTTTTTCACATTTATAACATCCTTCTCATCTGGAGGATCTCCCGTCCAACCACCAGTTACAATTAGCACATCAGCTTTATTTTTTACCGCTTCTTTAACAGCCCCAGAAATTGATCTCTTTATTAAATGTTTAGCGTGTTTAACTTGAATATCAGCAAAAATTAATACATTTTCCGCATCAATGCTTTTTCTAAACCTTATGCATTCCCTTGCTTTGGCTGAAAAAATTCCATAGCTCGTCTTTACTTTATCCACAAAGACAGGGATGCGTACAAAATTCAAGCCAGCGGTTTTGGCAATTGACAATGCGGTTTCATAGTCATTCCATAAGACACAAGTTCCTAGCGGTTTTTTAGTTAACTTTCTTGCTTTAATGCAAAGATCTGTTAATTGGGGGATGGTGGATTTCTTGGCAACTTCATAATGAGGAGTATCGTAATTATTCTCAATTATTATGGCATCTACTCCCCCATCTAGAAGCACCCTAAAGTCATGCATAAACTTTTCTTCTACCGCTTCAGTACCAGGAAAATTCTTATATCCTGAGAGAGGCGCGCAATGAACAGCGCCAATTACTATTGGCCTGTTTTTATTTTTAAAAATTTTTTTAATTTGATTCATAATTTATTGACTAGCTTTTTTAATTCATGGATATTATTAATTGTATAATCTGCAATACTATTTTTACTCTTCCCAATAAAAACCGCTTTCATTCCTATTTTCTTAGCTGGAATAATATCAGTTTCTTCTTGATCACCAATAACTATACACCTATTTACTTTAATATTCATTGTTTTACATATTTTTTCAAATGCATTACCGAATTCTTTCCTTGCATCGCCTTCACCAGAAAAAATATTATTTTTAAATATTTCCATAATCCCAAGATAATCTAAAACCCTACTGATCCAAATTACAGGAGCATCAGAAAGTAATACCAAATCAAAATTTTTCTGCAATTCTAAAAGAAACGCGCTTATTGTAGAATCGAATTTAACATATTTTTTTGCATTAATATTCCATACGGAATTAAAGTAATCATAACGATCAATTTTAAATTCATTTTCTAATCCAATACTTATACTATTGCCATATTTTTTTAAGATAGCATCAAGAACTTCTTGCGCCTCCAGTTTTGTTTTTCCCAGCTTATTGCATATATACGACACTGTATTTTCTATTACAACACCATAAAGACCAGAATTTCTAAAAGAATCTCCCTTGAATTTATACAGGGTTCCGTCCATGTCAAAAATTATTGTTTTTTTGTGATTCACTTTCATTAGTTTAGAAACAGGAGGAGTTAGATAACTCCTCCTATCATAAACTAATCAAATTATTTTTTCAATGACCTCCTTTGCTTCTGCAAATATCGTTTTTGTTTGCTCAGGGTTTTTTTCATAACGAAAGCGTATGGACATAAAGCATTGAAAAAGCTTACCGAGATAGAATATTTTCTCAGCTTGTCCTGTAGGAATACGCAAAATTTCTGCAACCGCCCCAGTTGCAAATTTCTTGAATTCCTCATACCCTTCATCGCTGCAAGGCAAACCATAGAGCTTGATTAGTCCGCCAAAGCAAGCCATGTCAATTATTGGAATTCCTAGCACATCGGCATGTGGATCGGAATACTTAACGCCTGCATTTGTTAAATACACATCCTCCAGAGTAAAATCCCAGTTTGAAAAACAACAGAAAACAACAGAGGGAATATTAATAGACAAGTACATGCGTTGCAACAGAGGAAATATTTGTCTCTCCTTGTCCAAATTTGGACACACATATTTCTCATAAATCTCTATTGTTTTACCAATAAATGATTCAACTGCCTCATGTCCTTCCGCGCCCATCTTGAGGCTTACGCGATAAACCTTTTCCAAACTATCCATTAGGGACATATAAAACTCTAGCGGATTTTCAGAGTGTTCAGCCTGATAAAGAAAATTTGATCCTAAATATTCCATAACTATAAATGCATAATCATCGCTGGATTCATATGCAAATATTTCAGGAATAAAAAAGTCAAGTCCGCATTTTCTAAGATTATCATATCCAGTGCTATTCATTCTTATTTCCGCAATAGCATTTTTGGTTTTTGCGGCCTTAACGACAACCTTGTCACCATTTTTATTGACTGCTATACAAACGCTATCACTGTTATATCCCAGTTTTAGATTTTCCTGAACCAATAAATTATACTTCTTGCAAATATAATCCAATAGACTTTTCACATCATCCCTCCTTACGTTTTATAATTACCGAAGTTTTGGTAACCAAAAACCATCGTATTCGTCACTACTCCCTAATAATATTGTTGTCCAACCAAAATTGGCAGCTGCGATGATATTTTTGACTTTATCATCAATAAACACAATCCCTTCATAAATACCGACCGCGTCTTGAATTGCCTGGAATGCCCGCAAATCAGGTTTTTGAATGCGTCCGAGCTTACTGATGCCATAAATAGCAGAAAAATGACCAAGCACTCCCAATTGATTCAATACTGCCTTTGCGAATTCTTCATGGTTGTTTGTCAATACGGCCTTTTGTCCAGAAAGAGAAGCAAAAAGATCTTGAATTTCCAATGAAGGCATTATGCCTAATTCCTTGAGATTGATTGCGAAATAAGTTTTATTAAGAATCTCCTGTTCATTGAAGCCTTCGTATATAAGTGCCGTAATTGAATGTGAAACGTCATGCTTCCTTAATAATTCTTTCCTGGTAAATATTGCTTTCTCAAAATTACACCCATACCGCAACGCGATAAACTGGATCATCTTATCCACAACTTCTTTTTCTGCTTCCTTTACATTCTTATAGATGACCCCGTCACAATCAAACACCCATAGGTTTGCATTCAGATCACGTAAGCTTCTAAGCTCTATCATTTTTTTCCTCCTTATGAATTTTATGGAAGCGAGATTAAAAAATCTCGCTTCCATATCCTATTTTTTAGACAACACCCTCTTCACTGACAGCATAGTTTCATATGCTTCGCCACTTATATGAACTTTTTCTGCCATTTTATAGCACTCTTTCAACTCCTGAGACTTGCCAGCAAGATAGAAAAGTAAAGCAGCGTTGGCTAAAACCATCTGAAGTGGAGGACCCCCAACTTTTCCTTCAAGAATTTTAAGAGAAAACTCACCCTTGTTGCCCTTTGGAATTATAGACTCAACCGAAACTGAAGTAAGCCCGAAATCCTCAGCAAAAAGATCGTATTCCCTTATCTTTCCATCGTGCAATTCTGCTACCTGGGTACCGCCTTCGCAGATAGAAACTTCGTCCATGCCCTCGTATCGATCCTCGTCAGCAAATCCCCTGATGAAAAATCCATGTTGAAGATTTGTAATGCCTTTTTCGTTCAAAATTTCATAAGCTTCTGCAACCGCCCTAGGAGGGACGAGGTGATTCACGCCTAATACGCGCTTCGTCATCTTCTGGGGATGCAGAGGGTTTGTTATCGGCCCGATAATATCATTCATATGCGGCAACATCGCGATCTTGTGAGTTTGAAGATGAATCTGTTTATACCGCGTATCAAGAGCCTCCGTGTAACCAAATCCTGTCTCTTCTAAACATCTTTCAATATCCTCTTTTGCTGAAAATACATCAATGCCACAAATAAGAGAGATGAAATCAGAACTTCCGTATTTTCCCATATCCGCATTTGCGGGGGATCCATGTTTACACATAGGAATACCAGCAGCAGCAGCAATAAATGCAGCGAGGGTGCTAATATTAGCCGTGGTGATTAGGTCTCCACCCATGCCACAGTTATCCATAGCATAAGAAGTATTGGGTGATACAAATCCGAATTCAGATTTCGCTATATCATGCTCAAAGATAGCAGCACAAATTCCAGCAATCTGTTCGGCAGAGCTTTTCGGAAGCTTGTGCCCATGGATCTTTTCCAACCTTTCACTAATTACCCAAGAATAAGTTGCTCTGGTATGCAGTGCACTTAACGCTGCAATACTTTGAATTTTTGCTAACTCATCTCCATTGCACCCTTTCAGCGCATATACACCAAGTTCATACGCCTCCTCATAATTGAGAGGGATGTTTTGATACGCATGGCCCTTCAGAATGTGTTTTATATCCATCTCTTACCCCCTTTTTTTTATTTCAAATTTATTTTAAAGAACTAACTTGCCAATCTACAATAGATCAACTGAGAAGTCAAACAAAAACCTCTCATCTTTTCGCCCAAATAAAAAATATTTGGATGAAAGGACAAGAGGTCATCTTGTGGTACCACCTTTCTTTTGGAAACAAAAAACACCCTGCGGGCGCCAGTTTCCACTCATTGACTCTAGTTCTGCCTTACTAGCAGACGACATCAATTATCCCATGGTTACGGAGGATACCGGATTTCCACTAACGCAGAAATCACCTTCCGCCTTATCGGCGGATAAGCTAGACCCAGCCTCCCGCCGTAGCGAGAGATCTAACCTATAGGCTTTAGAGTTTTTAAGGTCATCTGCATAGTAACAAGTACAAAAAAAGTTGTCAAGTTATAAAAACATAGGCCTTCTAAAATTAGAAGGCCTATTATGAAATTTTTTTATTGGGATGATTTTGATTCAACCTTGAATTTTCCCTCTCTTTCTAAAATCACGCGAGCCAAATAAGTAGCCATTATGTATATGTGTTTTCCTATTGCAAACATTGCATCCTGTAGAATAAACATTGTACTGAGGTCAAGATATCCCAACATTAAACCCTTATAAAAATCAAGGTTTTTATCACCGAGAAAATCATTATTGTAAAGACGTAAATCACTGGATGTCCACTGCATCGTATCAGATACTAATTTTTTTAAATCATCTTCACCTAACCCACGATCTATCATTTGATTATCTGATAAATCAACGTTTTGTTTATCATTTTTACAAATATTACCTTGAGATATTTTATCCGCAAGAAAAGCCGCAATTGCAAATGTCATATCTTGCGCCTTTTTTTCAATAATTGGATCATGCGTCTCATCGGAACTAAGGCTTTTGGTAATATTATGTACGACTACCACACTAGTAAATAATCCCATGTAAAAATCATTACACTGATTACCAACAAAACATTCATTTAGGTTTTTTTCTATTAGTTCCTTTACTCTAATAGAATTTAATGCAAACTCTTCTAAGATTTTACTATCAAACATCGGATCAATTGGCGATACTATAAACATAATTCCCTCCTTTTTAAAGTACTTCGTGTTTATATTCTTGTTATCGAAAATAACATTCTATTAAGTGTATCTGAAATAAGACAGCTGTCAAGCGTTTCAATATAAGAACACAAACCCTTTAAACTGACAAATAAAGATATCCACTTTCAATAGTGAGATAACCATGTATAATGGTAGATAATCTATTAGAACATAAAACAAGCTTCCCTTTGCGGAAGAGAAAGGAGGTACTTTAAAAAATACTAACCATTGGTTAGTCACAAAAGTCGAACTAGAAAGGAGAATTTTGAAGCAGAATTTAAACCGTAAACCCTTAACAGAAAGGAGATAATTTTGAAAACATTGGTCATTAGATCAATCACAGAATACTTTTGAAAAGGAGAACTGAGATGTTATTAGGAAATTTGGATTTAAAAAAAGTTGGAAACAGACTAAGAAGACTCGATCGCTTTTTATTAGACGTTTATAAGGAAAGACTTGCTCATGGCGGACTTTCTGATTATGTAGCACAGAATAAAAGGAAGGCGTCTCCTGACGGAATTTTCAATAAAAGGCGCCAGGAAATAGAAGAAAGCAGGATAAGATTAGCGAGAAAGTGGGCAGAGCAAAATGGAATAGATCCAAACTTTGCTGCCTCACTAATGTATCAAACAATCTCGGAGTCCTGTAGAGTTCAAGATGAAATGATGTTCAAAAAACACAGGAGTAAGGAAGTTGTAGTTGACGAAAACAGCTTAAAGGCCATCCGAGCATTTCAGAAGGAAGATTTGCTCAGACTCACCTCTAAAGTAGCGGGATTCTACGACAAAAGCTACGCTGAAGGCTTCTTTGGAACAAGGCTCTATATGGATTTCGAAAAAGAAGTCTTATACGGATTAATGGCAAACTTGCAGAATAAGTTGTTGGCCGTAGATCTTGGTTGTGCTACCGGAGTGGTTTCGCTTGATATAGCCACTCAATTTGAAAAAGTCGTTGGTCTTGATATTAGTCCGGAAATGATCGAGGTGGCTAAGAAAAAAATTACCAATCGTACAGCTAATGCTAAATTTAAAGTTGCTGACATTGAGGATGGGGTTAATATTCCAAAAAATTCAATTTCCCTGGCAATAATGAACATGGGTACCGCTAGTGAAATCGAAAATTTTAAGGGATTCCTGAAATGGCTGAAACGTTCTTTACGTCCCGATGGTAAATTTCTCCTCTCGTTCTACAACTCAGAAAGCTTAATGACAAAGCTTGGTTTCCTTCCCTGGCCAGTACCGTTGGCGGCTCATATTGACTTAGATAAGCGCTGTCTTGAAGTTCACTACAACGGAGAAATATATTTTCTTTATGCCCGGCCAAGGGGCGTTGAGGAAATAAAAAAACTGCTTTCTGAATCCGGATTCGAGATCGATAAGATTTATACCTTCCCAACTTGTGCATCCGTATTGCCGGACATTGTTCTCGATAATGAGGATGACAGCGGCGTTCGCCAACCTAATAAGGAAGCCCAGAATCTTGTCAAAAAGATTGATTCAGAGCTAGCAGAAAGTGTTAACTCTGGAACCTATATCATTGTTACAGGAGGAAAAGTTGTTAAATAATAACAACTAAAAAGCCTCTTTGCGAAATTTCGCAAAGAGGCTTTTTTTAATACGAGGGTACTCCCATTTTGTCTTTTACTTCATTTACAGTCACGGAGATTGTCCTGCGGGCGCGTTTTCCTCCTTCGTGCAGTATTTCAAGAGGAAGATCCGGTCCTTTAGCTGCGAGCTCAGCTCTCTTCTGCTGAATGGGCATAAGGATATTGGTTATATTTTTCGCAATTATGTTTTTGCAATCAACACAACCTATACCGGCTACCTTGCATCCATCCAGCACTTCTTTAAGTTCTTCGCCGCTGCTAATCAATGTATGCAATGCATATACATTACATACTGATGGATTACCAGGATCCGACCTCTTTTTTCTTGACGGATCGGTCATGGCTTTAGCCATCTTCTTCCTTACAACATCAGAAGAGTCAGAAAGATCTATTGTGTTGTAGTCGCTCTTCCCCATTTTCTCTGTTCCATCGAGTCCGGGAACCCTAATCGCTTCTCCTGAAAGGAGATCTGGCACAGGAAAGGTTTCGCCATAGATCGTATTGAATCTTCTGGCCAGTTCCCGGGTCAGCTCCACATGGGGATACTGATCTTCTCCAACAGGAACAAGGTTAGCCTGCGGTCCCAGTATGTCAGCTGCCATAAGTACCGGATATGTCAGCAAGCCTGCGTTCACCATTTCTCTCTTGGCTTCTTTTTTGTCTTTCTTGTCTTTGAAGTGTGGCATTCTTTCGAGGTCCCCCATAGAAGCGAGGCACCCTAAGAGCCAGTTAAGCTCACAAGTTTCCGGAACACTCGACTGAGCAAAAATGGTAGCGACATTTGGATCTATTCCGATGGAAACATAATCCAAAACGATTTCCTTTAAGTCTCTTTTGATGTCTTCCGGATCAGTTTTCGTTGTAAGCGTGTGCAGATTAGCAATAAAGAAAAAACAATCCTTGGTGCCGTCCTGAGACAACTGGGCGAAAAATTTCATAGCCCCAAGATAGTTTCCTAGATGCAAACTGCCTGTAGCTCTTATCCCTGACAAAACTACATCTTTATTTTTCATTTTCATCACTCCTTTTCTCTGTATATTTTTATCCGTTTTATGAAAGCGTCTTGCGCCATCGGCAATAAAATCCCTTGAATTCTTCGCGAATAATACGTGCCATTTTATCTTAAACCCCCTTTTTTTAATTTTAAAATAACTATTTTTTGTATTCGGTTAATAGTATCTATTAATACTACCTATGTCAACTAAATATTGACAAGATTAAAAAAATCTGTTAAATTGATCCGATGACGAATTGGCTTGCCGGCGTAGCTCAGTGGCTAGAGCGACGGTCTCCAAAACCGATGGTCGCGGGTTCGAATCCTGTCGTCGGTGCCAATTCTTCAATAAAAAGCGTTCGGAAAATTCCGAACGCTTTTAAAATTTATTTTATTTACTATTATCCACTATCTGCCAAATGTTTTCTTTTCGCCTCCTAATATGACAATTATTCATATGTACCCCTCAAATTGCGTCTGATTTATTTTTTCAGTGAATATATTCGCTAATTTTTTATCTAACAAAAAATATCCACATCCTTACCATGCTTTTAGTTTCAACCAGAAAGACTGCTAAGTATCATCCTGAGCATTTAGACTCATTTAACTTCGTACCCACCCGTGATTCCCTGATGAATTTTTGGATATGCCATTGAATATAGCGCTGCTGCTTCTTTCTTGGTTAAGGTTTTATCAGGATGTCTTAAAATAATTCTAACTAAAACATTATCCTGATCTTCTTTCGCCCCAAGCCGCTCTTTCGCAATAGGGCTTAATTTATCAAAAGAGGTCCGCTCAAGTACTTCAACTTGCTCCAATAAATCACTCTTGTCACCGAAAACATTTCTAATTGCTTCACAAATATCTTCTTCAGTGTCATTTTTATTAATGCAATAGGACATATCCCTGGACATAGCTGGCTTATCAGATACATTTTTATACATTTCCATGCTGGTCATCTGTTTAACTACGCGCGGGTCAGTAGAGCGTATTAATCTAATATCTGGCAAATTTTTTCTAGCCATTCTATCTGACCACCCGCCAGTACCCCTAATCACAACTATGGGAATATTAAGTTGATATGCCACCAGCATCTCATTCATTGTTCCTGATCCTCCAGAAACGGTAATTATTCCATCACAGCTATTAACTAACACAAATTCTCTTCCTCCACCCCTTTCCATGCCACTGCAAATAACCACATCGGTGTTTCCGTCTTTATCCCAAACATTCTTTCCCTTTCCGTAGGTAACACCTACGGTTAAGCCTCCCGCTTTCTTGGCTCCCCGAGCCGCCGCAGTTGATAACGAGTCGTAATCCTTTTCTGCGCCATAAATAGTTATGTTCCCGCTTTCAGCAATTATCTTTCCTGTCTCTTCTGCAATTTTTTCTATTTTTTTAGTGTATTTTACATCTGCGGCTGACCCCATTACGCCAATTTGTAATTTTCTTTTCATGGTTTTATTAATTAGTTATTAATAACAAAAAAACAGCCATGACT
>BDTH01000101.1 GCA_002923195.1 bacterium BMS3Abin15
GCTTACTCAAATAGCCCGAAAAATATTAAAGCCACAAGAAAGAAGTGATAAAATATCAAGCTTACGAGATGCAGTTCTGACGGGGAGAAGATGAAAATAAAGAACTTAAATTAAATATTTTTAGGCATAAAATTGCCTTGATTACATTTAATGGTGTTTTGCTTGCATTAATGGTTGGAAGTAAAGAGAAAATAACATTTGGGTTATTTACGTTTAGTCTATTATTCTTGTCAATTGTTATGGGGCTTTCACACATAATTATCTATTATTTTAAAAATGAGTATTCCTATATAGATGGAAAGATATTAAGAAAAAAACTTCAAGCTATATCTGAATTATGTAAGCTTAAAAGGGAAGATGAAAATATAATCAATGATGCAAAATCATTTATGAGAAGCATATATGCAGAATACAATATATCTTATGACAGCATACCTGAATTGATTAAAGATATAGATAAAAAACACAATGTTAAAAAATTATTCCTAAAGACCTTGCTTTATGAACTTTTGTTTTATATTCCTTTCGTAATTGGTATTGGATTAGTCATTTATAAATTATATTTTTATATATCATGACAGACAATAAATGATTGTATAACCATCAGCTGCAGTGGAAGCGAACCAGCGACATCATTTTGCATTTAAATAGTTTTCGATATCCAAAATGTTATTTTGGATGTTGTTATCAATCAGGTTCGCTCCCCTGAGCTAGGCGTTATCTGTAAATAAGAGGCATTAAATGTTTGAAGAGAAATTCACTCACTGGGTCAAATGGCGTAATCGGTTTGAATTAAATGGACTTAATTATCCGGGGGTATATGCACTTGCTTATTCCAACAATAATATTGCTGGCAATCACTTTTCATGGATGCAAGAAATTTGTTATTTTGGCATGAGCAACTCTACAAAAGGACTCAAAGGAAGATTAAGTCAATTTGACAGTACGATCAGAACTAAAGCAAAGGAACGCCATGGAGGAGCTGATAGATTTAACTACAAATATAAAGACTACGACAAATTAACTGATCATCTTTATGTGTCAGTCAGCGTTTTTGAATGCGATGTGACGTCTTTTTTGCCAGATGATTTAAACAAGATGGGTGATGTTGCAAAGTTCGAATATTCATGCCTTGCGCATTATGTTGATGAATACAAACATCTTCCGGAATTTAATGATAAAAAGAAGTCACCGAAGAAAGACAAAAAAAGCAGATAACAACAGCGTGCAGATGAATGCAGACCAGCGGTGACCTTTTGAGGTTGCGATAGTTTACATATTGCAAACTGTTTTCAAGCTTGTTTATATGCTTCATGGTCTGCATCACTGACGCAGGCGTTATACTCCAACAACTCAAATCAAAAAAAACCTTGCACTTTCCACCAAAATGATGTACACTTTATGTAACAATATATTGTACATTATGGAGGTTACTATGCGAAGATTAGTATTCAACCAAGACATTCGACCCATGTCTGAATTTAGGGCTGGTGTTTCGTCCTTTTTGAGACAAGTCCGCGACACCAAAAGACCTCTCGTCATCACCCAATATGGAAAAGGTGTGGCGGTATTACTGGACGTTGACGAGTACGAAACTATACTGGAAAAGGTGGAACTTCTCGAAGATATCCAGACGGCTGAGAGCCAAATTGAGAAAGGTAAAGGTATTGATCACGAGAAGGCAAAAGCTCAAGTGTTAAAGAGAATCAGTAAATGAAAATAGTGTGGTCCCCCCTCGCCATTGAACGGGTGTCTGAAATTGCACAATACATTGCCCAAGATAGCCCAAGGGCGGCAGTTAAATGGGTTGACACAGTATTCAAAAAGGTGAAGCGATTAAAAAAGTTTCCCAAAAGTGGACGGAGGGTACCAGAAACTAAAAGAATGGATATTCAAGAAATCCTATACGGAAACTACAGAATCATCTACAGAATCAGCCCAAACGACGTTTTTATATTGACTGTAAGACATGGTAAACAAATCTTACCTCAAGAAGATATTGCATAATGATATTTGGAGAGTATAACCAGTCATTCCACCTGACCACGACCAGCGGTCACTTTTTTGAGTAAAGCTTTTGCTATCAAAAATTTTATACTTTTTCAAACATTTATTTCCCTTCAGGTCGTGGCAGGTGAACTCATCGTTATCTGAATTAAGGAATGAACAATGGGATTCTTTTCAAAATTGTTTGGTAATCAGAAATCAAGCCAGATCAGCGAAGATATAGAGACACACAATAAAATTGTTGATTTTGCTAAGACATTAGCTGAAAATGCATTTGTTTCCGGTGAAACATTAAAACCTCATTTCATTCCTAATTCTAAAGAAGATGAACTTACCATTCCTATAGATGTATGCTTTGAATTTTTGTATTTTTACTCTCATTTAGCAATGAGATATGCTCATTCAATTCTAGGCCAGAAAAAAAGAACAATTCTTCAAAAAAAACTTGGACCGTTGATTGTTGAACCTATTGTCACAGCTTATTTTGATCATTGGCCTGAAGACAAAAAGAGAGGCATAGAAATCGATTTTTATAAAAACTTAAACGATGCTGAACTGGAGTATTCATCTTGCAAAGAATTATTAACAAAAGATATTAATTTTGAAGGAACTTCTCTGCTCTCTAAATTGGGAATTACTGTTGCAGATGTTTCTGGAAACCCAATGAACCACGATGTCATCATGGTGGTAATTGATACAGCTATGCAATCAATAAAAAAAATGAAGCTCGAAGACAGCATAAAAAGTTTCAAGGATGTTCTTTAATTTAGTAAGGGTAACATAATAAAAACAGATAACAAAATAATGAACCTAACGACTTTGTCAGGTCACTTTTTTGAGTCCCTGTTGCCTTTCTATGTTTTCCTGTTATCATAATCTTACTGCCTGTGCCGTCGTAGGTTATTACGTCGTTATGTGTTAATAAAAACATGGAATTATCCTCTACACAAAAAGGTGCGTTGGCAGAAAACATTGTCTCTAATGAATTAATGATAGAGACTAAAGGAAGATTGTCACCATTCAAACCAATGGCAGATGATGATGGTATTGATGTTTTGATTTATGACAAACTCACTATTAGATCAGTCCCATTGCAAATTAGATCAAGCACGAATACTATTAAAAAACGGGGGAAGCAAGAACGAAGCAATACTGCATATTTTGAGCTAAAAAAATCTGCACTAAAAAAAGAAAGAAAAGCTTTCCTTCTTTGTGTCCTACTTAAGCAAAACATGAAAACAGCAGAAAGAGCATGGTTGTTTCCGCTAGATCAACTGCACAAGATAGCTTCAAAAGGGAAAGATAAATACATAATCAGAGCAAACAAGCAGCTTTCAACAAAAGATAAATTCAAAAACTATCAATGTGAGTCGATTAAAGAAGTTGCAAAAAGGTTAATAAAATATTTTGAAGAAAAAAGCACATAACCAGGCAGTGCAGTGAAATCGAACCAGCGGTGATGAATTTGGCTCTCGTTATTATTTTATGTTCAAATCGTCTTTCAGCATGTTAAGATGCTCAAGGGTTCGATTCACTGACTTTAGCGTTATGTATTAAAAAATAAATTATGAACCCATCTGATATTCATTGGTCAACCATAGGTGCTTTTTGGGCAAGTATCACAGCGGCAATAATTGCGGTGTCAGCAACTGTAATTAATTATTTATTTTTCAGATCATCTGTTGATCCAAATGTCATTGTCTATGCACTTCATGATAATCGAAGGCCGTCTATTATCCTTTTGGTAATTGAGAATATAGGGAAGTCCATAGCTAAGAACGTTAAATTTAGTTTTTCAAGATCGTTACCTCAAGATGCTTTCGGATTTGACGATGCAGCGATGCCAGAAGTACTCAATAAAGGGCCATTATTTACTGGAATTCCCGCGCTAGGGCCGGGATCAAAAAGAATTATAACTTGGGGACAATATGGTGGTATACATAGGTCAATTGGTGACGCAACATTTAATGTGACTGTTCGTTTTAGCAGCGATAAGATATTACCCTTTCTATCAACTGATCATGAAGTAATTTGTCCGATAGATATTAAGTCATTTGAGCACACAGATGCCTCTGATGATAATTGGGATAAGAAATCAGCTGAACAGTTAAAAATAATAGCCGACACGTTAGTAAAGTTATCAAAGTCAACTTAAAAAAACATAACCAGGCAGTGCTGTGAAATCGAACCAGCGGTACCTTTTTGGAGAGTGTTTGTTTTTTTATATTCTAACGTCTTTTAGCATGTTAATATTATCAAGGGTTCGATTCACAGACTTTTGCGTTATACTCCAACAACTCAAATCAAAAAAAACCTTGCACTTTCCACCAAAATGATGTACACTTTATGTAACAATATATTGTACATTATGGAGGTTACTATGCGAAGATTAGTATTCAACCAAGAC
>BDTH01000102.1 GCA_002923195.1 bacterium BMS3Abin15
GATCGTGAAATTGCTAAAGATGTTAGAAATATTGCAAAAATGGTGGGTGAAGTAGTGCCTGATTGTAAGGTTGTTATTACCGGAGAGCATGGCAGCGACTCCAGATCATACCGTGTGGACTTTACCAAAATTGCCCGCGAACTTCCCGCTTTCAAACCAAAATGGACGTTGAAACCGGCCATAGAGGATATTTACCGCCAATACAAAGCCTTCGGAATGGATGATGAAAGGTTCAACGGACGCTATTTTTCAAGGCTTAAGCAGTTAGAGTACCTGATTAACAAGGGAGCTGTTGATGAAAAACTCTACTGAAAAAAGTAATGGATTTCTAAATTTTTACTACTTAATGGTAAGTTCATAGCTGCAAAAAGAACCTGAGCAGTTTGTTCTGTGATTTTCTGAAGAAAGCTATATTAACGAGCAGATTAAACAACTTAATATGATTGCAATATTAGGAGGAGGAGTATCCGGAATTTCGGCAGGATATCATCTTGGATTAAGGGGGATAGAAAATACCGTTTTTGAAAAAAAACCTTCATGGGGAGGGCTCTGTGATAATTTTACCGTTGATAAAAAATACAGATTTGACTATTTTGTTCATCTTTCTTTTGGGGATGATGAATATCTAAATAAAGTTTTTTCTAAAAGTACGGATTACAACATACATAAACCAATTGGGTACAATTTCTATCATGGATATTGGATAAAGCATCCTGCACAAAATAATCTGGCATCACTTCCTGCAGAGGTAAAAACAAAAATTATTTTAGACTTCATAAACAGACCAGACATAACAGACCCTAAAAACTATAACGAATGGTTACTTGCTCAATTCGGAGATTTCTTTGCCAAAAACCTTCCTGGTGCTTACACAAGAAAATATTGGACTATTCCTGCAAACCAAATGACTACTGACTGGCTTGGCCCCAGATTTAGTTTACCTCCACTTGAAAAATTGTTAAAAGGAGCATTCGAAGAACAACAGGAAAATTATTACTATATTAAAGAAATGCGTTATCCAAGGAAAGGAGGCTTTAAAGCTTTTCTTCAAAAAATGGCAGCCAAAACAAACATTCACACCAATAAAGAGGTGGTTCTGATTGACCTCAAATCAAAACGCATTGATTTCTCAGATCACAGCTCTGTATACTACGAGCAATTGGTGTCCTCTCTGCCTCTACCAGAATTGATAAAAAGAATTAAGGATGTTCCTTCTGCTGTATTGGAAGCGAGTAAAAAATTACTCAATACTTCCGGGCAATTGGTTTCCTTGGGTTTTAATCGTCCCGATATTCCTAAAAATCTTTGGTTTTATATTTATGATGAAGATATTTTACCTGCACGCGCCTATTCTCCTTCATTGGAGGCCCTTGATAATGCTCCTGCCGATAAGAGTTCTTTGCAATTTGAGACGTATTTCTCAAAAAAGAAAAGGGCCAAATTAAAAGGCGGAGCTTTAATTGAGCATATTGTGGAGAAAGGAGTAAAAATGGGACTATTTTCTAATAAAGACATAGAAGTTTCTGATTACAGAGAAGTAAAATATGCTAATGTAGTTTTTGACTTTAACCGAAAAAAAAATGTGGCTATTATTCATGAATATTTTGATGAAAAAAAAATTTCCTATATTGGTCGTTTTGGAGAGTGGGCTTACCTTTGGAGCAACCATTGTATATTAAGCGGGAAAAGAGGTGCAGAAAAATTAATAATAGACCAATAGTTTCCTAAATAAATGAACTACCCTGAGTCAGAGTTTCGAATGAGTTCATTTGTCCAAAATTCTCATTAATGTAATATATAACCTTTAGATTATTCTGTTGGATAAAGTTGCCATAATGGTAATAAGCCCACATGCACTAGCATTCGAAACTTTTTTCAAAAAAACTAAAATATTCCCAGAATCTCAGTGCAATCGTTAAGATAACGTAAAATACGGGTTGTCAAGGACTTTTTAATATGACGTCTTTTGGATACTAGTGGCATCGCATAAAAGATGCATGATATAACATTTTGAAATAAGTAACCCTTGATATGAGTAAGGAGAATCCTGTTTTCTCCTTTTCTGGATAAGCTGCAAAAGGAATTCTTTAGGTGATAAGATTCTTAGTTGGTTGTTCTAAGCAGGAAGTATTGTGCAATTTTTCTTTACTTTGTTTATAAGTAGCACTTACATTAAGTCTTGTCTTTCAAAGATCATTCTGTGTATCTTTAAATTTTATATAGTCGTCACATAATTTAGGCTTGTTCCTATGCCCTAATAATCGGCAGGCTAAATCTTTTTTATCAACAATTAAATTTAAACCCATGAAAGTAGTACTCTTAGCCGGAGGTTTTGGTACACGCCTGAGCGAGAAAACATCCATCAAGCCCAAACCGATGGTAGAAATAGGAGGCAAGCCCATCCTTTGGCATATTATGAAAATTTACTCCTCCTTCGGATTCAACGAATTTATCATTTGTCTTGGATACAAAGGCTATGTGATTAAAGAATATTTTGCCAATTATTTTCTTCATATGGCCGACGTAACTTTCGATGTTGCGCATAACCAGATGGAAATTCATAGTAACAATGCCGAACCTTTTAAGGTTACTCTGGTGGAGACGGGTTTGCATACCATGACCGGTGGAAGGCTGTTACGGGTAAAAGATTACCTTTCTTCCGGGACCTTTATGATGACCTATGGTGATGGAGTTGCCGATGTAAATGTGATCGAATTATTGCGTTTTCACAAACAAAAAAAACAGGTCGCTACCTTAACCGCAGTTCAGCCCACCGGAAGGTTCGGCGCCTTAAAAATTGACCAGGATCACAATATTACCCGTTTTCGTGAAAAACCGGAAGGGGACGGTGCCTGGATTAACGGTGGTTTTTTGTGCTCGAACCTGAGATATTTGACTATCTTGAAGATGATGCCACCGTATTTGAAAGAAAACCTTTGGAGAGTCTTGTTGCCAACGGCCAACTCAATGCCTATTATCACCACGGCTTCTGGATGGCCATGGATAAATTGAGCGATAAGGTGATATTAGAAAAAATGTGGAATAGAGATAATGTCCTATGGAAAATGTGGAAATAAAATCACTCCAGGCCTTCAATAATATTTATAAGAATAAAAAGGTGCTTGTTACCGGACATACCGGTTTCAAGGGATCTTGGTTATGCTTATTGCTTTATAAATTGGGCGCTGATGTGTATGGCTATGCATTGGAACCACCAACAAATCCCAGTTTATATAATGAAGCTAAAATCGCTGAACTTATTACTTCTTATATTGGTGATATACGCGATTATGATAACGTGCTTAAGGTAATGCAGGAGGTACAGCCCGAAATTGTTATTCACATGGCTGCACAATCTTTGGTGAGGAAGTCCTATAAAAATCCTATTGAAACATATAGCATTAATGTAATGGGAACAATACATTTGCTTGAAGCGTGCCGTTATGTAAAAAGTGTAAGAGCCGTGGTGAATGTAACCACTGATAAGTGTTATGAGAATAAAGAATGGCATTGGGGTTACCGCGAAAACGAACCTATGGGAGGATACGACCCCTATTCAAGTAGTAAGGGGTGTTCAGAACTAGCCACTTCTTCATTTCGACATTCTTTTTTTAACCCTTCAAAATATTCGAAACATGGGGTGGCAATTGCCACAGCACGAGCTGGAAATGTAATTGGCGGTGGTGATTGGGCCGAAGACCGTTTAATCCCTGACTTTATTCGTGCTATATCGCAAGGCAGAGAAGTGCAGATTCGTAGTCCTTTTGCTATTCGTCCATGGCAACATGTGCTCGAACCACTTTCGGGCTATTTATCTTTGGCGGCAAAACTTTTCATTAATGGTATCCAATATGCAGAAGCTTGGAATTTTGGTCATGAAGATAGTGATGCCGAGAATGTAGAATGGGTTATTGATACTCTTTGTAAGATATGGGGTAAGGGAGCCTCCTATAGTATTGATTCTAATTTACAACCACATGAAGCTAACTATCTCAAGCTGGATTGCTCCAAGGCCAAAACTGAGTTGGGATGGAAGCCAAAATGGAATATTCAAACAGCCCTGAATTCTATAGTTGAATGGACAAAGGCTTTTTTGGATGGAGAAGATGCACGGAACATAACCGAAAAACAAATAAATAGATACTTCATCCACTGAAAGTTACCAAAAAAGTGTTTTTTATTGGAATTTCATAATGGTTGTAGAGTAAGGTTTCTTTTTAAAATTGGTTAGCTAAAAATGATTCATTATCTCAATAAGTTTGTTTTTGACAGACCTGTTAATAATCTTAAACTTAATTTGCCCTAAATGCACAACGGGTTAATAATAGACCAATAGCCTCCTAAATAAATGAACTATCCCGAGGCAGAGCCACTTGAGATAGTTCATTTATGCAAAATTCTCATCAATGTATCGGAGTATATCCCTGTAGGATTTTCTATTGGACAAAATTACCATACCATAATGGAAAATAAAATGACATGCTTTAATTGATATCTTTGTCCTTGAGGCCTCCTGTGGTCTTTTATGTCATCAGGAAATATTATAGCTATGGATTTATCTATTTGTAATTTAGCTTATTACAAAGATGCTAATATTTCTTGATTTTTCTATTTTATTTTTGTGTTAGAATTAAACAGCCCTGTATAAACCATGAAGTGAGCGTGTATGTAAACCAAATAGACCAAACAACCTATGAAAAACTCTTTAAAGGCTAAAAATAACACCAATCTTATATCTGTTATTGTTAGTTCTTCCGACGGCTATAAAGATTGCTGGGATCCGTTTTTTTAAACTATTCAAACTTTATTTTCCGGTACAGCTGGCTTCGGAAATATTGCTCGTTACCAACGCTGAGCAGTATTCCGACCCGGAATTAAACATCAGAACAATTACGACCAATAAAAGAGGAGAAAAAACTCTTTCCTGGGGAAAAAGGATGAGCATTGCTTTAGAGATGGCTAATCAAGATATTGTGCTAATTCTTGCCGAAGATTTTTTTCTCCGGTCCGAAGGGAACGAACAGAAGTTTAAACAACTTATCGATCTAATCTACAAACATTCAGAAATAGATCATATTCGCTTGCGAAAAGGTCCCTGGCATAAAAAAAAATCAAAATTTGAAGATCTGGATTTGATTAAAAGGTGGACAAAATATCGTGTGGTCATGTTCCCCGGTTTGTGGCGAAAAGAAGTGCTGAAAAAGCATCTTTTTCTCTCGGAATCACCCTGGGAATTGGAAATTCTGGGATCTTTAAGAGCTTCCGTTTTAAATTACAAATTTTATTCAATCACAAAAGAATTCATAACGAGAAATGGTCCTATATTTAATTGCCATAGGAATGGTGGTATAATAAAAGGCAAATGGAATAAAAATAACGTGGTAGATTTATTCGCTCAGAACGACATAAAGATTGACTATAGCCTCCGTGGATTTCACACACCTGCCGATCGAAAAAAAGACCGTATAACACTAAGAAAAAATATTTTAACAAGTTTCAGAAATATTTTAAAAACAATGATATTTATAGGATCGCATCTTATGACTTTTAAAAATTAAAAAATGGATAACTAAGCCAATTCGTAAATTCAGAAAACATAATACTGCTGTATAAAAGTCAATATTGCCAGACTGCGGCATGGCTAATTTACAGATATATCACCGTTTTGATGATGAATTAGCTATTCAGTAGCAAGAAAAATTGATACAGAATTGACAATAATACCAGAATTTTACGATGACGTCCTGACTGGGTAAAAAATTGTGACTCACTTTTTTTAGTCAATGATAACTTATCCTTATACCACATAAATGAAAATTAAGAAAAAACGATGAACAGTAGCGAAACAATCATAACAAACACCAAAATCCCCGTAACCGAGGAGCATGTTTTATAGGCTCTAACCTCTGTGAAGTATTATTGAAACAAGGTAATAGGATTGTTTGCCTTGATAATTTTAGTACAGGTTTTCGTAAAAATATACACTTCAACTATATCAAAACAGTTTAAACTTGATATAGCAAAGTTTCATCAACAATATGATCCAATCGAAATACATACCTATAGAAAATCACATGATAGAAAAGCTAGGGCAATGAACCACAGAACCAACTAATGAAATACCACACCTACATAACTGCCAACAAACCCCACGGGGTTATCTATACCGGCCAGACCCATGAGTTAAAAGACAGGATTAAAAAGCATAAAACCAAAAAGTATAAAAACTCCTTCTCCGCCCGCTATAACGTTGACAAGCTGGTATGGTACAAAGAGTATGACACCATTCTTGAAGCAAGAGCCATGGAAAAGAAATTGAAAGCGGGCTCCAGGGTAAAAAAGATAGCACTGATTGAAGCTACCAACCCGGAATGGAAAGACCTGTTTTTTGAACTTTAGGGCGCTGGCGTTGGAGGAGATTGCTTCACCGCCAAAGGCGGTTCGCAAATTACTGCTCCGTAACTAAGTTTCGGAGTAATACCTACTACCACCAAATAAACAACCGGAGAACCTATTCTGCGAGGCCGACACCGGAGGCCGTGGCAGACTTCTGCAACAAACCCGTAAGTAACTACCGGAGCAATACTTACAACGACCAAACAAAATACAGGAAACCTATTCTGCGAGCCGCATAGCGGCGTGGCAGACTCAAACAATGAACCACACAACAAAATAAAATGAAAAAAATAACAAACACCAAAATCCTCGTATCCGGCGG
>BDTH01000103.1 GCA_002923195.1 bacterium BMS3Abin15
CCCATCAGACTTATCAGATAGAGGGCACTATGCCGATAAGAAGCAATGTTGAAAGCCTGCCGTCAGTGCTGAAAAATAATGGATACTTCAATATAGCTCTCGTTGTAAATCCTTTTGCATCAGTCAAAGTATTAGGTATATCCGGGAGTTTTGATATCGCCCCCCCTGCAACTGAGTTTAGTACATCCGCTTCTTTATTCGGGTGGAAATTCGGAATTGTTGATGTGATGCTTTACCGGGCATTCGGTGATAAAATAAGAATGTATAACTGGATTTTAAAAAATGATTTTATTTTAAGCAGATTTCTCAATCTGGTTTCACGAAACATCTCTCAGACAACTGTTTCGCCTGATAAGGCATTTAACAAATTTATAGAAATTATTGATGGTAATCTTCCCAAACCCTTTTTTGCATGGATCCACATCTTTTCGCCTCATGACCCGTATTTGCCCCCTGAGCCTTATAAAGGGAATTTCAACCCTTCTTTGAAATTAAGATCATACAAGGGACAGGAGAAATTAATAGAAGAATCATATAAATATTTGTTTCAATACCAGCCCGTTCCGGAAGAAATGCAGCCGGATGTTGATCTGATGAGAGATTATTATGATGAGTTTATTGCATATATTGATAAAAAATTCGAGGGCTTTATCGAAGAATTTAATAAAAAGAAAATAGAAAATACCGTTATCATATTGTCTGCCGATCATGGAGAAAGTTTTGAACATGGTTACTTAACTCACGGAGGCCCTTTTCTTTATGAACAGGTTACGAATATTCCACTTATTATAAAAGAACCCGGACAGACAAAGGGTCAAACAGTGGACACCCTGGTGGAGCAGATTGATATTCCTGCTACAGTTCTGGATTTAGCTGATATACGTGTGCCGTTATGGATGGAAGGACGCTCATTAGTGCCGCTTATACATGGAGAAAGACTTTCCCCGAGACCTGCGTTTTCAATGAATTTTGAGGAAAACCGGAGCCGCGGGCATCAGATTAACAGTGGAAGTATCGCTGTTTGGGAGGGTGACTATAAGCTGATACATTATCTCGAAAGAAATCAGTCTCTGCTTTTTAATTTAAATAACGATCCTGATGAGTTATATGACATCATTGACACGGAACCTGAAACCGGCAGGTATCTTCTCGAGTTAATTCAGGAAAACCTTAAAAAAGCCAACGAAGAAATTCTTTTGGTGAAAGATAAATCTCATTGATGACTGCACAACAGCCAACTACTGATATATACAGGGCGACTGACAGAAACCGTAAAAACCGGCGGGTACTAATTATTTTTTGTCTTATGGCTATAGTGCTGGGAGCTTACCAGGCTTGGGATACACGCAATACTATGAATTCGGACGGAATCTCTTATTTAGATATGGGTGATGCGTATGTTCGGGGTGACTGGGATATGGCTGTTAATGCTTATTGGAGTCCTTTATACTCCTGGCTGTTAGGTTTGGCCATACTTATCTTTAACCCTTCACCGTATTGGGAATTTTCTGTTGTACATCTGGCAAATTTTTTAATTTATCTGTGTGCTTTAGTCTGTTTTTATTTCTTTCTTAAGCAATTGATTCATTATCATAGACATCGTATATCCAGGTCACCTGAATGCAAATATGCGAATTATCCTGAATGGGCATTGATTGTATTTGGTTATTCCCTGTTCATCTGGACTTCCCTGGACTTAATAACAATCTCAATAGTAACCCCTGATATGTGTGTTGCAGCATTTGTATATTTAGCTTCAGGCATATTACTTCGCATTCGCAGAGGCTCCATAAGCCGGCTTACATTTCTCACTTTAGGGGTGGTTCTCGGATTTTCTTACCTGGCAAAGGCCATTATGTTTCCTCTATCATTCATCTTTTTATTAATAAGCTTATTCCTGGTCGGCAATTTTCGAAAAGCAATGCCTCGTGTACTCATTGCGTTAACAGGCTTCCTTCTGGTTGCCGGTCCTTTTATCTCAGCCCTTTCTGATTCCAAAGGTCGCCTGACATATGGTGACAGCGGAAAATTAAACTACGCCTGGTATGTAAATTCTGTTACGCAATGGGTTCACTGGCAGGGTGAGCCGCCCGGCAGCGGCATTCCCTGGCATCCTACCCGAAAAATTTTTAATGAACCGGCCGTCTATGAATTCGGAACACCCATAGGAGGCACCTATCCTCCGTGGTATGATCCTTCATACTGGCATGAAGGGGTTAGAATCCACTTTAACCTGTCGGAACAACTGCCTGTTATAAAAAAGATATTAAGCAAATATGCAGACATATTATTCAAACTGCAGCCAAGTCTTATTACAGGCTGTTTGATCCTTTATTATCTGAGTCGCAGACGCTGGTTATGTGTCAAAGATATAGCAGGACAATGGAGTTTGTTCATACCTGCGATTGCAGCAATGGGAATATACTCTCTGGTACATGTGGAAAACAGGTTTATAGGTGTGTTTATTGTGCTCTTCTGGGCGGGAATCTTTTCAGGTGTACGATTGCCTGAATCCGATAAATCTAAAACATTATTGTCTTGTATACCTGTTTTCATTGCAATGCTGATAATGATAGGGGTAGTTTATTCACCATTGCTGAAAGCATACAACCAAATAAAGTCGAACAGGATAAGTTCCGCACCTCATGTATCATGGCAGGTTGCTGAGACACTGAACCGGATGGGACTCCGGGCCGGAGACAAGGTGGCGTCTATTGGGTGGTCAGGCAGCAACTACTGGGCGCGATTAGCCCGTTTCCGGATTGTTGCCGATATACCTAAGGAGGAAAAGTATAAGTTTTTAGAGGCTGACAGATCAATTAAGTCTCAAGTTTACGAGACGTTCTCTAAAACCGGGGCAAAGGCCATCGTAATTTATGAAGATGAAGGTTTACAATGTTATGACTATTTAGATGAGTGGAAAAGGATAGGGGACACACCTTATTTTGTATACATCTTATCTGAATAAATGGAGAAGGACGATACCCCCCTGTCTCATAACGTTACCGGCTTATCTAAAGATACCGTATTTTAAAATAACATATAATGCCCTGACGCCATCTTTCCAGTTGATCTTTTTGCCTTCAGTATAAGTTCGTCCGGAATATGATATTCCAACCTCATAAATCCTGCAATTCAGCCGGCTTATCTTGGCAGTAAATTCAGGTTCAAAACCAAACCGATTTTCTTTCAGTTCAATTCTGTCCAATATTTCCCGTCTGAAAACCTTATAACAGACCTCCATGTCGGAAAGGTTAAGATTTGTAAATACATTTGAAAAAAAGGTTAAAAATTTATTGCCCATATAATGCCAGAAGTATAAAACCCGATGTGATTCACCGCCTATAAAACGCGAACCATAAACTACATCTGCTTTGCCTTCGATAATTGGCTTCAGTAATTTGCGGTATTCATCAGGGTTATATTCGAGGTCAGCATCCTGAATAATAATTACATCACCGGAGGCAATTCCAAAACCTCTCCTCAAAGCAACACCTTTCCCCCTGTTCTCATCGTGATAAATAAATTTAACAGAGTCATCCTTCTTCTCTAAAGACTTGAGGTATTCCCTTGTTCCATCAGTTGAAAAATCGTCAATAACAATTATTTCCTTTTCGCATCCCAAACGAATATTTGATACTTTTTCCAAAACGTCCTCAATGGTGTTAATTTCATTGAAACACGGTATTACTATCGAGATTTTCACTGGTATATTTTCCTTCTTAAAATCAGAGAAAATTTTATTAAGTTTTTAATACCCCACAGTCTCTGCTGTGGGGTTTCCTTGAACCCTCTTTGTAAAGGGGGTTAGGGGGATTTGTAAAATAATCCCTTACCTGATGATACCCCGTCAGCTTGCGGCGGGGAGTCTTCATTACAAACTATAATCCCCCTCTTTGATTGGCAATAATTTAATTTTTTTAGCTATAATATATATATTGATTATATCAATACAACGCACCATAATCAATGCATAACAACCTTTCAAATGAAACTTTTTTTACGACAAATTTGCCTCACAAAACAAATGGGATGAATTTACAACGGGTACTTCACTCATGGAGGCCCTTTTCTTTATGAACAGGTGACGCAAATTCCACTATTCATTAAAGAACCAGGGCCATATAAAGGGACAAACCGTGAATACCCTGGAACAGATTGATATTCCCGCAACAATATTAGATTTAGTTAATATCGATATACCTCTATGGATGGAAGGACGCTCATTGGTACCGCTTATGCGTGGGGGAAAACTTCCTCAGCGGCCTGCATTTTCCATGAATTTTGATGGGAACCGGAGCCGCGGGCATCAGATTGCCAGAGGGAGTATTTCCGTTTGGGAGGGTGATTATAAGTTGACACATTATCTTGAAAAGAGGGAATCGATCCTTTTTAATCTGAAGCAAGATTCTGAAGAGATGAGTAATCTCTTTGACAAAGAGCCTAAAATAGGACAGCATCTTTTGGGGCTAATTCAAGATAATCTTAAAAAGGCAAATAACAGAATAAGGAAGGAAAAATATGATTAGTAAAAAAATGAATTTGTTTAGCTCAAATATTACCCATGCAATTTTTGACTCAGTTATTAACGCATTATATAAAACTCGGTAAATTGTACAATCCCTTTATTTTATTAGCAAAAAACTAATTTTTTAAGCTATACTTAATTGTAATCATATTACCTTGCAATGCACCACTATTAATGCATAAAAATCAAGTTAATAAAACTTTTATTTACGACAAATTAGCCGCACGGAATAAATGGGATGACTTTGCAAATGAATATGAAACTGCACGTCGTTTGCAGCTCATTTTCGGGAAACTGATTGATCCGTCTGAACTGAAAAATAGACTGTTTCTGGATGCAGGAAGTGGAGGTGGGCATTTTTCTCATGCCGCAGAAAACCTCGGAGCAAAAGTAGTTTCTTTGGATGTCGGCCTTAATCTGCTTAAACAGGTCGGAAGGAAGTGCAACAGCAAAAAAATTTTAGGAAGTGTTTTAGAGTTGCCTGTCAAGAAGAATCATTTTGATATTGTCTTAAGCACGGAAGTTATTGAACATACCCCTGATCCCATTAACGCGCTCCGGGAATTATCCGTCGTTGTAAAACCCGGCGGGTTCTTGTTGGTAACTGTTCCGTGCCGCCTGTGGAGTCCTGTCGTAAAATTGGCTACGCTGCTAAAGTTAAGACCTTATGAAGGATATGAGAATTTTCTCTGGCCCGGAGAGATCAGGCATGCCCTTGAAATGCTGGATTTTTCTATAGAAGCACTTGCAGGATTTAATTTCTGTCCATTTTTTTCTGAAAAGATAGATGGCCTTTTCGGTTTTTTTGATAAAATTTATGGAAAAAGCATGCCGTGGCTTATGGTTAATATTGCCGTAAAAGCTCGTAAAATATAAGTCTTGTAAGGTTAGTTTGAAGTATATAAATAAGGATAGTAGAATCTTCCTCTTTATAAGAGTAGTTTCTTTGCCAGTATGTTTCATGGTCAGAGTGCCTTCCCGTCCACTTCACATTTATGCTTTTTTTATAGGATACTACTAAGGAGGGAAGTTATCTTTCTTTCCTTTAAAAAAAAGTTCAATACAGGTTGAAACCTTTGTCAGTTCTTCACGACTTAAATTATAATAAAACGGTAGCCTCAACAAGCGCTCGCTAATGTATTCAGTCACTGGAAGCTGGCCCTCTTTGTATCCCATTGAACGGCCCATAGGCGATAGATGAAGCGGTAGATAATGGAATACTGCCAATATTCCGTTTGATTTTAGATAATTCATCAAGGCATCTCTGGTTTGCTCATCGTCAAGGATAATATAGAACATATGACTATTACTTTTACATTCTGACGGTATTGCAGGGAGTCTTAATACCCCCTTTTTTGCTAAAGGTGTCAAAGCTTCATAATAATAATTAAAAATATCCTTACGCTGTTCTTCTATAACTTCCATATTTTCAAGCTGGGCATACAGAAAAGCCGCTAAAAGATCAGACGGTAAATATGATGATCCAATATCTACCCATGTATATTTATCTACTTCTCCTCTGAAGAACTTGCTGCGGTTGGTTCCTTTTTCCCGTATGATCTCCGCACGTTCAATCAACGCTTCATTGTTTATTACAATAGCGCCGCCCTCACCGCAAATAATGTTCTTGGTTTCATGAAAACTGTATGTACCGATATCCCCTATCGTACCGAGAAATTTCCCCTTATATTTTGCATTAATTCCCTGAGCTGCGTCTTCAATAACATACAGATTATAGCGGCAGGCTAAATCAACGATCTTATCCATTTCACAACTTATGCCGGCATAATGGACCGGCACTATTGCCTTTGTATGTTCCGTTATGACATCTTCAATCATTGCTTCATCAATATTGAGTGTTTCTTGCTTAATGTCCACAAAGATCACTTTTACTCCACGCATGTAGAAAGCATTGGCAGTCGATACAAATGTGAAAGAGGGTAATATCACCTCATCCTTTACCCCCACGTTACAAAGAATCGCAGACATCTCGAGGGCTGACGTACAGGATGTAGTTAGTAATATCTTATTTGCATTAAACTTTTTTTCCATGAACTCTTGACATTTTCTTGTAAACAAGCCATCACCCGCAATATGGCCGCTTAGTACGGACTGGGCAACATAATAGAGTTCCTTACCAACGATAAAGGGTTTATTGAAAGGTATTTTTATTGGAGATTGCATTTTTAATCTATCCATTTATGATAATAAATATTCATATCTTCAATCCTAAAATTCATGCTCTGGTATGTACTTAATGCACTGATGTTATGACCTTGGGTAACAACTTTCAATGTGTTATAACCAGCTATTGATAATTTTCTTTCAGCAGCCTTAATTAAACATGTGCCTATCTTTTTTCCCCTTTGTTCATTCGAAACACCCAGTAAATCAATGAAAGGATGTCCTTCCTTGATTCTCAAGGTTATAAAGCCGGCAGGTTTGTCATCTTTGACGTACAGAATCAAATCATCGCAGTATTGTTCATAAAAAGCCTTTCTTAACCATTCTTCGTATAACTTGCAGCTTTTCTCTCTCCCAAATTTTAAATCGTGGGTAAACCGGCTTTGTATTGAGATCTGTTTTGCTATTTTTATTAAAAACGGGTAATATTTATTTTCTAGTTTATATGTTATGTTACTAGAGCTTAATCTTGTGACTTTGTTATCTAATTTTTTTCCTAATCTTGTTTTGAGATCGACTAATAAGAATTTGTTTTCAGAGCAGTATGAAAGCAGTTCGGGACTGCCGAAAGGAAGCTCGGCATAAAGGCAATTGATCTTATTGGCACGGGCCTCTTCTACTGCTTTGTCCAATGATCCGGACCGTAGTTGTTCAGTATCTATGCAAATGCGTCCTATTTTAAAGCCGAAAAATTTTGAATCCCAATCTAAGTATTCAACCGATTCCATTTATGTCTAGAGTATCTGTTCTCTTATCTCGTATTGGGGCTTATTGTTAATGTTAAGATGGATCCTCCCGATATATTCACCGATCAAACCTATTGTCAGCAGCTGTATCCCGGCGAAGATCGTTATCGCTATAATCAGAGATGTGTACCCTTCCACGGGTATGCCGTATATGATTTTCTTTAAAAGAAAGTAACCTGCCGTCATAAAACCGAGAAGGGCGAACAGCAGGCCCATGATCGAAGATATCTGAAGCGGTAGAATGGAGAAATTTGTGATCATGTTAAGTGAAAGAGTAAGCAGCTTCTTGAACCTGTAGCCTGATTTACTGACTGTCCTTTCGTGGTGCTCTACCTGGACGTACCCGATATTCCTTGTGTTCCATGCCAGCAGCCCGTCTATGAAAACATAGCTTTTCTCATATTTAAGGATGCTATGTATCAGCTGTCCCCGGATGATCCTGAAAGACGATAACATGTTCTGAACATTGAATACTTTTTTGTATACGCACTGAATAAGCAAGGAGCCCAGATTCCTGAAACCGCTGTGTTTCTTGGATATATACTTGCCGTAAACGATATCATAGCCTTCCCCGATCTTGCTGATAAGCTTCGGAATCTCTTCGGGAGGGTTCTGGAGGTCATCGTCCATTGTGATGATATATTTCCCTTTTGCGAAATAGAAACCGCAAATAAGGGCGTTGTGCTGCCCGAAATTACGCATGAGCTGAATGATCTTGATCTTGTTGTCCTTAGTGCGCAGGTCCTTTAATTTCTGCCAGGACCCGTCACTGCTTCCATCGTCCACAAAAATTACCTCAAAATCTTCCGGGACAGTTTTAAGGGCGGTCAGGAGCCGTTCGAAGAGTTTTTCAAGAGTGGTTTCACTATTGTAAACCGGAATAACGACGGAATATCTAACTTGATTATTCAATTCTTGACTCCTCTGATATCATCGAAACTGATCTTTTCTTTACTGATACTATCAGGTGAATAATTTCCAATACTATTTGAAATCATACCATATATTACCTGAATTAAGCGATTTCCAAACCAACATGCTTGGATGACGGAATAGAAAGTTTTATTTTGAAAATCAACCGGATACTTTATTACATTCAATGATTATATGAATGTAAGGTATTCGGAGGAGTCCGGTAACTATGCTGGTAGAAAATGAACTAAAGACCTTACCTGTTATTTCTTTCCACTCCTTTTCGCTGCGGACAAATCCACCGCGGTCCTGACTGAGCAGCCATTTTGATATGGTCGATTGTTTAGCAAGAAAACTTGGTTCAATACAGACTAACCGTCCGCTATGTGCCATTATTCTATTTGAAAGTTTAAATACTTCGAGAACCTCTTTATCCTTTAAATGATGTAACAAACCGTTACAGAGAACAATGTCAGCCATGTTTAATTCGCTTTCACCGGATTTTAAATAATCACTGGGAGTACCTACGAGGAACCTTCCTCTATCGCCAAATTTCTTACGAGCAAACTGAATATAGTTCTCATTTTTATCAAATCCCGTATACTGAATGTCATCGGGGAGGTAGTTAAGGATGAGACCGGTTCCGCAGCCAATATCAACAATATTTTCTCCACTATTGCATTTCCATATATTCCGGGCAATCCACTTTCTTGCTCTTTTCTCTCCAACAAAACTCTGAAATAAATCATATATCCAAGGGGTCTTTAATGCCTCTTTAAGTCCATTATTGTTTTGCATGTTCTATGTCTCTCCATTGCTTTCAAAAATTCTAACAATATTATTGCACAACTTTATCTTACTTTGCTATTATTTAATGTACACCTTTTTTGTCATCCGGGAAGCCTGTTAATGAATTTTTCTTATAATAGAAAGTTATGTTTCACGAATAAATACGATATATGGATATATATCATATTAATCGTAACGTCCGCTTCGGCAGCGTTTCTTGCAGTGCAAAACATAAGGCTCTCTCCCGATTCAATCACCTATTCACTCGTTTCACAGCAGATAATCTCCGGCAATGGATTAAGAGTCCCCATGATTTTTCTGCACAGAGGAGATATACCCGTTGACGGTACGGTTCCATTACTTATACATCCACCTCTTTTACCAATACTTCTGGCACTACTGGGAGGTGTTACGCCAGAGAGTTTTCTGGCTGCACAAGTATTGAATTTAGTTTGTCATGTAGTTACTTCAATTTTCACTTTTTTATTAATGAAAAATTTCTATGATAAACGTATTGCTTTACTGACCGCAATACTTGTCTCTTTTTCCCTCCCTCTCCTAACGGTTACTCATTACATTTGGACTGAACCCTTGTTTATTGCCTTAACAGTGGCAGCTATTTATTTCTTGGCCGTGTCTCGACATTCTGAAGGTTTTCTATACAGACGAAATCTTTTCATTGCTGGTATTTGTGCCAGCGCTGCAATAATGACCAAATATTCGGGAATAGTCCTTATAGTGGTGTTTTTTTGGGAAGTGGTAATTTCAATTAAAAATAAAAGACTAGGGTATAAATATAAATCTACAATCTTGGCAATGTCATTACCTGTAATTACTATGGTGATGATTTTTACCCGTAACTATATTATCTCTGGTTCATATAGTGGTTATTCCTGGGCACATAAATCTTCATATCAAAGTGCTATTGAAGGTGTGATAAAGATGTTATTTTTACAATTTCCAATAGGAAAGTATATGGGCACATTAATCGTAATATGTACGGTAGTGTTTATTCTTTATATGTTTCTAAATGTCAATTTACGAAGGGAGTTGCCAAAATACTTAAATTCAGGATTGGATCTAATTCTGATTTTTATGCTCGGATATATGGCATTACTTGTCTATGTCTTTGCAGAAATTAATCCAAAATTAGTAACGTACTATTTGTCTCCGCTGGTGCCCTTCTTGTTTATAGTCGGTGTTTTCATGATTGTTTTTGCATGGGAAAAGATAAAAGTCCAACGATTCCCTAAATTATCACTGATTGGAATGCTATTATTTCTTGGTATAATAGCATCTGGTAATGGTTATAAAACTTATTCGTATTCGCCCGAGTTTTTTAATAAACACGAGGAATTTTATTCTATCCTGAATTCTTGTACATATAAATGGACAATAGAAAATTATGAAAAAAATATTATAATTGTAACTAATGATCCGTTTAATCTTAGCTTTTTCGGTGGATATTCGACGGTAGCTTTGCCATGGAAGAAATGGTATAAGAATACTCGTCCTGAAGACATGGCATCAGCACTAAAAAATAGTATGTTAAAAGTTGGAGCGCAAGCGCTTGTTTTATTCGAACTTAAAAGCAATGAGCGTCATTTGGGGAGTAATTTTTCAGGACTTTTTAATAAGAGAGAAGATAATGATGCATTTGTGTTAGTACACGAATGTTCAGATGGTGTGGTATATTCTTTAAAGGAATAAAGCGGGATTATTATGGTGTTCTGACAGGATCGGTCTGTATAATATGACCTTAACCATGTTTAAAACACCGAACATGGGAGACAGAAGTATAGGAGTTTATGAAAAGATGATGATATCAGTGGTCATCCCGGCATATAATGAAGCCGGCAATATAAAAGTAATCGCTCAAAAAGTTGCGGATCAACTGGGAAAAATATATTCTTATGAAATTATCTTTGTTGATGACGGAAGTACAGATTCAACTCTCAACGAAATAAAGGAAGTTGCAAAAGATGATACCTCCGTTAAATATATCTCTTTCTCAAGGAATTTTGGTCATCAACGGGCTTTAAAAGCCGGGTTAGACCATGCCGGGGGAGACTGTGTAATAAGTATGGATGCTGATTTACAGCACCCCCCGGGATTGATAACCGGGCTTATCAAAAAATGGAAGGAAGGCTATGATGTCGTGTATACGGTTAGAAGAGATATTCAGGATATTGGTTTTTTTAAAAAGATAACATCGAAATTTTTTTACAAACTTATAAATAAGATATCTGATGTTGATATACCATTAGGTTCAGCAGACTTTAGATTGCTGGATAAAAAGGTTGTTAATGAATTGAGGAAGTTCAGGGAAGACGGGCTTTTTATAAGGGGGCTTGTTTCATGGTTAGGATATAATCAGGCTGGTATTGAATATGACATACAAAGCAGGCATTCCGGTTCATCTAAATATACGTTAGGGATGATGACCTCTTTTGCCGTGCAGGGCATTACATCATTCAGTATAGTGCCTTTAAGAATATCGGTCATGGTTGGTTTTTTTATTTCTTTTTGTACATTCTTGTACACAGCTTATGCATTAGTCACAAAATTCTATTTTAAAACAGCGCTGCCGGGGTGGACGTCTATATTGATTTCTGTCCTGTTTTTAGGTGGGATACAGTTAATATTTCTTGGCCTGATCGGTGAATATTTGGGGAAAATGTTTATTCAAACAAAGAACAGGCCCAATTATGTT
>BDTH01000104.1 GCA_002923195.1 bacterium BMS3Abin15
GATGTGGACGAGATGATCTGGTTGGTATTTCATGAACTCCTCCATAAATAACTTTCTGACACCACTTGCTGACTGCAGATTTGGAATATCCGAAATACCTGGCTACCCCAGACACTGATTTACCCGATCTTACCATATTGACTGCTTGAGCCCTTAATCTGGGCATCCTAGGATTAGTTGTATACATACTTGGAAACTTAATATTTAACTGGTTATTCTACACCAGAAAACGTTTCCAAGCTATTGGGATATTACGAGGTTCTTGACTTTTGTTATATATTATGATAAACTGCTCTGATGATTAATTAGCTATTTAAAAATTAAAAAACTATAGGAGGTTGGCCATGAGCGTCATTGGATTTTTTACTGCATCATTCTTTGCGGTAACTGTTGGCATTTTCCTAGGATTGGGAACTAATGTGGCGGTAGGCATCGCTGGAACGATAGTGTTTTTCATTTTTTGCGGCACTATGGAAACTCTAAAAACTACAGTAATAGAACAGGGAGATAAAATAGTAAAAGAATTAAAAAATCTGAAAAAGGATATCTAATACTAACTTTCTACTTGTGCAAGCTGGATAAACATTCATCCAGCTTTTTTTATGGAACCAACTATTTAAAAATCAGTATTTTTAATTAAAACTTATCCTCATTGATAATTAAAAGAAGTCATCGTATCCGTCAGACCAGCTTATAACTGTATCGGCGTAGTTATTACAACTCGCTATCCTTCCGGGATATGTCTCTGCTGGATGATCTGAACCGCAATAATAAATCATCGCTGCCGAACGTTCTCCACTTTTTTTATCACCACCAGCACGCTCTAACTTCAAGGCCATACCCACAACTCCATCCATTAAATTCCACGGATCAGCTGGATTATGACCAGTTATCGCCGATATTTGAGAAGGATAACTCCCCCACGCCCAAGTTGTCGGCATAAATTGAGCAACGCCCATCGCACCACCATAACCACCACTGCTCAATGCACATGATATTTTTTTCTTTTTATAATCATAATCTAGTTCTTTGCATATTTTTTTAAATTCTTCTTTATCACTATCCTTTACCCTCGTATTCTTGTACGTACACGCCCCAGTAAATCTCCCTAAATCACTTTCTTTATCTAACATTGCCATTAAAAATCCCTTACTTACGCCTGTTTTCTTGCTGGCAAATTTTACCGCATCTACTATATCACTAGCATCATACGATTCCCCAAGGAAACCAGAAAGAATACTTCTCAATTTTGATAACTTTGAGTTAAATTCGCTAATTGTAACTTCCTTTTTAGCAATTTTTGACTGCGTTACGGCTTTCTCATTTAAAAGAGCCTGTTGTTGTACTTGTTTAACTGATAAAAATCCCTCGTGTTTGTCCTTTTCTCCTTCAAGTTCCTCTTTATCTTCCTTAATATTTTTCTTAGAATCTTTAATATCTCCGATTACGGAATTGATTTTGTTTTCTAAAGTAAGTATATAATCCTCGCCTCCCAGCATCTGGGAAAATCCGTTCTGCTTTATAGTAATGTTAAACAACGGCTCTTTCGTTCCGTAATACATTTCCTGCATCAGCCGGCTAAGTATCTCTTTTTGCACCTCAATTCTCTTGTTTAAATCCACTACTTCCTGTTCCTTTCTTGAAATAGTTTCTTCCGTTTCTTCTATCAGGGCATCGGTTTTATTTATTTCATACTGGGTAGCGTTAATAGCTCCCTGCGTCCGGCTGAGATCCCCTTCGTATCTGGCCTTTATTCCTTCTTCTCTTTCCAATTTCTTTTCCAGACCTTCGATATCTTCCTCTGTATCATCAACCGCACCTTGATCTATCTCCGGCTCTTCGGTGCTTTCTTGGGCCAATGCGGAAAAACTAAAAGCGCAAAATGCTGTAAAAAGCACCGCCAATAATAAAATTACTGGTTTTCGCCCTAATATCATCATGTTTATAATTATATCATTTCAAGATATAAAACAAAAACCGTTCCGCGTAAACGGAACAGTTTTATATGTAGACCCCCACACCAACTTCAAGTATGGTCATAATAAACTAAGCTAAGCAACTTTGTTTTAAAATAATTACTGGCATTAAAAATTGTTCGGAAGTTGGTGTGGGGGTAAATTATTTCTTCCCTTCTTCCTTTTTCACTTCACCCTTATCATCACCTTTAGATTCGACAGGCTCACCATCTGCAGCAGTAGGCTTTTCATCCTTCTTTTCGCCCTCTTCTTTCTCGCCTTCCTCCTTCTCGTCAGTTTCCTTAACTACGCCCTCAACTTGAGTAACATCTTCTTCAACTTTTTCATCCAATTCAGCTAGCTCCTCTTCAGTTCTAGGAGGAGCAACGCTGGCCACAATAGTGTTGGCATTAATCAATACCTTTACTTTGTCGGGAACTTCAAGATCTTTGATACTTATGCAGTCATCAAAAGTTTTAAGCTTGGATATATCAACCTCAATCTTACTGGGAAGATCGGCTGGCAGACATCTTATTGAAATAGCGTCAATGGTTTTTACTAAAATGCCACCCATTCCTTTTACCGCCGGTGAATTATTAATAAACTTTAGTGGAATTTCAGTTTCAATTTTTTCATCCATTTTAATCTGGAAAAAATCTATATGGGAAAATTTATCCGTTAGAGGATCACTTTGTGTATCATGAATTAGAACGTTAGTCTTATTTTTCCCGTCAATGTCTAGCTCGATTATCGTACTTTCGCCGGCTTGGTCATAAGTCTTATTAAACTCCATAAAGTCAACCCACAGGTTTTGAGGGGTCACTTTGTGGCCATAAACAACCGCCGGAATCAATCCTTCTTCGCGGTATTTATTTAATCTTTTCCCCACTACGTCGCGGGTTTTGGATTTCAATACTATTTTAGTCATATACTCTTTTTTGGAAAATAAAAACTTACTAGGAAACTAATAAGTTAGAAAACTAACTTCTATTTTTCTTTATATTAAATCTTTTGCGCTGCATTCAAACTTTTTCATAAAATCGTGGACTTCCAACACCTGATCAGCGGAAATAGCCTCATTTTTAAACAGTTGCTTAACTTCATTTCTGTCCAAGTCTGTTACCATCCCCAAACTTACAATGCCAAACTGCCCCATCGAAACAAAAACTAGCGTTGATGTTTGGCAGCTCTCGCAAGTCAGATGAAAAGTCGTACGGTCATCTTCTTCGTCTAGAATTAAAGCTTTGCTGAAATGATATTTCTTGCTGCAAAGGGGACATTTAGTTAAATGCTCTAAATTGTCAACTGGCGCAGGTGTCTTCATATGCCTTAATTATACTCAAAATATAGTATGCCTGCAACTTCCAGATATTAACAATAAAGCTGCTTTACGTCAACCCCGCCCCTCGCGAAGGGCGGGGTCAATACATATTTAATACGAATGGGTTACTTGGGATTTTAGAATGCTCTTTTTTCTTCTGTAAATATTCAACAAAATTCCCAAGGAAATAAAAGAAGTAACCAGAGAGCTTCCTCCATAGCTTAGAAATGGCAAGGGGATTCCAGCCACCGGCACGATACCTATATTCATGCCTATATTTATAAATATCTGGAGGGAAAACATAATCAATATGCCTGATGCCAAAAGATAGCTAAAATTATCTTCAGCGAATTCTGCTATTTTTTTTATCCGGTAAAACAAAATGGCATACAAAATAAGGACGAAAGTGGAACCCAAAAATCCCGACTCCTCAGCAATGACAGCAAAAATAAAATCAGTGTGTTTTTCAGGAAGAAAATTTAACTGAGATTGGGATCCGTGGCCTATTCCCTTTCCCATTATCCCTCCTGATCCTACCGACACCATTGACTGGATCACATTGTATCCGCTTCCCTTAGGGTCAGTTTCCGGACTCACCACGTTCAGTATCCTATCTTTTTGGTAATCAGCCAGAAAAAACCAGCTAGCCGATACAAGGATTGCTCCTATAAGAATTAAAAAAAATAAATGCTTTTTGTTTATTCCCGACATTAACATCATCCCCAGCCAAATTCCCAATAGTATTAAAGCGCTCCCGACATCCGGTTGCTTCATCACCAAAAAAATCATAATGACAGTTAAAATAAAAGAGGCAGTGAGACGTACAGCTCCCCCCAGCTGAGATTTTTTTTGGGAAATGAAACTGGCCAAGAAAATAATAAGCGCTAGCTTAGCAATTTCTACTGGCTGAATATGAAACGCCCCTATTTCGATCCATCCGGAAGTTCCCCTGACAACACTTCCCCATATGAGCACCAGTACTAGAATAAAGAGAGTAACAAAATAAATTGTGGTGCTGTATGATCTTAAATAATGATAGTTAAAAGAAGCGAAGAAGATCATTATTATTATTCCTAAAATAGCGAACGTTATTTGTTTTAGAAAAATACTTGTTGCGCCTCCTGTATCTGCCACTGAAATACTGTAAAGAGCTAATAGCCCGACGGCTAAAAGCAAGGAGATGACCACAAGCAACGTCCAGTCAAATTTTAGAAATTTACTAAATAGCATGAAAACACTGAGATAAAGAAACTGAGAGATATTTAACTCTTCGGTTCTTCAGTTCTTTTGTTTATTTGTTTTTTACTCGTATCTTTGAAATTTTCCTCCGGAAATAGGAAGGTACTTCTTGATAAAATTATCGGTATCATAAATATCTGCACTGGCTTCAACTTCCATACTTTGCACTTCTCCTGGAAACCCAATTGGCCACAATAACTTAAAATCCCTTTCCTCTTTAGCGTTAATGTCTCTCATTTCTGTCTTATTAACAGCTATCGGACTTCCTTCTGGGTTCCTAAGAATAACGCTTATGTTCACAATGTGAAAATCAAAAGCGCTTTCATTTCTAACCAGTCCGTAAGCTTCACTAAATCCTGTTCCGGAGGAGACCAATTTATATTGTTTTTTATAAACATTCAATCGCGGCTTTTCATATTCCCAAAACTCTATCCATTCTGAATTGGCAATTTCAATCTCAACTTCATAGGGCTCTGTCTGAGCCATTAGCCCTACTTCGACAACTTGCTTGGTTTCTGCAGGAAGGATAAATCCTTTCCCTTCTCTTTCGGACAAAACGCTTCCGGAAGAGTCCTTGAGAATAAATTTATACAAAAATTCAGAGCTTCCATATAAATCATTGGGATTATAAATTTTTGCTATTACGTCATAACTTTCCGGTCCTCCGTAAACAAAAGCCCTTTCTTCCACTATTAAATCCTCGGCTTGAATTACTTCCTTACATGATTGGCAAGGTCCTCCGCAATCAATACCTGCCTCATTTTGATTTTTCTTTCCGTCAAAGCATGTCGGATCCGGCCTTATTATCAGATAAAAAAACAGGCCTATCAGGAAAAATAGAATCGCATAAACTATTATTATAATTACACGCTTGGGATTGCGTTGCATATTACCATTATACAAAAAAACAAAAAAACAAGCCAATTTATCCCCACACTAATTTCAGGTAAAAATATAAGAATATTTTGAGTATGAGAGATATAGTCTCACTTTTACATTTTTACTACACTTACCGAAAATTGGTGTGGGAATGTGACTTGTTTTATTTTTTAATAGATCTTAGAAACAGTATTCTGGCGGCGACCTACTCTCCCACGGCATAAACCGGGTACCATCGGCGCTGAAGGACTTTTTATCCGCCTTCGGCGGAAACTGCTGAGTACGGCCCCGCGCCTTTCTGTGCCTTAACTTAAATACAAGATTCCCGGCATTGACCTACTTTCCCAGGGAAAAACCCAGGTATCATCGGCGCTGATAGGCTTAACTTCCGAGTTCGGAATGGGATCGGGTGTATCCCTATCGCTAATAACACCGGAAATTCTATATTTAAGTAAAGGTGCGGGATAAAGAATGGAATCAGGTGTGACCCCTTCGCAAGAACCACCAGAATACTGTTTCTAAAACATTATAGGTAACTATTAGCTACTAACCATTTTAAATTGAGACAAAAAAAGGTTAAAAGTTCATTAGTACTTCTTAGCTAAATTCCTCGCGGAACTTACACTTGAAGCCTATCAACCTAGTCTTCTTCTAGGAAAACTAATCGCTCGCACCGCGCTCTGCGCGATGTTTCGCTTAAACACGAAATCGACTAATATTAACTAATTCAAAAAATTCGTTTTATTAGTTTCTCATTAGTTTAATTGGTGTTTTTCGTGAGTATCACACGTAGTGTGATGCGAACGAATATTACTTAATCTTGAGGTGAGCTTCCCGCTTAGATGCTTTCAGCGGTTATCTCTTCCGAACTTAGCTACTCGACAATGCTCCTGGCGGAACAGCCGATACACCAGAGGTTCGTTCTTTCCGGTCCTCTCGTACTAGGAAAAAGTCCTCTCAAGTAATGACGCCTACGGCAGATAGAGACCAACCTGTCTCACGCATGTTACCACATATTACTATGTGCATTGGACTATAAATTCATCCTTTTTATTTTTAAAAATAGGATGATTAGCGTTTAGTCTCTACGGGCCTCCGACGTAACGCCGGGGTTCCCTCGGTATTGTCCATAAATAAGAGTATGGATTTTACCGATATAAGCTAATTTCTCGCATAACATCTCTGCTATACGCCGCCATGATGATGTCTAAACCTCGGACTCAAACAGTACAAAAGTCAAAAGCTTTTAAAGTTATAATGTTCATAAAGTCAAATTTTTTATACTTTACTTTATAAACTTTACAAACTTTCTACTTTATAACTCCTATACGGTTTGAACCCAGCTCGCGTACCACTTTAATTGGCGAACAGCCAAACCCTTGGGACCTTCTCCAGCCCCAGGATGTGATGAGCCGACATCGAGGTGCCAAACTCCTCCGTCGATATGGACTCTTGGGAGGAATCAGCCTGTTATCCCCGGGGTAACTTTTATCTGATGATCTTCTGCGCTCCTACAAGCGACAGTCGGTTCACTAAATTCTACTTTCGTAACTGATTGACTTATGGGTCTTTCAGTAAAGCTGGCTTATGCTTTTACACTATCAGCCCGATTTCCATCCGGACTTAGCCAACCTTTGTAAACGCCTCCGTTGCCATTTGGGAGGCGACCGCCCCAGTCAAACTACCCACCAGGCACTGTTCCCAGACCGGTAAGAAGTAAGAATGAATAGGGTATGAATTTAGAAGAACGAATCAATCATAAAAAGACAATTCAATATAAAAAATATTGACTTGCCCTTGTTTTACCTTACTTTACTTGAAATTTTATGATCAGTTCATTGCTTCTTCCCTATCTTCTTAGCTCTTAACGGTCTAGGGTTAGAATTAAAACTCTAGCAGGGTGGTATTCCACTGATGACTCCACCTCGTCCTGAAACGAGACTTCAAAGTCTCCCACCTATTCTCGGCAACCAAAACTCTAATCCAATGCCAAGCTATAGTAAAGCTCCACGGGGTCTTTTCGTCTTGCCGTAGGTTGACGGCATCTTCACCGTCACTGCGATTTCACCGAGTCCTTCGTCGAGACAGTTCCCAAGTCGTTACGCCTTTGATGCGGGTCGGAATTTACCCGACAAGGAATTTCGCTACCTTAGGACAATTATAGTTATTGCCGACGTTCACTGGCGCTTCGGGGATTGGCTTGCACCGCTCCCGTTAACGTTCCAGCACTGGTCAGGCGTCAGCCCCTATACTTCCCCTTACGGGTTTGCAGAGACCTGTGTTTTTGGTAAACAGTCGCCTGGGATACTTTAGCTGCGTCCGCTCAACTTTCTGAATACTATTTATCATCAGATAAATAATTATTTAATAATTTCCTAACGTGGTTTCTGTGCTCTTTTAATTTACGCCTCAAATTCTTTTTAAAACGTAATATACTTTTTATTTTTTGGCAAAATAAGACATAAGTGTAAATACATACTTTAAATCGCATTACAATTCAGAAAGTTGAGCGGAAAGATATCTCGCTAACTTACATCTAGCTTTTTTGCCGAGTTCCTTAACGAAGGTTCTCTCGTTCACCTTGGGCTACTCGCCCAGTCCACCTGTGTCGGTTTGCAGTACGGATACAACAGTACTAGCCTTAGAAGTTTTTCCTGGTGCCCTGCTTTATTTCGTTCCCCCGCCGAGGCGGGGTTCCAACTATTTCTTGGGCTATATCTTGCGGATTTGCCTGCAAGACACCCTCAAAATAATTACGTCAATCCAATAAGACGCAAAATATACTAGAACACGTCACTCCATCGAATACTATTGTAGTCACGGAATATTAACCGTGTGTCCATCGACTACGCCTTTCGGCCTCGCCTTAGGCCCGACTAACCCTGGGATGATCGACATTGCCCAGGAAACCTTGGACTTTCGGTGTGCGGGGTTCTCACCCGCATTGTGGTTACTCATGCCAACATTCTTACTTCTATGCGCTCCATCCTGCCTCACAGCAAAACTTCGCAGCACATAGAACACTCTCCTACCGCCCACAGGGCATACACTAAATTAACGAATATTAACACTAATGAAACTAATATTTTTTAGTTAGTTTCGTTTTATCTTCGTTTTCTTAGTGTATGTCCCATGGACTCATATCTTCGGTACCATATTTAGCCCCAATACATTTTCGGCGCAAAATCTCTAGACTAGTGAGCTGTTACGCACTCTTTAAAGGATGGCTGCTTCTAAGCCAACCTCCTAGGTGTATAAGAAACTTTACCTCCTTACAATCACTTAATATGGATTTAGGGACCTTAGATTATGATCTGGGCTGTTTCCCTTTTGAGATCCGACCTTAGAGCCGGATTTCTGACTGCCTTGATAAAAACATAAGAATTCGGAGTTTGGTTGGGAACCCTACGGCGAACCGCGAATTCTCATTCAGTAGCTCTACCTCTTATGTCCAATAACAAGACGCTAGCCCTCAAGCTATTTCGGAGAGAACCAGCTATTGCCAAGCTCGATTGGAATTTCTCCTCTACACACAAGTCATCCCCCAGTGTTGAACGACTGGTGGGTTCGGGCCTCCCCTCGATGTTACTCGAGGTTCACCCTGCTCATATGTAGCTCGCCTGGTTTCGGGTCTAATCCATGCGACAAGTCGCCTTTTAAAGCTCGCTTTCACTATACATATTCTACAAAAGTAGCTTATGTAAGCCGCATAGAATTAACTCGTTGGCTCGTTCTGCAAAAAGCACGCCGTTACCGATAAATCGGCTCCGACTCTGAGTCAGCGTATGGTTTCAGGTACTATTTCACCTCCCTCATCGGGATGCTTTTCACCTTTCCCTCACGGTACTAGTTCACTATCGATCTGAAGCAATATTTAGCCTTGGAAGTTTAGTGCTCCCGGATTCAGACAGGATTTCACCGGTCCTGCCCTACTTGAGAACAATACCATCACAACACTTTTCTTTTCACATACAGGGCTATTACCTTCTATGGCCACTTTTTCCAAAGTGTTCTATTAAGAAAAATATTTAGATCCCGATTAAACGAGTTGCGTTGTCTCGCAACCACCCGTCGCCCGAGGGCGACAGGTTTTAGGCTATTCCGCGTTCGCTCGCCACTACTGACGGAATCACTATAACCCCCACACCAATTTCCATAAAAATACCCTGCTTATAACAAACTATCTAGCAAAATAAATTTACAAAAAATTAGTGTGGGGGTAAATTGTTTTCTTTTCCTCCTGGTACTAAGATGTTTCAATTCCCAGGGTTTACTTCACTATCCTATGTATTCAGATAATGATACCCGTCACTCGAGAGTGACGGGTGGGTTTTCCCATTCGGAAATCCACGGATCAAAGCTTGCTTGGCAGCTCCCCGAGGCTTATCGCAGCCGGCTACGTCCTTCATCGTTTGCTTCAGTCTAGGCATCCACCGTACGCCTTAAGTAACCTTTTTGTTTCAATTTAATGTCCGTTATTTTTCTAAAATAGAAAAACAAAAGACAGGTTAGCAGTTAACAATTACCTACGTATACCCCCACGCCAATTTCAACAACAAGTTGTAATGAAAATTGGTGCGGGGGTAACTATTCAATTATTAAGATTCTATCATTATGCAGAAATGGAAATTAAAATTTATTAACTTTACATCTCGGCATAATTTATTTATTGCTCGCACCCTGCTATCCGGACGGGGTTTATTTCTTTTTGCCTCGCCAGGGCGGGGATAAGAAATAAAAAAACCGCTTTTTGAGCGGCTTGGCTGGGGCAATTAAAAAACCCAACGATCTATCCGCTTTTTATTCTAGAATTACTATTAAATAGTGTCATAAATTGTATTAATTATTATTCAACATCTTTTAAGGCGTAAATTCATAATAACAACCCTTTAAAAAGCTGTCAACCCTTCCATAAATTATGATTTCCAACGGGGCAAACCCTTTAATACATATGCCATTGTTAACGTTTTTTAAGCCTTAACTTTTTCGGCCTCTTAATAGCAAAAATACGGCCGCAAAATGCAGCCGTATTTTTCAATATCATATTCCAATCTAGTTTATTTCTTCTATTTCCTCGCGTATCTTCTTCAGCACCCTTGCTGCTTCTTCCTTGCCTCCCAGTCCAAAAGACAAGCCTAACGCTATGGACAAGGCAGCCACAATCCCTATGAATATAGTGTTGACTAGTGACACAGCTATTCCCAATTGTATCAAAGCTGCTAACAAACCGAAAATGACGATAGCCCATTTAGAAATAACTGCTAATAATGTAGCGCTCATAATTCCTGCTATTTTGGTACTAGGGCGGACAATGTTGTAGACGAGATTACCAACCAAAAAAGCAATTGATAAAATAATTGTCGCTACTACTACGTTGGGGATGTAAAGAATAATGCTATTCAGAAAACTGGTTACTTGGCTTAATCCCAGAATATCAGTCGCAGCCATTAAAAATACCAGAATCAAAAACCACTTAACTAATCCCCCGAAAAAACCAGAAACATTTAATTCAACACCGGCGTCTTTAAACTTCTCTCCAAGCCTCATCTTTTCCACAACTTGATCAATTCGAATTGCCTTAATAATTCTTTCTGCTATCCTCCCTAAAAAAACTGCTATAATCCAACCAATGACAAAAACTAAAGCAGCCCCGATCAGTGAGGGAAGAAAGTCTATAAATCTTTCCCATAATTCCACAAAAGATGCCGATGTTACATCTAACAAGCTCATAATTACACCTCCTTTCGCCTAAATTATAAACTATATATCAAGAATTACAACTTTAGCTTGTCTCTAAATTCGTTATAAATTTCCTCCAGTGTTTTTAAGTCGGTATCGCTATCAGTGGACAGCACATTCATCCTAGCTTTAAAAACTTTTTCTTTTATTTCATCCGGGCTTTCGTTGTTCTCTTTAGAGTCGTAGAAAATAATAGACAGATCCCTCAGGTATATAATAAAATCCTTACATCCTGCACAATCCTTGTGATTATCCAAGAGTTTCTGGGACACAGAGTGTATTTGGCTTATGCTTGTGTAGGTTAATTGAAAATCATCACGAATCGTGCTAAAAACATCCTCATCTAACCCGGAACTCAATGACATTAAATTCATTTCAACTCCTACAAGTTCTTTTTTTAGCCGTTCCCCGCTCCAGAGCTTCATTCTAGCTGTAATAAAAACCTGTTCTGTTCCCTTAAGATAATCAATAAATGAGGACAGTTCTTGATATTCTTTATATTTTTCTTTCAGTTTTACAGCCGTAACTTCAACTTTTTCCAACTCCCTTTGCAACTCTAAAGACTTCTCGTACCTGGAGTCAAGGTTTTCTATGCTATTGTCATCGTTGGTATTGGCAGTAATTTTATTCATACTGTTTCTTATTTTTATCCTTATTCTACCGGCTGTGACAGATCCTCGATTGACCCGCTTTCTGTTGGGGATATTAACTCATCTTCAGTCGGAGAAACCTGCTCCTCTTCTTCTAACGATTCCTGGGGAAATTGTTCCTCGCTTGATTCTATGACATTTTCAGGAGTATTTTTTATTCCCCTTTCTACATTACTGATCATTTTTTCAATTCTTTCTCTGGTTTCTTCCTGATCATCTGGGATGAGATCCAGCGCTTTTTTGTATTCTGCTATAGCCTCATCTCTTTTTCCTATTTCTTCAAGCAAGAGTCCTAGGTTAAATATGGTGTTGATTTCCTCATCATTCACCTTTAGTATCTCTCTGAAAAGTATTTCAGCTTTCTCATTGTCATCATCATTTCCTCTGGCCTGATATAGCCGTCCTAAGTTAAATGCATAATTTATACTACTCCTATCTAAAGAAAATGCTTTACTCATATTTTCAATAGCCTCATCGGTTTCTCCCAGGGAATTTTGAGCTAGAGCTAAATTGAAATGTCCTGGAGCAAAGTTTTCTTTCTTACTTATTGATTCTTCAAACAATCCCTTGGCTTCTTCCACTAGTCGCTTTTGTTCATTCTCTTTATCAGCTCCTCCCTCAGATGACGCTCCGACAGACGCTGCCTGACTCATCTTGATTTGTCCAATTTTCACATAGAAGTTAGGGTTATTAGGTTCTAACTCTAAAGCTCTTCTGTAAGTTTCTTCTGATAATTTTAAGGCATCAGCCACATACAAGCCGGCATTTTCATAAATCTGAGCAAGCACTTCGGTAGACTGAGCATCATTTTTCATTAAATCAGCTCCCCTCTTTGAACTAGCAATTGAGTTGTTAAGATATTGTTGAATAACATTTAAATCCCTTTCCTCTTCTCCCTTGAGTATCTCATTATTGGCCAATACCATATATTCCTGGCCCAATCTAGAATAATACCTACCCTCCTTATTAAATATTCCGATAGCTCTATTGAGCTTGTTTATTGAGCCTTCTTCAGTAACCTGACTCTCTCTTACTGCTAATCCGGCATAAATGTCAGCCGTATAAGCCTTCCCTACAAAAATGAACAAGAATACTACCCCGGCGCTTATGACCATAAATATGAAAGCTAGCGTTAGGGCAAATTTAGGAGATGCTTTTAGAGTAAATTTAAAATAATTTTCCTCCGAGCCGCTTTCCTTAAGAAGAACCGCTAAAGTCAGCGTACCCACTAACGCTCCTATAAGCATTATTGATCCTTCTGCCCTGCCGATAATTATATTAGCTAAAACAATAAATGTTGCGGCCAAAAGACCCAATGAATAGATTTTGTTTTTTTCCTTATCTCTTGCGAGCAAATAAACACTCATGCTTATAAAAGAAAGGATTATCAGTGCTAGAGCAAATGTTCCCAGCGCTCCAATTGTTGAAAGCGCTTCAAATACGATTCCTGTTCCTTGGTAAAAACGCAGATTATAAAGAGCGTTGAGATTGAATCTTTGTGGATGATTAAGGGAAAAGTCGTAACCATAAGTAGTCGGTCCTGACCCCAAAATAAAATTATCCTTTAGGGAACTTTTGGCAACTTCCCAGGAAACCCCATGAGAGGGACTAACTTCCACCGGCAAATTAACGCGTGAAATACTAATAGTGCCCACCATTAAAATCAGCATGACTAAGACGAAGACCGCCATGGGGAGCCAAATCCAGTTAATGGGCGGCTTGATAATCTTAGAAAGAATGAAAATGAGCACTAAGACTATTCCAATTATAACCGCTATCCATGAGACGTAAGAGAAAAGCGATGAAAGAATAAGTAGATTAAGAACTAGTATTGCTAGAAGCCAGGTGTTAATGACGTTTCTGATTAGGCCGCTCATAGTTTCAATTGATTGAATTTTAAAAATGGCTACTATCAGTATTGGTATCATTAAGCTGAAAAATATTCCCAGACTTCCTACTGACCCCAACAAGCTTAACGGAGCTGTTTTTTCTAGATCACCTGGAAGAAATTGGATTCCTAAAATCCCCAGAGCTGTCCAAATTGATAATATTGAGCCGGAGGTAATAAGTGCTCCCAACGCCCAGCGGAAAAATTTCTCACTAAAGTTGCTGAAAACTAGGTAATAGAAAACTATAATTGCGGTAACGCTCATAAATCCCCTTGAAGGATCTCCGAAAAATCCCCAGAAACTATGCCATCTATCAACGGATAAAATAGTGGACAAAAGATATATAATCCAAAAAGCCGCAATAGGAATATCCAGAGGAGTTCTTCTTATCTTTATTGACTCCGTTATTATTCCCTTTGCCACCCATGCCACCAGCGCTAAAAGAGTCCAAAAATAAAAATACATCTGTTTTTCAAAGGAAATCCCTTGGAAATTAAGTCCTGTGAAAAAAATAGGCAGACCAAGAAATGTCATAAACAGACTAGATCTGACAATATGGTCCAGTATTTTTACATAAAATTTAGGTTTGTTTTCTGCTGTATTGCCTTTTAGTTCTAATGCTTCGTTTTCCATATTTTTCGTAATTTTAATAAATTAAATATTTCATTAGTTAACTAACTATTATTATAAAGCCATCTTAGCTAAATGGCAACATTGACTAATAAGCTAAATTGTTGCGAATTATCCATTTTGTGCAGATAGCTCTTGTTTATAAATTGCCGGCTACTGAATCATCAGCTTCAACAATCCACCAGTCAAATTCAATGTTTTCCGTTACCGGATTTTTCACCTCCACAGTAAAGCTTTTTCCTTCTTCTATATTAGTCACTGCCAACGGCTGATCGGTCACTGTTTTAGACACTACGAATACCTTTGAGTTATTTGTAACTGCTTTAGTTTTAATAACTACCTCGATCTCACCCTCTTCTAATGTGGCCCCTCCTATCGTCGCCGCCTCACTATCACCAACCTTGACTGTAAAGGCTCCGGCTACTACGCCAGCTGCTTCCAGGTTGCCAAGGATATCTACATCTTCAGGATTGGCTACTCTGTCAGTGCCTAGCAATAGCTTAATAAAGCTGATATCTTGTTCGTTCAATCCTATTCTAGCTAGATTAAGTTCTTGGTTGGTTAGAATTTGCAGTTCGTCTATTTGTTCCTGGAGAATGGCTAATAAGGAGCTATTTTCATTGATTTGGTCTTCTAGATTGGTTAGTTCTAGGTCTTGGTCTTTGAATTGGGTGTTAATCATGGCTAGTTGCTCATCTATTGAAGTTTGCAGTTCATCTACGGTAGTTATGCTTTCGTCTGTCTTTAATGATAGTCCTTCAAAGTTGGTTTGAGTCTCTTCAATTTGAATTTGTTGTTCCTGGACAGCTTTAACTATTAATGGAGTAAGTTTGGAGTAATCTACGCTCCAGTATTTGTTTTTTTCTTCAGGAATAGAAACAGCTTGGGAATATACCTCATTTATTTCTTGAGCTATTACTCCATGGACTATTTCTTCGGACGGGTCGTTTTTGAAAGTGAAGTCTCTGATTTTAATCTGCAGCAGGTCGTTAATGCCTACTAAAGTGTCGGTTATGTTGTCTTTTAACCGGATATCGGATGAAGTATTGTAAAAAGTCTGGGTATTATCATAGGTTATTGACCCTACTGCTCCTCCGTCTCCGTCATTGAACTGCATCAGAGTATTAGTTCCTGATGGAGTATCTTCTCCTACTTGAACCAATAGTCCCCACCTATTGGTATTATTGCCGTCGTTATAGAATTCAGCTACATAGTCGGAGACGGCGTCGTCATAGACATGCAGTGCTGCGCCGGGAGTAGTTGTTCCAATACCGACATTCCCATTCATAAATACAGCTGAGTAGTTATTGTCAGCTCCGGTGGCTCCGTTGACATATAACCCATAGGCGTTAGTGGTAGCGGCTCCGGTATTTTCTCCTACAGCAGTAAAGTACCCTCCATAGGTATTTACGATTCCTCCAGTGGATACTCCCGAAGCTGTCGCGTCACCGTATATTCCATATATATCAGCAGTTCCGGTGGTGAATATGCCCGTTGAGTCCATATCTGAACGCATTCCGTAGTAAGAGCCGGCTGTAACTGTGGTTTCGTTGTAATCGATGTCGAGCTTGGCGGCCGGAAGAGCTATTCCAACGCCTAATCTTTCATTAACCGTATCCACATTTACAACCGGATTGCCTCCATCATTATCCAATATTTGGAAAGCTGTTGTGGAATCAGTAGCGGATTGCAGTAAGAAATCCCCGTCCATCGTGAGGCTTTTCATTGTGAGATCAAAGTTGCCTGCATCCCAATTAGCAGTTAAAGTCCTTGTTCCGTCGACAAGAACAAATGCAGTTTCGTCCTTGCCGTCAACCTGGTCAGCATTGAGATTGGTTACGAGTGTGGTGGAAGCTATTGTTAAAGGAGCCGTGCCCGTGACCACTGTTGATTCTAATGTGTTAGCAACCAGATCATCATCCCCAGTCGCGCCGATTAAGACCTTGCCAGAGCCTACTACGTTAGGGTCAATGATTAAGTTTGCAGTGTCATAATGAATCTCACTATCTCCGCCTGTTCCAAACTTTACTTGTTGATTATCGTTAAAATCCAGACTTTCTGTTCCTGCGTCAAATCTTGCAATCTCAGCTAAATCACCGTAGAAAATTATATCTCTGTCATTTTTATTTGTATTGAATTTAATGGATGTGTCAGCATTAAAATCAAGAGAGACTGTCCCTGCGAACCGAATGAATGTCGTTCCCCCAATACTATCCTTCAATCGCATATATCCGCCAAGAGAACCCATATCATACTTAACGCCATTTCCTGCATCCTCAAATGTCATATACCCATCTACCGGACTGAAAATATGAAATAGTGAGGTTGGA
>BDTH01000105.1 GCA_002923195.1 bacterium BMS3Abin15
CGCTTTTGCGGACACGCGGGCCTGCCTCGCCGAAGTTCGCGATAGCGAACGCAGGCGGGTGTCGTACAGTGGTAGTACACCGGTCTCCAAAACCGGCGACGTAGGTTCGATTCCTGCCACCCGTGCACTAAGGAAACAGCCACCCCAGCGGGGGCTGTTTTCATTTTATCTAAAGGAAATATAGCAGGTTCGAAGATTGATTTTCCTCCTCTTGGGGGTTTTGAATTTTTAATGTCTTCCATTATGTAGCTAAACGGCTCTGCGAGCCTGAATTCCTCGATTTTTTTGTCTTTTATTATGATGTTCGAAGATAGGATGGCGACCACTTCTTTTTTAATCTCTGAATCGCCACGCTTGAATATTTCTTTGGCGTGCTTGGCGAATGTCGCGGCCTGCTCAATCTTTTCAAAAACATTATGGAAGTTCTCTTTTGTGCTTCGTAGATTATCTTCAATAGTCGCTTCTTCATTGTGAAGCTCGGCTAGTTTGCGATTATAATGTTCTTCTGGAATGGTATTGTTGATAAATTTCTCAATGAGTGAATCCTGGCGGAATTTATTATTATCTAAAAGTGACTGGTGCTTCTTTTCCAACTGACGGATGTTATCCCATTCGTTCTGACCCGTGGCTTTTGCCGATTCAATCATAAGATCAAGAATTTCTTCATCAATTTTAAGTTTTGCCAAGTGTCTGTCAATTTCTTTGATTAAAGATTCTTCACGCAAATATCTTTGTGAACACTTATCTACGCCTCTGGATTTCGTGCAACGGTAATAGGTATGTCCTTTTTTAGTTTCAGCGGTTATTTTTAATCCGCATTCCCCGCATCTCAGGTGTCCGCGGAAAACGAAATTATGGATGTTGCGCTCAACGGTGTGGCGTCTCTTGCCAAGGGTTTTTTGGACTACGTCATATAAATCTTTGGAAATTATCGGTGTGTGTATGCCTTTATAAATTTGTTCGTTCCAGCGGAACCAGCCATAGTAAATTGAATTGGTAAGAATTTTATGCAGTCCGGATCCTTTGACCGAACGGTCTTTTCGCGAACGGAATCCTTCATTGGAAAGTTTCTCGGCTAATTTAGTTACTGTATAGTTGCCGGTCGCATAAACTTGAAAAGCTTTTTTAATGTGATGCCACTTATCCTCATCAAGCAGGATTTTTTTAGTTTTATAATCTATGAGATAGCCGACTGGGGGAGTGGCTGGATATTCTCCTCGCCTTATCTTTTCCGCTTGCCCGCGCTTCACATTTTTGCTCAAGTCGCGAATGTATTGACTGGCCATTGAGAATTCAATACTAGCCATCACAACGTTATCTTCGGGATTATAATCGCGGTCAAAAGTTTTGATTTGTTTGATAGTCTCTTTTTCTAAAAGCCATTGGACAGTTCCTGCATCAAGTGAATTTCTAGCTAACCGATCGATTTTCCAGCAGAGGATGCCGTCATATTTTCCGCTTTTAAACTTTTCTATCATTGCGTTGAAAATGGGGCGACCGGGCTGTTTGGCTGTTTTAGATTCCTGCAGAATATCCACAATGTGAATATGCTCTCTCTTAGCGATTTCTTTCATCTCAGTAATTTGCGATTGAATAGAAAGAGCCTGGCGGTCTTCCGATTCCGTCGACTTTCGCGCATAGATGACAAATCGCATTTTAGTCCTCTTCATTTTTATTGCTTCCATGATCAAGCCAAATTAAAAAAATTATTGTTCCGATGAACATTATGATCAGCGATAAATCTGCTGGTGAATCTCCTGACAGTGATTGATAAAAATCCATAATATTTTCCGTCCAAAACAAAGGACGGCCCTACTTGGACACAATTCCTTACGAAACTGTAGTAAGACCGCCCGTGGCGGAAACAATGCAAAGAAGCATCGCGTCTAAATTTCGTAATATAAAATTGTGTCCACTTGTATAATACCATTTTCATAATTTATTTTCAATCTTAATTAAAGGAATACTCGCGGAAATATGCCGTTCGCCTATGGCGAACTCCCTCATCTTTCCGCTCGCTTCATTTTATATGGGGCGCCTCCACTTCGCCCCTAAAAAAACAATTTCGAAAAAATTCCTGCGCACCTCCTTTTTTCTCTTTGTTTTTTCCGAACGGACAAGCCTTTCAATCGCACAATCTTCACTTGTGTGCCCGTGAACGGGTCAAATCTTCGCTAAGAGCTTCGACACACAAGTGCGGAGATTGTGCGACAGACGGCTTGAAGTTCGGACGGGGCTCCGCTTCGGCGCTAGCCCGTTTCAAACATCTTTTATTTTTTTGTTGTCGCTCGAAACGCTTTGCCTTCGAGACGAAATGGCAAAGCTCTGACGCTCCGTTCGCACTCGCTCTCATTTCAACTGAAAGTCATTGCCTCGCTCCTCATTGCGGAAAACCCCATTGGTTCCCTCGCTTGGCTCGGCTTCGGCTTCCCCTCGCAAATGTGGTTTTTCCGCGCCTTTCCTCAAAGTGGCTTTTCTATTGTTGTCGTTCTTCCGCGCTGGAAGCGCGTCAAACTCCTCATTTTTTAAAGGAAAAGCTCTTTGTGCTCGCCCTTTCGGGTCTCCGCCCCGCCAGAGGCGTGGCTCCGAGATGAATTCATTCCTCGCACTAGCAGGGGCTCTGCCCCCGCAACCCCCGGCGCTGGCGCGCGGCCTAAATATTTTGATTCAATTCTTCTAGTTCAATCCGTGTAATTTCCAAGAGAAATTTTTTTTAGTTTAGGTTTTATCAATTCCGCAATTTTTTATTTCTTGAGGTCGTTTTTAAAAATCAGATTATATCTTATACTTACTTACTATTACTTTACTTTCTGAAAGTAAGTATAAGAGAGTAAGTAAGTATTACTTTACTTTTCTTTTTGGTTCTTTTTCTTTTGCTTAATTTCTAGTTTGGTAATTTCTTTCGCGACTGCTTTTTGCACTCCGAAATAAAACCACTTTATAAATTTCTGGCAGTTTGTGTATCCGGAAACATTCTTGCAGAACGGCTCATTTCCTTTGTCTAATTTTCCACAATTCCATTTCGGATTTTTGATTAATGGACAATGATCACTTACGGGAAGCTTTTCTAATTTCTTTAAAAAACTTCCCATTTTTTCCATGCTCATAGTTGCTTTTTATTATTAATTAATTCGCAGATTCTAGTCTCTGCTTGTTTTATGACTTCGACTAGTGTCATAATTTGCTCTGTGCCTTCAATGGTTCGGTATGGAGTATCAGTTAGGTACTCATTGGACAAAGATATCAAATCAGGGAAGTACCCATCGGTATGCCAAGCTATTCGCTTTGTGCGAGATTTCTTTTTATACTGGAGCATAAAATTATCTTTGATGATTTTTATTCTTGTGTTTTCGTCGATTTCGATGATTTTTCCCATAAAATTATTTTTTAGGTTTATTAATTTCTATTTCTTGATCTAAAACGTTAACGGCCAACATAAAAAAGCGGGCGAATTTTTCTAGATACAGTTCGGCCTTCGCTGGACTGATTTTCTTGCCGGATCTTTCAAGGATGATTTTCTGACATTTGGCAATTAATTTTGGAGGAAATTGTTGTTGCATTGATTTAACTCTCATAACTTCATACTAAAATATCCTCTAGTCTTAATTAGACGAGAGGATATGAGAGGAGGTTTTTATTTTTGCTAAGGCTTTATTGAAAGATTTTTTAGTATGAAGAGAATATTATTAAGAAAGTATCCTCTAATAGCTATTTATATGCCAGCCAAACCATTTTTCGTTGTTTGTCAATTTCTATCTTAATAATTTTTGTGAATCCTTTTATTTTTTGAAGCTCTTTGCGGACATTTTTTATAGCATTTATTTTTTCATTTGCGCCTAAATATACCCCATTGTTCTCTACTAATTTTTTACTACGCTCTGTTTTAATGACTTCAAAAACTGTATCTATCGATCTTGCTGTGCCAAAGGGTTCTGATAGATATAGCAATAATTTATATGGTTGGGATGTTGCTTTACTAATCTTTATTCTTTCGCCCCTTTCTCCAAATTTAATAAATCCAAACCCGCTATCTTTTTCGCAAAAAATGGTTCTTTGGTTGTTTGTTAAAAATTTATCCTGATTTATTGAAAAAACTATTTTATAATAATCCTCACTTTCCAATTTTTGGGAATTAGTAATGTTTTTTATTTCTAAATATTTTTGTTTTTCTAGAATCAACAAACTTTCAAAAAATCGGTAGCCGTCGTCAATTTCATTATCAGAAAGAAAAAATATTTTAGCTGTCTTTTCTTCCAATCTTTTCAATATTTTTTTTATGAAATACTGTTTCTGTTTTTCGAAGTTAAAATAATTTTTATCAACGGGAATAAGTTTTCCCGAAATAAATTTTTTCAAGTATCTATTTATTAATCTTTGAATATTTTTTATTGATTTTTCGGAAACTTCTATTTCTGGAAAGTTTTTTTCTATGACTTTAAACTTTATGCCAGTGTCTCTTTCGAGCAGAAGTAAAAAGTTAAAACAATTTTTCCAGTTCAATTTTTTAAATCTGAACTTTTTTAATTGTTCTGGGTGAAGTATACCCGGATTTTTTTCGGGGTAATCAATAAGAGTAAGTAGGAGAAACAAAAAATCCTCGTCCATAAGGCGGTCTATTTTAGCTTCTTTTTTGTTATTTCTATTTGGATTTTTATCAATCATTATTATCTTGAATAATTACTTACTTAATGATAGCACAACTCGATTAATAGGGGTTCTTGACAGGATTTCTTGAGGTGCTACACTATATGAGCGATATCACTCATATAAAATATTTATTATGAAAAATTCAAATATAACAAAAAGACAGCGTGAAACATTGCTTTTAGTTAGGGCATTTATTTCTAATGAAGGAAAATCACCCACCTTGAAAGAACTAGGGGTTTTGTTAAATGTTAAGTCTGATCAGGCCGTTGATCAATTGCTAAAAAAACTTGAGGCAGTTGGTTATTTGATTCGAAAAAGAGGGGAGACGAGAAATATTATAATTACAAAAAAAGCCTATGAAGAATTGCCTGAATTGAGTTCAGATGAATACAAGGAGAAGGATGTCTTCATTCAAAAAGAATTCCATCCTCAGAAATTAGATGCATATCAGAATAAATTATTTAAAGAGCTTGAGAAGATAGATAAAGGATTGGGGCTATTTTATAAAGGAGCAGTTTACACATTATCTAAAAAAGATAATCCTGACTGGATGGCTCAGTCAGCTCATTCAATGAGGGAAATTGTTTATAACTTGTGCGATAGGGCAAAAGAACTTCTTCCTAAAAAAGAACCTCTCTCTAAAAAAGAAAAAACAAAATCTTTCGATGAGAATGATCAAATATTTCCAATTATAATGGAAAATTATGGTGATCCTCGGGCAAAGTTGATGAGTATTAGGGGAAACTCATTGAAAGGTATTTATGATGAGTGGAATAGTATCCATACAGAGATTACTCAAATATCTCATCATAAAATTTTTCCTAACGAAAAAGAATATCTTAGAAAAATTTCCGAATATGAAAATTTTTTATTAAAGTATATCTTTGCTTATCAGGTGGATATTTATAAGCTCATTGATGATGAATTAAAAAAGGACCCAATGGATGCTGATAAAAAAGAGCTTCAAAGGTTACTCACTTGCAATTTGTCGGCTTTTCAATATTTTTTTAATAATATTGATTCTAGCTGGTTGGGTTTTGTTTTTGAAAATTATTTTTTAATACAGATAAGTCCAGTTGGAGATTATTTAGTAAAAATATCTTCTGATGAACCAGAAAAAGTAATGAATGTAATTTTGAAATACGAGGAAAAATATCCGATTAATGATGTTCTGTTTTGTTGGGATTATTTCATTAAAGCTTCTTTGAGCATGCCGGGTAAAACAGCCAAAAAAATAGTTAAAAAAATAGTTAAAAATGGTTGGGTAGAAAGAGATGGTTGGGAAAGGGGTTACTGGTCTTTTAATATAAGAAAATTGTTAGAAAAATTGATTGATGAGAATGAAGATGATAGCGCAGTTGAATTATTGGAAGAACTAATTAAGGTGAGGATTGAACCAACCAAAAGATCCAGTTTTAGAAATGTAGGAAGCTTTGTTGATAATCACGGTTATCAAGAAATAATAAAAACTTTAGAGAATGTCTCAGAAGATAAATTGAAACCGTATATTATTATTTTGATTAAAAAACTTGAAGAAGCTTCAACGATAGATATTGGAAAAGGGGAGGATAGTACATATCTTTGGTATAATTTTTCGAAGAGTAGGAACAATTTAAATACGATTGATGCTTCAGATTCATTAATCGTTTATTTAGAAAAATATCTGAAAAAATATTTTGACTATTTAGTGAAAAATGAAGATGATAAGGAATTAGTGAAAAAAGAATTTGGAGAATTTTTTAACTTAGAGATGGATTATTTTGTTTTTCAGCTGATTAAAATTAGTTTGTTTAGGAAATATCCAGAATTATTTAACGATGAGATTCAATGGATTATCGTAGATGGATTTGATAAATATGAAATAAGTGATGAATATGATCGACTAGTTTTTGAGTGTTTTGGTAATATTGAAACAAGTTTCAAGAAAAAATATTTTAAATTTATTTCAGAGGGACCGAAAGATAATAAAGATTCAGAATATGAAAGAAGGTGGAAAATTGGCAAATATGCTCTAGTAAAAAAATTTCTTTCTGATGACTTAATGAAGGAGTATCAAGATTTGCTTAATAATGAAGAGGAGCCAAAAGTTCCAGTAGATAGAGTGAGCACTTTGACTACTTGGTCTGGACCAAACAGTCCAAAGAATCAAAAAGATCTTGAAGCGATGAGTGCCGAAGAAAACATAAAGTTTTTTATTAAATGGAAACCAAGTAATGACCATTTTGATGATTCAAGACTTGGATTAGCTAGAGAATTTTCTAAAGTAGTTCAAAAAAATCCAAATTATTATTCTAAGAATGCTGGTCATCTAGATAATGATGAATTGAGACCAGTTTATTTGTATCAATATTATTCAGGCTTAATTGAATCGCTTAAAAATAAGGATACTAAAATAAATTGGAATGAGGTAATTAAGCTATCGATTTCGGTTATAGATAAAGCTCAAAAAGATGAACTTCTTAAAGATAATTTTGAAGAAGATGGTTTTATATTAGATTGGGATACTGCATTGCAGTACATAGCAAACTTATTTGAAGTTAGTCTAAACAATGATTTGATTGATGTATCTTTAAGGGAGAATGTTTGGAAAATTATTGCTTTCATATGCGAGAACAAAAATCCGACTTTAGAATATGAAAAAAAATATGGAAGAGACAATGATGATAATTATAGTCTATCTATAAATACTACGAGAGGGGTGGCATTCCATGCTTTATTTGCTTATATTTTCTGGGCGGATCGCAAACTTAAGTTGAAAAATAAAAAAGGTTCAAGAATCGTTATTGAAGCAAAAAATATTCTAGAAAAACATCTTAATATCAAAGATGAGCCAGGAAATATTATACAATCTGTTTATGGCAGATATTTTCATTGGATGTATGTTTATGATAAGGAATGGACCAAGTCTTTAGTAAACAAGATTTTTCCTCTTGATAATACAAAGCGTCGTTACTCGGCCTGGGAGACATATTTGCTTGGAGCTGTTTCGGAAAAAACCTATTTTATATTACAACCTCAATATGAGAAAGCTATAAAAGAATTATCTACGGGAGTACAGATTGGTAAATCTGCGGTCAATCCAAGAGAGAGAGTTGTTCATCATTTAATGATTGCGCTTTTTTATGAAATAATTGATTTTCAAAACCCATTACTAAATTCATTCTATAATGAAGTAAGGGGGAAATATAAAAAAGAGGCGGTTAATTTCGCTGGGCGTTATTATGTGTCTAGTAATAATGATGGTCATTCCAAGCCCAGCTTACAAAGAATGAAGGAATTTTGGGAATGGAGGATTGAAAAATCAAACTCCTCTTCAGAATTGGAGGATTTTGGATGGTGGATTAAAGAAGATTTCTTTGATAACAAATGGATGTTGGAAATGTTGGTCAAAACCTTAGAAAAAACAAATGGATACATTGAGGCAGATTTTAGGGTTATTGAGGCTTTAGATAAATTATCAAAAAACTATCCAGAACTAGTCGCGAAAGCTTTATTGTTGTGTGTTAAAACTAGAAATTACGAACACAGGTCGATGTTATTATTGAGTAATGAAAAAATAAAAAGTATAGTTGCCGTATTATTTCAATATGAAAATGAGGAGGTGAGTATTTTAGTTGAAGAAATTATTGATAATCTTTTGAAGCTAGGTGAAGAAGAATATTTGATTTTTAAAAAAATAAAAATTAAGAAATAGCTTATGAAAAAAAATGAAGAAGTTAAAGAAATATTAAACGATGAAAATATATTAGATGAAGAAGCTCTAGAAATCAGAGATAATCTTTATGGGTTAGCTGAGATTTCAATTGAAAAATACATTGAATTTAATAATCTGATTGATGGTCAGGAATATTATAAGCTTGGTAATGCTTATTAAAAAATATGAAAAGATGTATTTATTGTGGTAAAAATGAAAAAGAAGTCACTTTCGATAGAAAAGAACACGTACTCCCTAGACTTATGGGAAGTTTTAGCGATAATCTAACTATTATTGATTATGTTTGTGATGATTGCAATTCTAAAGTGTTCAGTCCTCTTGAGACTAAATTCAAAGAAGACACAGAAGAAGGAATTTTTTATCAGATGTTTAACTTAAAAAATAGTTTTCAAATTAGGATTCGTGGGGATAATATTAAAACATCTTTTTCCCCTGGGCTCGGAGATGACTTTTTTAATGAGATATTTCCTTTTTTTAAACAGGAAGAAGGAGAATGGAAGATTTTTATATTACCTCAAATCAAAATAAAACGATATGGCAATAATGGGTATCTAATTTTGTTGGTGGATGAATTAAAAAAGCTCACACGAGATAAAAAGAAATTCTTAGACATCAAAGAGCTACTTAGAAATGTGCAAAGCAAGGACGTTTCGATTTTTACTGGTAGTGATGGTGAGCATGACGATAAACCGCTAAAAGAAGCGATACAATTAGTAAGTGATCTTGGCGTTGACTATAAGGAAGGTAAAAGAAAGTTTGCTTTGACAGCTAGTCGAAGCAAAAATGGATTTGGAATATCAATGAGTTGTAATATAGGGAATGAAGCTAGTCGTGTTATTGCAAAGATTGCTTTTAATTATTTTTCATACTGTGCTATTGAAGATAAGCGAGGCAGTATATTATTTCATAAAAACTTTTCTAAAATCCGATCTTATATTTTAGGCAAAATTGATTTGCCTGTTGAAGAAATAATTGTTGAAATTAAAAATGAGCCAATTATCTATGATGAAAAGATGGTAGGTGCGAGATGGTTAGGGCATACCATAACTTTTTCATTAGATGATAAAAATAATATAATATCTGAGATTAGCTTTTTTGGCAAAAGGATTTATACAGTAATGCTTGGTCCAGCTCCACAAGAGCTAATAAAACGTGAATTTGGTTGTGGGCATTTCTTTGACCCAATTGGTAATAAAATTTTTGGCTTAACACAAAATTTTACCAAGCATAAGTCTGGGGATAAAGCTGAGCCCGGATTGTTTAATAGAATATAATTTTTTTATGTTAATAAATATATGTTAAAACTTGACGACTTTCAATTTAAAAAGACTGAAATTGATAAAGAAAAAATAAAGAAACTAGACTCAGAAGATGACTTCATGTTTTTGGCTGTTGAATTATTAAAGGAAGTTGGAATAATCACGACAGTCAATGCTTGTGCTTTTAGGCTGGATGAAAAAAACAAACCAAGAAAGTGGTCTAGGAACGAGGCTATTACAGGCGGGTTAATGATTAGAATAACAAAATTGCAGAGCAGTTTTCTTGATCAAATATGTCAAAATCGTCTAGAAACGGCGATGATTTTACTTAGATGTCTAGGGGAGAGCTTTATCAATATTCACTATATTTTAAGTAAGGATTCGGATGAATTATTTAATAAATTTATTGAGTATTCACTCAGAGAGGAAAAGCGATTATTAAATAAAATAAACGAAAATATCTCAAAGAGGGGCTCTGAATTGCCGATTGAAAAGCGGATGAAAGAATCAATAATGCGTGCTTTTCAGACTTCCAATTTTAAAGTTGAAGATATTAATGAAGAAAAAAGAGATCCATGGGAGGAAACTATATATAGGCGTGCAAAGTCTATTGGTATGGAGGATATTTATTTTTCAATTTTTAGTCTTCCATCTCATTTCGTTCATGGTAATTGGCAGGACTTAATGAGTAATCATCTGGAATTCGAGAATGGAGAATTTAGTCCTAATCCAGATTGGAAAACTCCAAGACCTCAGCCGCTTCTTGCACTTTGCATATTATCAATAGATGCAAACAAATCATATGTCAATAAAACACTACCAGATTGTCCTGATAAAGAAAAAATAATTGAATTATTGAATGATATTCGATCAAGAGTTATGATTGTAGATGGATTGCATGAAAAGTTTTTACAAAAGTAGTTTGATATTTAATTTTGCTTTATTAAAGTTATTGCACGCTCTAATCTCACTTCAATCCTATCCCAATTTTTCAAAATTATTGTTTTAATCCTTGAATTTATTCAGTGATTCTTGTAAAATATATGTACAACAAAAAGATTCTAACTCCAAGAAAAAATCAAATCCCTGGCTTATAAATAATAACTTAATTTACAAAAATATTATGGACAATCTATTCTTACTTTTATTTCTTGCTTCAGTTGTTACGTTAGTGATTGGTCTTGTTAAACCAAGTGTTTTTACTCGCTTCTTGCAAGAACGAGCTACACGAAAAGGTACGGCTATAATTTTTGGAATTTCTACCATTACATTTTTTGTATTATTTGGAATCACAACTGAACCTACTTCGCAAACACAGCCAGTTATACAAGAAAATAGAGTTTCTGAAAGTGCTGAGGTTGATAAACAGACAACAGAATTAAACAACGAACAGTCACAGAGTCAACAGCAACAAGAGGTTGCAAACGAAAATAACAACATTCAAGAAGTTGAAACACCAAAAGAAACAAAAACTACTCCTGATGCAGAAGTGCCAGTTCCAAAAACAGATAGAGAAAATATGCTTGTAATCTTAAAGGCAGACGCTTCTTCAAAATGGGGCAATGACTATGGAATGGTTAAATACGAATACGACAATCAAGTTCAAGCTTATGACTGGGTTGTAGCACAAACAGAATATCCAGATATTATGACAAAAGCTAAGTCCAAATGGAGTAATGATTATGGAATGGTTAAATACGAATACAACAATCAAGTTGAGGCTTACAAGTGGATATCTGCACAGACAGAGTATCTTGATATTATGACCAGTGCAAAACAAAAGTGGAACGACGACTATGGAATGGTTAAATACGAATACAACAATCAAGTCGAGGCTTATAAGAGCTTATAGGCCTAATAAAACAAAACTAATCATTATTCATTAAGACTTTAGTCCGTTCCAATCTAACTTCAATCCTATCCCAATTCTCTAATATATTTTTCCTAGTATTATCCATACTCGCGTGCAAATTATTGACAAAAGTGTAGCGCTGTGCTATGCTTTTTTGTTGGTAGTAATTTACAAATAATAAAGAAAAGGAGGAGTACTATGTTTTCAATAAAAAACATTGAGAAGTTTGTTAACGACA
>BDTH01000106.1 GCA_002923195.1 bacterium BMS3Abin15
GGGCTTCACACCCCATCATCAGCGCAATGGTAGCATGCCTTTCCATGATACCGGTGGTGAAACACCGGGTTTATTCTTCAGCATGTTGCTGAAGCTAAACAGTAACTAAAGCGACTTCGTGTCGCCAATAACGTCTAAGTCAGTGATGCAGACCTGTAGGCTACTAACATGCTTGAAAACTGTTTAATAAACTGAAAACTATCAAAAACCAAATCGACTCCGCTGGTCTGCATTCACTGCACTTTTTTGTTAGTTGCTTTTTTATTTACTACCTATTACCAAGACCAAATCCCCAGTGCTTTATCAGCCAAATCTTTAGAACGCCTTTTAATCCCCTGGATGTTCCACGTTTCAGTCCTGCCTTTCAAATCTCTTGTCAGTGCACTGACGTCTGTATAACTATTCTTCTTTTTTTCAAATGGGTCTTGTCCAGCAAAACTGTTTGCCGCTCTGCTTATCAGACAAAGATTACCGATAGAATTTTTTATTCTTTCAAGGTTTACATCGCTTGCCTCTGCTCCAAGATACAACTTCCACTCATCATCTAAGGTCTGCGGCATTACATGTTCAACGGTATTGATAGAGGAATAGTCAGGTAATTGTCCATGACTTTGCATTTTCTTGTCAATTTCTTGGAGAATCAACCTGACAAATTCAAGTTCAGTTTGTTTGTAGAGAGACTTAATAACGAATGCATCTTCAAATTCCTGATTTGAAACCCATAAATCCTCTTTCAATATTTGATCTTTAAATGCTTTTGCCTTGTCAGGTTCGTTAATTATCTTGCTTAATAATGATGGAAAAAATACATCATACTTTGTAGTTTTCAATTCACAAACTTTCCTTCTTACAAGTAACACTAAGAGGCTATTCAGAATTGCTATAGTATCAGCATCATTTAAATTATCGGCTCTTTGTTCCCTTAATATAGCCAGGATAAAGGGGATTGAAGAATACATGCTTGTTCGTTCTATTTTAATCAGGATGCTGTTTATTTCCTTATTGGAGTGTTTACAACTAGAATCTTGAGGTTTTACAATCTGATTGAACAAATCTATGTTATCCGCAATTTCATTTATTGTATCAAAAGCTGTTTGCTTCGACAGTTTCTTGTTGGTATTCTTAAAATTTGCATATAACTTTCGTCCCTTCCCAATCATCTTTGGTTTATTTATTGAAAAAAGGTTTCTAATATAAAACTCATACTCCTTTTCTCCTCCAACTTTCTTGATGCTTTTTAACCATTTGTCATTATGGATACTTTCATGTTGCTTTGTAACATCGTCAATTAGGGGTTTAAATAAATAACTACACAATAATTCGATAGCAGATAAAGGCATGCCTTTATCATTAAGACCCTCAAATATTGCTTGTGGGTTGTCCTTTTTTTCATCAAGAGGAATCCAAACAATTTTCAAACTTTTTAATATTGCTTGAGAAAAAATAATCAAGAGAGTTGCATTATAGGCTTTAAGTTTCTTGTAAGCATAATTCCAAAACACATCAATTTGATTTTTTCCCTGAACATATAATTGTTGGTCAATTGGAAGCGAAGGACTTTCAGGATTCTCTCCAAATATCTTTAAATAGGTGGGCAAGCGATCCCCCTTATTGCTATATACTTTCAATTTTCTATAATCATCTCCTATGCTTTCAATATTATTTTTTATATAGCCATCAAGTATATCGATTTGCTTCTGGGCGTTTTCAGATGAGTCGTTTTTTTCTTTAAGTATTTTTGAACATAGAGCTATCAACAAGTATATGGTCGTAATTCTTTGTTGTCCGTCAATTACCAGAAATGATTTTAAAGCAGGATCTGAATTAGCCTTTTCAAGAACTACTATTGCTCCGAAGTAATGTTCGTGCTCCAGCAATTGTTTTTTGAGATTTTCCATTGTAAATTTATTGCCAGTATTATCATTAACTGTTTGTTCAATAACATCTGGAAGTATTTGTTCCCATACATCATCAATAAGTTGCTTCCAATGTTGTCTCTCCCAAGAATATGCCCGCTGGAAAAATGGAATCTCAAAACTAATAGGATTACTAAATAGTTCCTCAAATGTTCTGTTATTAATGCTATTGTCTATTGGCATAGTTTCTCCATTTCTTATTCCTGATTCGAGTTTTCTTGCTGAATAAAGTTTATTCTTTTAACAGCAAGCCATCTACTATCGAATATCTTAAACATCTTTAGCCCGCTATTACAATGATGCCTTTTTGCAACTAACGCTATGATGTCTGATTCTCAACCTGTATAGTATTAATATGCTAATTTATCGTTTGCATTTCTCAAACTAATCAATTTCAAAAAGGGTCACGCGGTTGAGAATTCATGACCATCAATTTGTTAGATGTTTTATATATCTGATTCAAATGGGATAAAAACATTCCTGTCTCGCTCTAATACTCTATTCAATATTGCGTGAACTACCCCATCAAAAACTACTCCTGAATCCAGTGCTTTTTGTAATGATGATTTAAGGGTTGATGGACTGATTACAGGTAGCTTGCAATAGTAATAAACATTTACCATTTTTTGAAGACGGTCGAAGTGATCAAGATAATCCTTTTCTTCTTTGTTTCTTTTTCGGTATCTAAAAGGCCACATAATAATACGAATAATGAGATATGCTATGTACAGACCACCAACAACCAAGGATGCGTCTTTATGATCAAAATAAAATAGCACGGCAATAACCGCAGGAGGAATAATATATCGAATCACAAAAAAGGCTAATGCCTTTTTCAATGTAATCCAATAATTTTTCTCCATGTTTCCACCTGCTAAAATATAATTCCAGTTTATCTTCCCAAAGACTTCGCCTGAAACTATTGACTCTCTATAACCAGCCAATTCTGAAAATATTAAAGAATCAAGAAATATCCAATCAATGGAATTAAGTTGCAGCCATTCATATTTAAGGTATTTAGCGGCTGTTTCTAATAATACATCCTTGTTAGTTTCTTTTGTATCTTGATCATTTAGCCCCTGAACTTGCTGAGATGATCTGTGATACCACAAGTGCTGTTTGTTCTCGTTCTTATCATTTAAATCCGAATCAAAATCAATCTCAATAAATGAAAGGCGTATATCGTCTAAAAAATCCGTAAGAATATGCAAACGCTGTTCATATTCTTCTGGATTCAGTCGTTCGTTAATAGAGCATTCCTGCACTTTGACTCTTAACGACTTTGCAATTTGATAAAATTGATTTGACTCGCCCACAGCATTATTGCGCTTTGGCCAACTAAAGTCATTTTCAATTTCTTGATATTGTTCTTTCAGTTCTTCCATTTTATTCATCTAACGCCTGCGTCATGGATGCGTGACTGAAGCGCATTTACTAGCTTAAAACTGATTTGCAAAACAAAAACTAATAAAAGCAAAAAAGATCTCTGCTGTCACGCATTCCTATGCACGCTATTGTTATAACCTCATTTATCTTCTTTCTCTAAACCTACTACGTAATTACATAGGTTAGGAAATAAATGATAGTTACATTGAATTCTTTTTGAGAGGATAGTTATCAACACAAGTAGACAGTCTTCACGCACCACTCGATAACCATCCAACTTTTCGTTCTTCAGGCTTTCTATCCACGATGTACCTTTCTCCTGAAGGACTCCGTCACCTTCCCACATTAAATATTTATCGCTAATTAAGATATATGATCTATCCAATGAGTATATTACCTCTGGTCTTTGATCCCAATTTTTATCGATTAGGGAATGTAGCGCCTGACAACATGTCTCAGCTGTATATCCTTTGTATCCAAACAATACTGTACCAATAGTATTGAAATGATAGGCCTCTGAATTACTTGTAGCACCCAGCAACGCTGTAGAAAGGTTCTCCCGTGATAGGGTACGAATCTTGATTAAGTTTTTAACTGATGACTCAAAGTGGCTTTTATCAAGCCGAGATTTTATTTCTATGGCAGAAAAAACACTCTCACTAAGACAACAATCACTAGCACCTATATTCACCTTGAAACTCAATGGATGGAATAAGAGAATGTCAACTTGACCAGAAGGTACCTGTTCTTGATCACATACAAAACCCTCAGTAATTTCGCAGTACGGAGGCAAGTGTGTTCGTAGTACTTCCCTAACAAAGAACTCTCGATTTAAACCAATATCTGCCTAATCCCACGAAGTTGACCGGCGAATCCCATTTATTGTGACCGGAATAATCTCATTCAAAAGCCGATTAAATTATTTTTTACGATCCTTTCATTTACGATATAGAAGTTGGTCACTTTGTTCAAGCTTTTTTGTTTATTTTCTCCTTTTTTCCTCTTAATGATTTTCCTTT
>BDTH01000107.1 GCA_002923195.1 bacterium BMS3Abin15
AGTATTTCAATTTTCAACACTTTTAAAGAAAATTACTTCAATTTTTAAAAATTTGATTGCAATAAAACAAATGACCTGCTAACAGACAGAAAAACGATTTCCTTATGCCCTACTCACGCCTGTATTCCACCCAAAATCGCGCCTAACTCGGCCTTTCACTGCGGGGTTCGACCTTAATCACCAGCCCGCTGTGTAGCTACTACAACACTTGACAGAAAATACAAAGCTTGAACCTATCCAAAAAATCGGATTCGGGATGCGGGTCTGGTGTATTTAATTGTTAGCCCTTTTTTTTTATTTATCCTCGTACCGTTATAACCACCGTAGCCATGATGGTGGAGCTTTTTTTTATGCTGCTTTCTTTAGATATAAATATTCCTGAAAAGCAATAAATGTTTCTTTAATTCTTTCTACTCCGCCAAGTTCTTCTGCCGCATCTGTAATGGACTGATATTTTAATTCTAAAAGACCCGGTAATTTATCCTGGCCAAGTTCTTCAACACCGGTTTCTATGTATTTCGCTAAAACAAAGTCCAGAAAATCTTTTTGTTTGTTATCCAGTTTTGCAAAGATAATCGGCTTTGCAATTTGTACTCTTTCTTCTCTGGTTATAGGTTTCACAGCAAAAGAGACATATTCCAAAACATCAAACAAGTCACTTTTCTCAGCATTTACCAGCTGTTGAATAGTCGTAAGTTCTTCTTTTCCAAATCCGGTTTCTTCAAGGTTCCTTAAAAAAGTACTTCTTGTGGTTGGATTAGACCAAATCTTCCTGAGTTCATCTTCGTTTTTAAAGAAATCAGGTAATTTACCAAACAGGTTGTTTAAAAATTCTTCCGCTGAAATCGGCTTACCGTCAACGCTCCAAAATGATGTCGAAATCATATGTTGAATTTCTCTGTCTTTACCGTCTTTCAGCTTAATTTTAAGCCTTTTCCATTTGGGGCATTCACATGGCTGTTTCCCACATATTTCACAAGGTTCCGGCGGTTCTTTTTCGCAGATACAAGGGGTTTGACCACAGACTTTACAGGGCAGGGGTGGCTCTTTTTCACAAATACAGGGAGATTGACCACATTTAGCACATGTTTCCGGCGACATCGGTTCACCATCCCAATCAGGGTCAAGAAAATGCTGATATGCATTCACAAAATCATAAATGGTGAAATAATCTTTTCCGTCAAAAAGACGAGTACCACGACCTACTATTTGTTTGAATTCAATCATTGAGTTAATGGGACGTAAAAGAACAATATTTCTAATATTCCTGGCATCAACTCCGGTGGAAAGTTTTTGCGATGTGGTTAGTATCGTTGGAATTGTTTTTTCATTATCCTGAAAATCTCTTAAATGCTGTTCGCCGAGTTTACCATCATTTGCGGTAACTCTATGGCAATAATTCGGGTCGGAGCTTTCTTTATTTTGATTGATTAAATCTCTAATCGCAAGGGCGTGTTCCTGAATGGCGCAGAAAATAATAGTCTTTTCTTTTTGGTTAATCTCATCAAGTACAATTTTGACCCTCTTTTCTTCACGCTCTTTAATTTCAATAATGCGATTAAAATCATCTTCATAATATATTCTCCCCTCGTCAACTTCTCCTTCAATAATTGTATCGTCAGAAGTGTATATGTATTCATCAAGTGTTGTTTGTATCCGCTTGATTTTGAAGGGGGTTAAAAAACCATCATTAATTCCTTCTTTAAGGGAGTAAATATAAATAGGCTCACCAAAATAGGCGTAGGTATCAATGTTTTGCTTCCGCTTTGGTGTTGCCGTTAATCCAAGTTGCACCGCCGGAGAGAAGTATTCCATTATTCCCCTCCAGTTTCCTTCATCATTAGCCCCACCACGATGACACTCATCAATAATTATAAAATCGAAATAATCAGACGGATATTCGCCAAAATATGGAACAGGATTGCCTCTTTCATCTCTACCACTCATAAAGGTCTGGAATATGGTAAAAAAGATGCTTCCATTGGTAGGCACCCGGCCTTTCTTTTTTATTTCGGCCGGGGCAATTCTTATAAGAGCGTCTTCGGGAAAGGCATTGAAAGCATTAAAAGCCTGGTCTGCTAAAATATTCCTGTCAGCCAGAAAAAGTATTCTCGGCCTTCTTGAACCATCTTTTTTTAAGTTCCAGCGAGTTTGAAAGAGCTTCCATGCTATCTGAAAGGCAATAAAAGTTTTACCTGTTCCGGTAGCCAGGGTTAACAAAATACGCTCTTTATTATCAGCAATCGCACCAAGGGCTTTGTTGACAGCAATTTCCTGATAAAAGTATGGTGGTTTGGTTCCACCTATATCTTCAAAGAGGGTATTATTGAAATCATCACGCCATCGGTTTTGTTCCTCGTGAACTAATGTCCATAATTCATCAGGTGTTGGAAAAGCAGCAACCAAACCTTCTTTTCCTGTCTTCATGCAGATTTGGTATATCTTTTTGCCGTTTGTTGCATAAGTAAATTTCAGTTTTAATTTCTCGGCATATTCCTTTGCCTGAGCAACGCCTTCGCCAATTTCCAACTCATCACTTTTGGCCTCAATAACCGCAAGTTTTACATTTTTATAGGAGAGAATATAATCAACAATAAGCGGCTTGCTTCTTGTGCCGCCGGTCTGAATTTTGCCATGGGTAATATGGAATTCACGGAATACTTTTGTATCCTGCATTACGCCCCAACCACATGCTTTTAATGCGGGGTCAATCCGTTCGGCTCTGGTTTCTGCTTCATTCATGCCGCTTCCCCCGATTATCAAGTAATTTCTTTTCTATTTCCTCAAGCTGTTTTAAGTCTTCTTCATCCGCCCTTCGTGCTTCCGCTTTTTTTCGTTTATGGTCAAACTCTTCATAGCGGCCTTCAGCAATTCGTCTGGCAACGTCCGCTTTAACCTTTCCAGCGTGGGTGAGTAATTTCTGTTCATTAAATTCCAAAAAGGCATCGAGCTTGTCTGACCACTGTTCCATGGTAACGGTTTTTCTCTGTCGTGCCTGCCGTTCGGCATAATCCAGATACATGGTGACAATTTCATTCAGGTCTTTTATTTCATCAGCATCCAGATAATTTTTGGCAATGGCTACATCCTGTTTTCGCACGATAGCGCCACGCCAGGAAGTCAGCCCCATATTTGACACATCGGGGTTACTGCGGTCCTCAATAAGTTCAGCTGCGGTTCTTCCGGTGGTGGCCCAAAGCATTTTATTCTGAACCTTTTTAAAGAAGACCTGTGCCTGCTCTGATGTTTTGTCATAATCAATGGCCGTGGTGTAAATATCTCTGATTTTCTGGTAAAAACGCTTTTCCGAAGCCCGGATGTCCCGTATACGCTCCAGCCATTCGTCAAAATAATCCCATTTATCGGCTTGTTTAAGGCGTTCATCATCCATGGCAAAGCCTTTGATGATGTATTCTTTCAGGATATTTGTCGCCCATATTCTAAACTGGGTGGCCCGTTTGGAGTTGACCCGGTATCCCACGGCAATAATTGCGTCGAGGTTATAATACTTTACTGATTGAGTTTGCGTTTTGCCAACCATTGCGCCATGCTGAGTGGTATGTTCCAAAATGGAACTTACCACTTGTTCGGCCAATTCACCGCTTTCAAATATGTTTTTCAGATGTTTTGTAATGGCTGGCCGCTGGACATCAAAGAGTTCTGCCATCTTTTTCTGGGTCAACCAGATGGTTTCATCCTGGAAAATCGTATCGATTTTTACTTTGCCATCTGGGGTGGTGTAGAGGACGATTTGGGAGTTGTTTTCGGCTTCGCTCATATATTTGCCTTGTCAAACTTTAAAATATTCATTTCTGAAAAAATCACTAATTTTTTACAAGCTCGTGTAACAGCTACATAAAAATGCTTATAATCCTCAAATCTATGAGCATTAAGTATCGCAACGGTATCAAATTCTAATCCTTTTGTTAGCAAAGTTGTCCCAATACATTTACCTTGAATTTTTTTCCCCACTCTTCTGACTATGTTTTTATGACTTACCATTGCTTCATAAATAGTTTTATTTTCAGATATAGCCATATTCATTGATTTAATTATACTACTAAGCAAATCATATCTTTTAGTTTTAAATTCCATGTCTATTTTCATAAAGAGAATAATATCTAATAATTTTTTTATGGTTGATGATTTAATAAAACTGTCTATTTTTTCATTTAATTTATTTTTTATGATACTTTTATCACCTCTTTTATTTATTAATCTATCATCTTTTATCCAGTCATTTAAATTACCTTTATTGAAAAGTTTTGAAAAAAGATTATCATTCATTGACTTAATCTTTTTTCTTTTTCGGAAAATATTTAAAACTAACTCATCGATATTTCTTGAAATATTATAAAAATCTTTTGCGTCAATCGCTTCCAATAAAATAAGCCGATTTGAGTAATCTATTCGTTCCTTTAGTCGTGACCTCGCTGTAATATTTCCTTTTGGTATGTTATTCTCATAATATTCAGGAACTATTAACAATAGACTTTGGAAGTCTGTATTATTGTCTCTGTTTAATATTAATTTATTTAATTTTTGTTTATAATTACTTTGGTTAGAATAAATATCATGTTCATTTATTTCTACATAATCAACGGTTGTGTTGTATGCCGTTAAATTAATTGTTTTATTATCAGATTCTAAAATTTGCCGTATCGTCTTAAGCATTTCACCTAAATCTTCATTATTTCCATTTATTTTCCATCTCCAAGGCGTGTCAAGTTCATCAACTTTTTCAAAATCATTCAAGTCATTTTCGAAATCAACAAGAGGTTCGCTAAACCCAAATACTCCCTGCATCGGATCTCCCAGAATATGCGTTGGTAATATATTTGACAAAGCCATTATCATTTTATGTTGTGATTTTGTGCAATCTTGATATTCATCCACAAATAAGCCTTGATAGGAATATTTCACGGTTTTTTTGACAGAGTATAATTGAAACAATTTTTTAGCCTCTTTGACGATAAAGGGATAGTATTCTCTCGAATTTTCTTGAGGTGGAATGTCCTCTTCTAGATAAAAAGCCAACACATATTTTTGGGCAAATCCTGTTATTGTTTCAATATGATATTTTCGAGTAGAAATATTTAGTTTCCTGAACTTTTCTTTAATTGAGGCTATTCCAGCGTGAGTATGAGTTAAAATTAATTGTTTTTCATTTTCAGGTGTTAATTCAACACATTTAGCCAAGGTATGAGTCTTTCCATAACCAGCCGGTGCGATTAATAGCGTTTTATCTCCCGATATGAATCTGACAATGCTCATATTTCGCGTATCCATTTTAAAAGTTCGTCATATTGAGATTTTAGTTTTTTGCCTGTCAACTCTTCAAGTGATTCAAACCATAATTTCCCTATAAATTCCCCATGATCAATTCGCTTATACCAACCTTCTTTTTTTTTCCCATTATCATCTTTATAACCTTTTGCTTTTCCTCCAAGTAAGCTTCTTATGTCCTTATTGTCAGTTTTAATCAATTCTTCTATATTATTTTTACTAGTTGCATTTAATATGCTTTGTTCTGTTTTTTCTTTAATTGCGTAATAAAGTAATCCTTTTACTTTATCCCAAGGTAAATCATTAAATAATTGTTGTTCAATAGCGTTATTATTTTCACAATCTACAATTGATATTCCTGCGGTTTTTAAAGAGTCTTTTTTGTTATTAATTCCTTCATCGTCAGAATCACAAAAAGCACAGACATCAAATCCGGCTTTATTTAAATTTTCGCAATACTCTGTAAAATTACTGCCTTTTCCGTCTGCAAGAGCAACACCTAATAATGCCAAACTATCTTCCCCTTTTGAAATTAAATAGTCATTTAGAGCACGACATATACCAACCTCAGTAGCTCCTTCGCAAACAATTACTTTTCTTGCAAAGAAGACATCAGGGTTCTTTCTTATTGTTCCTTGAAAATCTTCATTAAAAGCAAATGATGATGATTCGTTTTTTCGTATTAATAAAATATCTGTCGCTTTTAATTCTACCAAGACATTGCTTGAATGAGTTGTGATAAAAATCTGACCATTATTATTGTCTATTAATCTTTTAGCTAAAAACTTAGCTCTATCCGGCTCCAGTCCTTGCTCAATCTCATCAATTAAAACTATGCCTCCTTGCTTTGCTAATTCCAATTGGATTGCAATTGATAGAAGCCTTTTTGAACCCTTCCCTTTCAATCTAAAAGGAACATTATTTTCGTGTAATGAAATGTTTCCTTCCTTAATAAAAGAATTCTTAAAATCTATTGAGGTTGCAGGATTTTCAATTAGCAACCCTATACTTGAAGCAGCTTGTTTTACTTTTTCAATAATATCGTCAAATGAAGTAAAGGAAGTTGTATCAATATTACTTTTTGCTTCTCTATATGCTTTGGTAATAATTTCATCTGTCTCATTTTCAACTTTTTCTTGTTTTAATAATGAATAAAGAGGGTTGCCTTTACTCCAAGTAAAATGTCTGTCGATGTAATCAGACACCAAAAAAACATTTAGTTTTGCTCTGTCACTTGAACGGATTTCTATATCTTCTTGATTTTCTCTATTGTTAGTAACACACCATTTTGGCTCTAAGTCTTTTTCAACTTTTAATTTGATAGTTAAAATATCTATGTTCTCTTCCGAATCCTCCTGTGAAATATCATCAATAATATAACCTTTAGAATTTAATAATCTCTTATATAAACCAAACTTTGAATCGGTTAAAAG
>BDTH01000108.1 GCA_002923195.1 bacterium BMS3Abin15
CCGCTTGCCACTCCCTTACCGCCGCAACCTTGAAACTCTTGGAGTATTTAATTGATTTCTCACTGCAACCCTCTGCGTTTGGATTTTTGAGCAATACCTTGATTTGTTCGTTTGAAAATCTTCTTGTACTCATAACTTTGTTTGCTTAATGATAATATTTTACTTCATCTGCTTTTTAAATACAAAAAGCAGACACTTTCGTGTCCACTTTTCGGGGTACAGATCAGACTTAGGCTGCTTACAATTACTCAATAATCTATCTAGGAGTTAAAACGCATAAAAACAGCCCAAATCGCGAGATTCATTCCAGCTTTGATGAAGGTTTTTGCTGTTTAAGTTCTTCATATGTTTGTGGATTCAATATAGCATTTTATCATAATTTGTCAAATCTCTTCACTTAGCACTTCCTTAATGACATTTTTTGTTTCTTTGGCAATATCATAATTATCAATTTCATCCATACTGATCCAGGTGTAATTCTGATGCTCTGAACTTATTTTTACATTAGCTTCTCCAGCTGGCTTCATAAGATAATTTATTTGCGTAGCATCCCTGATTTCATCCTCCTTTTCAATTTGATAATCAAAAACGGATAATATTTTAATTATCTCAATATTTAATCCGGTTTCTTCCTTGATCTCACGCATGAGAGCTTTGTCCGTCGGCTCAAGCGGTTCCCTTTTTCCACTGGGGAGTTCCCACATATTTGGATACAAACTTTCATCGGAACTCCTTTGAATAATTAAAACTTTATTGTCACTAATAACAGCTCCGGCCACCACTTTCACTTGTACTATTTTTTTATCCATAAAATCAGTATACCACAAATAAAAAGCGTTCTGGAAATCCAGAACGCTTTTATACTATCCCCCGTTTTTGATTTTCAAAAACAAGGGAATGCTTACGACCACATAACTATCTATTGCATCTTTGATAGTTAATCGCTATAATAATATCTATTGAATAGCTAATAAGTAAACTATGTCATTAAAAAAAATTACATTTCTTGGGACTGGTGCAGCTGACGTTACTAAATACTATCATTCTTGTTTTTATATTCAGGAAAAAAGCACCAGTTTACTCGTGGATGCTGGAGGTGGAAATGGCATCTTATTGCAACTTGAAAAAGCGAATATTCCTCTTGAAAGTATCCAGCATATTTTTGTGACACATAAGCACATTGATCACCTTTTCGGAGTATTTTGGATTCTGCGATTTCTTGGAGCGAAAATTGCGAAAGGAAAAGCTGAAGATCTCATTATTTACGCCTCCCAACATGTTATCAAAGTTATCCGGGATATCGCACCAATTTTCCTTAAGGATAAAGTCACAAAGCTTTTTGACGGCAAAATTACATTTTATCCGATTAATGGAGAAGAGGATATTACCCTCGGATCATGGCAAATGAAGCCATTTAATCTTCTAAGTGAAAAAGAAGAACAATTTGGGTTTCGGCTGAAATTCAAAGATAAAGAAAGTTTTGTGTATCTTAGTGATGAACCATATAAAGAAAGCCTATTTAAGACATGTAAGGATTCCGATTATCTCCTTCACAATGCCTTCTGTTTAGAACAGGATAGTGAAAAATTTAAACCTCATAATATGCACCATTCAAGCGTAAAAGATGCTTGCGATGCTGCTACTGCAACTCATGCTAAAAATCTTATTCTCATCCACACAGAAGACGAGTCGACATTTGGCAATCGGAAAAAAGCATACACCGAAGAGGCCTTGACCTACTATAGAGGAAACGTCTTTGTCCCAGATGATTTAGAAACGATTATTATATAAAAGAATAAAACCACAGTTGATTAATCAACTGTGGTTTTGGTTTGTGTCTCTTAACTATGATTGTTCTCATAGTTACAATTGAAGCGCTTTGACAATTTTCATTAGATATCGGTCTCGATTGAATCGTATCCACTCTTCTTTCCTTGCAAGCTTCATTAAGAGGTCTGGATCTCGTATCCACCGATCAATCCCTTCATACACTTCTTCTAAAGTCGAACACTGGTGCACCAATCCAGACTCCTTATAAAGCCATTGGTATGACTCTGGGATATCCTTTATTATCCCGCAAAGAGTGTGAGAATTAATTGTAGCTTCAAAGGGATTGTGATCGTCATCCGGTTTTAATCCTTTATCAGAAAAAATTCTCCCCATAATGGTAATACTGGCAACAGAGTGTAAATTTTCCAAATCCCCCATTGTATTAATAAACCTAATAGGGGACGGAGTACGAATCAGTTTCATTTCTTCAGAGCTTAGTGGATGTCTTGGAACAACGATTACATCATAGGGAAGTGAGGCGAGTTTCTGAAATATTTCTAATTGAAATTTTTCCACCGGAGACTTCACTTTGATATTCCCTACAACAATCGCTAAACGATCAGGCCGTACAACTGGATGCGAATAAATCCTACTTAAGAATATCTCCGAGCAAGAAAATTGTTCCTGCATATATCTGTCTAAATCATGATGCATATCCGTCGCAAATCCAAACAGTTTAATTCGTGACAGAAATACTTCATTAAAACGTTCGATGATTGACACTTCTGGGATTTCCGACAAGGTAGTCGAAAGACTACAATAGTTGAAATCAGTATTCACTGGAAATGCAAGCACATTCCAATGAAATTCCAACCCCAAACTCGTGCAATATCGGATAATCGTTTTTAGGGCGTAAACCTCGCAAAACTCACGCAAAGCAAAATGTATCTCATTTGTCATAAATCAACTCCTTCAGCACATCAATGGATTGAGATGGACTTCTGTGGCCTCTCGTTGAAAAGGAAAACACCGGAAGCTTCTGTGCCAACTCTACCCAGAATGATTCATGCCGTCTTATTTGATCAATACTAACATAAGGATAGTGATAAGCAGCACCGACAATCGCTCTAGCAAACTCATCAACATTCACCGGATGTAGCTTTCCATCACCTTCTTCAGATAATAGCAGTATAATGGTACTAAGAACGACTTTCTCAACTCCTATTGGACGACCATATAAGTCCTCTGGACTCCGACTAATCTTCTCCTGTGTAGCAACCATTTGCTGAATGTCTTCGTGACAGTAAAATCGCAGGTGCTGGTTCTCGCTCAGGTTATTTTGTCGAAGCGATATCGACGGATCGAATGACTTCGCGATATATTCACCACCTTTCTCTGCTACTATAGCCCAGTCATCTGTCAAAACACCAACAGATTTTCCAGATTTCAAAAGCCAGTCAACAAGATTAAGAAGTGCTGTTGTTTTTCCCGCAGCGGAACCTCCTGCAAGAAGAATCCCTTTCCCACTTGCAGACAATACGCTTGCATGTGCCGGAACATAACCGCGACCTTCCATGAAGAGGCTTGCATATCCACTGATAGTCGACTTAAACATGCCGAATGAAGAGGCAAGTACCAATGCTTCATCCATAGTTTCTGAGACATAACCATAATGCTTATAAGAAATCTTATGCCTCAAACGACCATAGTCTCGAATAAAAGTTAGATGTGGTACACCATTATATGGAGGACACAATCCGAACTTCTCATTAAGAAGCTTTTTAAATCCTGGGTTGTCGAAACTGACATTTAACCCAAAATCAATAGAAGGAAACATGATACCATACACGCTTAGGGTATTGCCACCGACAGCTCTTCGAAAAAGTTCTTTGAACTGTTCCCGCGAGAGTGGTCCCCATACAATTTCTTTTTCTCCGATGTTCATTTCTTACCTCCCTTTGGTTTAGATTCGATTGATGTCGACACCGAGAGAGCTATGTTGATATTACGAACGACGGTTCTAGCTCTTAGTAAATCTCCACTCAAAGCAACTGAAGCCATTTGAGAACAATAACCACAAGAATTGCAGTCTTCATCTCGACAACCATTCGGCTTCTGCTTCCGCCAATAATCCAAATAACCATCAAGGCTTCGGTTATCGATGAATGGCATAAACCGCAAATGGTCACGGAGCTCGTCTATGTTACCTGCATTAAAAACACTTCTCTTTAATTCTCTTGGGAAATTATAAGTCCCCTCATGCCTATTCCATGGAGCCATGATTTCAGCAAGATTGCCTTCATGATATTCACGCACATACGATTGCAGAGTTCGAAGAATCCACGGCGTCGTCTGTTTTCTATCACACAACTTGAATATACTGTACCCGAAACTGGAGTATAGACGAAGATCTTCTGGCCTTATAAATGATGCACTCACAATTTGTCGCTTGTCACTTATAAAACTACGCGTGCAATGCAGACGACAATAACTGTCGCATGAAATACCACTGCCCGTAAGATGACTCAGCGTGTCATTGTGATACGCTGTAAGTGCACAATGATGGAGACAAGGATCATTAGCAAGCAAAACTGGTTCAACACTTGCATTGCCATGTATACTGATATTTTCCAATGCTCTAAAATTTTTCAGCAAAGTCTTCAAGAGGCAAACATACCGCAAGCCCAATTTTGATATTTCTTTCAGCCGAGTAAGACAATCAATTTCCATAAGTACAGACGCGAATAATTCAATCTCCGGAACTTCATTTGCAATAACTTCCAGTAAGAATGGGTTTCCAATTGTCACAACCTCAATACCATTAGCAACAAGGTTGCGAACATGAGATACGAAATCTCTCCGATATCGCTTATTGAATTCACGATTCCCATGAGACATTCCATTAAGAAGATAGTTGAACTTGATTCCCCACCCCTTAAGAATTTTTACCTGACGAAAAATATCTTCAAGTGTAATAGGGAGTACCTTATTTGTCTTTCTCCCTTGCGGGTAACCATCCTCAGCCCTTCCATAGACCATAGCGATACGATCCTTGTAATCTCCATAGGCATGGATTAACTTATCATCCCCATTGAACGGAACTTCAAAAAAAATTCTCTGTTTTGATAGATTCATAATTCACTCCTTTCAAAGCCAAAATTGATAGATTTTTAATGAACTAGTCGCAATCTACGACTATCTACCATATCACAACTCTTCAATTATTTCAAGGTATTTTTTACACAATTTTAAAAGCGTTCGGAAAATTCCGAACGCTTTTAAAATTTATTTTATTTGCTATTCCCCACTATCTGCCGAATGTTTTCTTTTCGCTGGTTTCTTCCTGCTTTACCCCCACACCCACAGTATTTCGCTTACAAGCATAGGATCGGATGTGAGCTAAAAACCTCCGAAAAAAAAATTATTTGAACGTCTTGGCTGTATCCTCGTGGGTGTGGGGGTTTATCGGCAACTCAATAATAAATTTAGATCCTCTTCCGTCTCCTTTTGATTCGCACCAAATCTTACCGTTCTGAGCCTCAATTAAACTTTTACCCACATACATTCCCAATCCGGTGCCGGAAGCCTGGAGACGGCTAGTATCATGTCCGCGGGAAAATTTGGTAAAGACATAGGAAGTCTCGTCCTTGGGAATTCCAATTCCCGTGTCAGAAACCGTAACTCTGATTTTATCCTTTGTTTCTTCTGCCTTGATTGTCGCTCCTCCTTCATTCGTATATTTTATGGCGTTGTCAATAACATTTGAGATAACTTCCTTAACTTTATTTCCGTCAATTCTAATCATTGGCAAAGGATGCTTGGGAAGATCAAGGTGCAAATACAGCTTCTTTTTCTTAGCGGCAAAGATGAAATTGTCCGTTAATTCCTTAATAATCTTTTCGATTTGCCAATTATCATATTTGTATTCAATTTTTCCGGATTCAATACGAGAAATATTCAAAAGATTTTCCACCAACTGGATGAGCCGTTCGTTAGATACATATACTTTGGAAAGCGCTTCTTTTATTTTTTTATCAATCTTTCCGTAAGTTCCTTCTATAATCAGAGAAACATAACCCTTGATGGCAGTCAGTGGCGTTCGCAGCTGATGAGAAGCAATGGAAATAAATTCCGACTTAGCCCTGTCTAGTTTTTTCAGCTGCTCATTGGCGTCTTCCAGCTTATCTGATAATTTCTGAAGTTCTTCCTTGCGTTGAACTTCTTTATTGAAGCTTTTATAAAGAAGAAAGCTAATAAATAAAGTTCCAATGAAAAATATGATTTTTACGACATACTCTCTTACGCTATCTGAGACAAATATATAAACGAAAGCGATTAAGTTTAAGGCAATAATAAATAATTGTGCTGCAAAAACTTTTATGTCCATTAACCGATGTTTTACTATAGTATAAGAAAAGATAAGTGGGTA
>BDTH01000109.1 GCA_002923195.1 bacterium BMS3Abin15
CTTCAGAACTTGTTAGAACTATTACTCCATCAACAGATAAAAGAAGCCTTTCATACTCTTCTTTATCTACAAATCCCAGAAAATGTATATTTCGTGTTTGTGGGAGCGCATCAAATCTTTTACGCCAGTTTCCTGTTATCAGAATCTCAATTCCATCCAGATCAGGATCAATTGTCAGCACCTCATCAATAGGTTCGTCATCATCAAAAGAACTTACTAAAAGAACCTGTATTTTATTGTTTGTCTTTTTCAGTCTGTTAAGCGGTTCTTCTGCCTTAGCCGTTAATTCAGGTAGTGCATCAGGGACAATAACAACATTCTTATTTAATTCTAACACTACCTCTCTATAAATACTGTTCGTTACAATAACCAGATCTGACCTCCGTATGCCTGAGTTGAATATAATTTTGAAAAATATTTTTTTCAAACCTGTTAGTTTGATGTTTACAGTGTGGAGATCGGTAACTAAATGGAACTTATAGATTCTTGCAAGAAGCGACAGCCACCAGCTGGAAAATATCGAAGGATTCATCGTAAAGCATACTGCGGGCCTGTCCTGCCGAATAATCCTCCATGAGTCAAAGAATTCCGTAATAAGGGTCCGTCCGCCGGGAGCATCCCGGTCCGTCATATACAGTCGGGCGTTCACTGCCGCAGCCATTCCTATATTACGCCGCTGCTCGTTCCAGCTAATCCAGATTCTATCTGTCAAATAAACTCCTGATCACTTATCTTTCAGTTTCCGCCCTCACGGCTGAACTTCCGCCATGTGACCGGTTGTTTATTTAAAATCCCTTTGTAGATCCCATATAGTGCCGCCCCATTCACCATGCAAAAATAAAACGGGATCGAGGTCAGGCGTATCCTATATTTCTTAGCGATAAAAAGATCTAGAAATGCAAGCAGATAAAATGTTATTTGAGCAATAAGCGCGATCAGATAAAATAATTCTCCTGTCATAATTGTTAAGCGCAAGCTGGTTGACAATAAAACCAAAAGCAATACTGGAATCATCCAGCGAATAAATTTATGAGACACATAGCAAAAAAACACCCCTTTTTGTTTTATTGAAGGTACGCCTTCATTTTGCATAACTGATTGAATAGCACCGGCTATTACCCGGGACTTACGTAAATATTCTGCATTGGGAGAGCTTGAACTTCTTTCATGTCCGATAGCGTCTTTTTCATAAACCAGCCTCTTCCCATTTTTTACTACATTCATAGAAATGACAAAATCATCGAGAATAATATTTGCTGAAGGCGGAACGAACAACTCTCTGCGGATAGCATACATTCCGCCATCAGCGCCTATTAAGGACCCATAATCTGATTCTTTTTCCTGGATCCAGCGTTCGTAAAGATAATATAATGATTCAGATCTGCCAAACGTTGTTTCCTCACTATGAAGAATCACATCAGCACTGACAGCGCCAACCGATGGATCATTGAAGTTTCTTACTAATTTTTTAATAGCATCTTTTTGATACATGGTATTGGCATCTGAAAAAACAATTATATCACTCTCGAGTTGCGGAACAGTATTATTAATAACCGACACTTTTCCTCTCCGTTCGGCATAGTTAACTAAGATCAATTTTTCACCTTTGTATTCGCTCACTATGGCGTTCGTTCTATCAGTAGACCCGTCTGAAGCTATAATAATTTTCAGTTTTTCAGAGGGATAATCAAGATCCAAACTGTTTTGGATCTTTTCCCTGATAATGTCTTCTTCATTATATGCACAAACAAGCAAGATTATATCAGGGGTAATTTCCCCTGTCTGTACAGGTTTTTTGTAATATTTCACAAGAAGATTCAGTACTGCAGGATACCCGAAATATCCATATAAGATTATCATCCCTGATATCCAGAAAAACACTTTTTCTGTTAATTGATCATTAGCAGTGAACATACCCACCGTTTTAATTATAAGACATAATAAAATAATGAAAGATATGTGTATGAAAGCTTTTGCCGATCTGTGCTGCCCAGCATTTTCTTCATCAGTTATTCTTATCGTACTCCACGTGGTTTGAACCTCCCCCCTCAGGCTCCTGCTTATACCGATCAAAGCCGCAAAACTTACTAACATGAAATAATACGGATAATAAAATACACGCCAGACATTGTATTTCTCAGAAAATAGATATCCGATATATGACAATATAAAAAACATACCGATAAGCAAGCTGCTCCACTGAAATATTTCGATATTCAGCATGGATAAGCCAAAGCTTATAACAGTAAGAATTATCATAAACACGGGGGCAAGCCAGCGGAGTAGTTTATGAGAAATTATTTCGAGACTGAAAAATCCGGTTTTTAAAGGATTCAAAACTCCTACCACTCTCAGCAGACCGCTGAAGCTTCGGTTTATTATTCTGATTTTTCTTTTAAACTCTTTTTTGAATTGTCCTGCTGACTCTTCATAACAGATTGCCTCTGTTTCATAAACACCACGGTACCCTTTTAAAATAATTTGCAGCGGGTTAACAAAATCATTTATGTCAGCAGGCTTCAATTCTTCGTATAGTTCTCTGCGAATCGCGTAGATGGCACCATCCCCACCAACAACAGAGTGAATATTGCTTTCCATTTTCTTTAATGCCATTTCCAGCTCCCAGTAAGCAGACTCGCTTTGGGATGCTGGTGATTCCTTCCTGTCCCTATACCTGGCTTCTCCGACCACATATCCAACTTCTTCATCATAAAAGTTGCGAACCAGCTTTCGTATCGCATCAGGCATGTAAATCGCATTTGCATCAGAGAAAACTATTATTTCCCCTTTAGCTATTGGAACAGCAAGATTCAATCCACAAGTCTTTCCTAAATTTTTATCTTGCCTGATCAACTGTACCCCTTTGTCTTCAAATTCCCGAACTATTTCATCAGTCCTGTCAGTCGAAGCATCTGATATGACAATTATTTCCAGCTTATCCCTGGGATAATCGACCGCAAGGGCATTCTCCAATTTCTCATTAATTACTGCCTCTTCATTGAAGCATGAGATCAACAGGGAAACTTCAGGGAAAATTTCTTTTTTATTAATTTTCTTTTTAGGCAGCAAAAATTGAAGAAGAATTAAAATCAGCGGATATCCAATATAGATATACAGGATAATCAAGAACATCAGCAATGCTGTCATTTCGAACAGAGTTATCATAGACTTATGTGTTTCCTTATTGCAGGCCCTATTACGTTAGCAACTCCAAGCGGCAGCTTCTGCCAAAGGTTAGCAATTTTATTTCTGTGCGAAGAACTTGAATCCTTCTTTTTGAACTCACAATGATTTATCATAATATAATGCCAATAAAGAGATTTTGGTTTTGCACCCCATTGAGCCTTAAATCTATATGTCCCTTCATCAGGAGTTGAACGTCCAAAATCAAACTGCTTATACCCATTATCAGCAGCGTATTTCAGAAAATTCCAGTAAAGCAGCATATTGGGTGAAAGTCTGTTATATTCCCTCAACGTAGATGCCCAAGGGATAGTAATACTATTGTTATTACTTAATATAATTCCTGTCCCGACCGGTTTATCATTATGGCGCATAAGACCAAGCCGTGCGCTTTCACCATAATAATTCAAAATACTGTAGAACCATTTCTTTGAGTGGACAGGGGAGCCAAGTTCGAGCATATTTTGACTGAAAACATCGTAAAAATCATGTAGGTCATTAATATTCCCCCATTTGAATACTAAATCATTTTTTTCAGCCTTACGGATCTGACTTCGCAGTTTTGACTTGAAACTGCCCCATAGTATTTCAGACGAATCAGGCAGTTCCAGCAACATTCTGACCTTATGAGATATTGTATTTACTGGCAAGTTTTTATTTTGAATAGACAATTGCTGGACATCTCCCCGCAATTCAACATATTTTGCACTTTTTTCTCTTGCCAGCAAAACAGCTTTCATAATCAGTTTTTCTTTTGCACTATCATCTGATACCAATGCATCACCAAAATCACAAAATGGCGTAGATACAAAATATCCGGACAGAACGGGAAGCTTAAAATATACTAAAGGCAGCACGCCTGAAACCTGACCATTTTCTTCAGCGATCAGATAATATGTTTTATGTCCATATGCTGTCTCAACTGCCTTTTTCCATGCAATAAGATGATAAGGGGACGCACCTGGCTGTTTCTGAACAAATGTATCCCATTTTTTTTCATCACTATTATTTGCCAGCCTGACATTCATATTGGATTAATTGGTTTTCAATGTCTTTTGATAGGCGCAAAACTAAAATCTTCAAGAAGTCTTCTGAAACGGTTCTGTGTCTTTGAAAGATTATTATAGTGTCTGAACCTTGAAATTATTCCAGCACCATTTATCATTGGTTGCTCCGGATCAATTTCCCAGGGATGAATATAAAATATAAACGGCTGTTTTTCCTTCTGATTGATTTTTTCAAGAAAATACTTTGTAAATGCATAGGGGAAAAGCCTGAAATATCCTCCTCCTGCTACCGGAACTTTTTTCCCAAAAATCAATGAAGTGGATATAGGATATTCAGTCAGGTCATTACCAGGCAGTATATATTTAAACCTCGGGGCCTCAGGGATTCCATACCGGTCATGATAAACCGGAAATATACTTGAATCATATTTAAAACCAAGTTCCTTCAAAATATCCAGCGCCCAGATAGAATTTTTGGTTATTGAATAACTGGGCGCCCGGTATCCAGATACTGTAGAACCTGTGATTTGTTCCAATATATCCTTGGCTCGTCTCGTGTCCTCTCTGAATTCTCCAGGTGAAAGATTATATATCAAACGATGAAGGTAGCTATGGCACCCTATTTCATGCCCTTTGCCATGAATATCCTTTACTAAATGGGGGAATTTCTCAGCGATCCAGCCAAGCACGAAAAAAGTTGCTTTTACATTATATTGATCAAGCATATCAAGAAGAATGCCTGTGTTTCTTACAATCCTTGATCCATAGTTGTCCCAGTTTTCATGTCCAACTATTCCCTCAAATGCTGATACCTGATAATAGTCCTCTACGTCTATCGTCAGTAAGTTCAGTATATTCTTTTCTTCAGACATTTTTTCTGGCAAACTATAATGCCAGTAATGACTTAT
>BDTH01000110.1 GCA_002923195.1 bacterium BMS3Abin15
AGAGTTTTCAAAGAGGCCCCAGAAATCAAGAAAGAACTATGGGGAGGAGAATTTTGGACAGATGGCTATTACATTGCAACAATCAGTGGTAAAGGAAACAAAGAAGTAATTGAGAAATATATTAGAAACCAAGGAAGAGAAAAAGATATTGAACAACTCAAAATGTTTTCAGCTTGAACATGACGCCCTGCGGTCTCTGCCGCAGGGTAGTTCACTGCTCATATTCATTGTAGTATTACATTCAACATTTGCATTCGAATTAATTGTGTTTGATGATCCACTGCCGCCGCTTCCACATGCAATAATTAAAGATAATACTGCAACGGACATTAATGTTAAAATGATTTTCTTCATACGCCCTCCGTTTTTAGGTATAACGTGAACATCACCTATGCAGACCATGAAAAATAATAACATGCAAATGAAACGATTGGAAACAAGAAAACGATGCAAATCCAAAACGACACCGCTGGTCTGCATTAGGTGCATGTCGTTGTTATACGCTCATATTCAGGGAGGACAGAAATTATACAACTGATGAAATTGCACTCAGCAACAAAACCAGGACACCAAAGAATAAATTTACTTTCACTAAATTTAGAGATATTTTCTGTAAAGACTTCTTTTTCGTTGACAATTCAGTTCTTCCAATCTTGGGCATTAGTAACAGTCCTCTATAAAAATGAATGGCAATCATTACTAAAACTATAACGTGCTTCAAGATCATAACTAAAGTCCAATTGTTTCCGAAAGTCCCAGTCCCTGAAAACTGTTTATTAAAGCCTGTTAATGCAATCCCTGTAATAATCAAGAAAATTATACTATAGTTTGCCAAAGGGGTAAATCTTTTAGAAATTTCTCCCATTAGTTTCCCTGCTTCTGCACCCAAAACTTGCTTTGACGATGGTATTGCAATAAAAAGTATGAAGGTGATTCCTCCAATCCATATAACCGTCGCTAAGAGATGCAACCAATAAAAAATTGCCAATATTAATTCTCTCATTATTATCCTCCATGAAAATCTGATTTTTAGATTGGGAAGCAGATTGTTTTTAGGCAACCTGCTTCCCCTGAGCAAAGATTTGCCTATTTTGTCTTCATAGGCGGAATGCAACCACAGCCACATGAGCTTTTTGTCTCACTTTTGGCTTGAGGCTTCTTTACTTCAGACTGCTCTTTTGTTTCTTTGGCGCCCTTTGTCATTGTTGTCACCTCCTTCCTATATTAGTATCTGTTCAGATACTAATATTAATGATCAAAAAAAAGCATCTTTTACAACTTTATATTTCATTTCTTATTCTCATGCTTACCTAAACAGCCGCATGTGCATATTCGGTTCAGCCGTTGTCTGCACTTTTCAAGAGCGCCTTTATTCAAAGAATAATGTATCCAGTATCCCTGCCTTTTATCTGCAACAAGTCCAGCAGCTTTTAACACCCGTAAGTGTTGTGATACTGCTGACTGGGTAACTCCAAGATTATCAGCAAGGGAGTTAACGTTCATTGGCTCCTTCTTGAGAAGTTCAATGATTTCTATTCTTTTATCTACAGAAAGAATTTTAAACAGGTCTGCTGCTTCCTTCATAGTTCATTTAACCTTATTAGTGTTTGCTTATCTACTAATATAGTAAAAACTAATTAAATTGTCAAGAGATTTTATTTATTGTTTTTTTCGTATAACGCCTTGATCTGTGATGCAGACCTGTAGAGTATTAACATGCTTGAAAACTGTTTTGAAAACTGAAATCAATCAAAAACCAAATCGACACTGCTGGTCTGCATTCATAGCATCAAATTGTTAGCTCCTGATTTCTTTTCCTTATTGTGCTTGTATGATTAAATCGCTATCTTTATAGCCGAAAAGACCCATTAAATCAAGGCTACGCTTCACTATCGAATTTGCGTTTAATTTTGTTTCAATAAAATACTTTGAATCAGAGATATTAACAGGCTGACTAAGTTCATTTGAATTAAGGCTAAAATATGCCATTCTTGAACCGCGCAAAACAAGACATTTATCGAAATCGGAAGCATGCCTTCTAAACATTTCCTTTGAAACGATAATTAAGACTTCTTTCCAACTGCGAGGATGATATGTTTTCCCGAGCAACTCAATGAGTTGTACCTTTTTGTTGATATATCCGGTTGCTTGAGACCGTGGATGCCGTTGAGGAACCCCGGATTGTTCTGTTTGTGCTGATGGAATAACTCGAGATTCTTCAATTGAGGCTGTACCTTGATGAAGATTGCCTAAGAATTTTTCAATGTTACTCACATCAGGCCGAAACCCTGAGATTTTTTCTGTTGTTTCAATAAGCAGCTCCACAAGCAAATCGTCTGGATCATTAATTATTTTATCCCATGCTTTTGGAAGAGCTTCTTTCAAAACAGTTTTCTTTTGTCTGCTTTTGTATAAATTTTCTGCCTTTTCAATAGCGACACCCGAGTCAATATTGCTCTTCGATAATAATTCAACGAATCGGTTAGCAATCGCATTTACATCCTGTTCAAAGAAATCAGCAGCAAAGAATCGACGCTGTTCCCAACTCCCTTCATGCAATGGAAGATAAAACCACCATGTCAAGCCATTTGTCAGTACAGACAACTTTACTCCTTCTCTGAAAGAGTAATTAAGTAATTGTTCTTGATGCTGCTCAAGGTTTTCACTTGGGCGCTTTACTTCAATAAAAACTTTATTTATGCCGGTTATTCTCAAAGAGAAGTCGACTCTTTTTGATTCAATAGTATATTCCGGCTTTACTTCATTAATATTAAAGGGATCCCAGCCGAGTAACGATAGAAACTTCAGTATTATGCCTGACTTAATTGAGGCCTCGTCCAGTGTGAATAATGATTTATTATTGCTAATTTCATTAATGGCTGTGATAAGAGAATCTTTCATTGTGATTGCCTCTATTTATTATTTTTTGTAGCTAACAGATATTCATTTGCAGTAAAAATATCCAATATCATTGATGCAATGATATCTATTATTGTTGATGCAACATATTACATAACCTGTCACATCTGACAGTTCAGTTCGCTAATTTTACAGGCTATAATGATCCTGTCCCCAAGATATAAAAATTATAGCTGCTGTTTGTCGCTGAGATATGTGAATAGAATAATACATTGATAATGGGAATGCAAGAAAAAACTATTGTTTGCAGGTTGTTATGATGGGTGGTTTTTCGCTGGAAAAGGAATTCCTTGAAGAATATAAAAAGTTCATTGTCGAGCAAGGTGTTAAAGACGGACATTCCAGGTGGTATCTATACTGGGTGGAGCAGTTTTCACTGTATTTGAAGGACGTTCCTCTTCATGAATGTACTGCTGATGATGTCCGAAAGTTTACAGACCATCTTAAAACCGGCAGCAAGGCAGAGGCATGGCAAATTGCTCAGGCAAAGAACGCCTTGCGGCTTATGCTAAAAGAGTTTTTGAGGCTTCCATGGACAACCGGCAGAGACAACGATGGAAATGACCGGTCTGCCGGGTCAACAAGTACAGCGCTTATCTCACCGGCAAATCTGTTCAAGGACAAAGTACATATTGATGGATTAAATGAAGAATACAGGACGGTCCTGAAAATGCTGCAATCTGAAATACGGGTACGCCATTATTCGATCCGTACAGAGAAAACTTATGATCAGTGGATCAGACGATTTATTAACTTTATTGAAATGAAGCCGCCTGAGAGTCTCGATGCCGCCGATATAAATTCATATCTTGAATATCTTGCGGTCAGACGCAAGGTTTCAGCAAGTTCCCAGAATCAGGCGTTTTTATGAGCTATCGGCTGTCAGCAATCAGCATTCAGCCAAGAAGAATGGAGAAATGACATGAAAGATTTCAAGCAACTCAATGTGTGGGTTAAGGCACATAAATTAACTCGGGAAGTATATCATGTAACGACCTTTTTTCCTAAAGACGAATTATATGGTCTGACAAGTCAGCTTCGGCGTACCGCTGCTTCAATTCCTACTAATGTTGCAGAAGGATGTGGAAGAAGAAGTGATGCTGAATTAGCACGCTTTCTTGATATTTCAATGGGTTCAGCAAGTGAACTGGAATACCTCATATTGCTTACAAAGGATCTCGATATGCTGAGTGAAACAGATTACGGCGACCTTACGAGTGGTGTTATAGAAATTAAACGAATGCTTGCTACATTCATAAAAAAGCTGA
>BDTH01000111.1 GCA_002923195.1 bacterium BMS3Abin15
TCAGGAAATGAATAATTACAGCAATGAGCATGGCGCTTATTTCCTTGTCCTCAACTGGAGATGGACCGATAATGATTACGATACATTATTCCAGAATTTAGATGTTGATGTCATTGATACGATGGAAGACGCTCCTGATGGCTGGGAGAAAATGGTGCTTTTTGAGGGTATTCATCCGGATGCACAGGCAGGTGATCATGCTGCCCGGTTGTTATTTGAGTATTTCCACGCCAAAGGTTTACTCCGGTAACCAGAAAAACAATCTGATATTTTATTACGAATATTTTATAATTAACGAAACAACTGGGAAAATATCATGAAAGATTTCTATCAGGGCAAAAAAATACTCGTAACAGGTGCGGCAGGGACTGTAGGAAGAGAAATCGTAAAACAACTTCATTCCTTTAGACCAGCAGAACTCCGGTTAATGGACAATAATGAGACCGAGATGTTCTTTCTCATGGAGGCATACGGGAACGGGAAGAACAATGTTTTCTGTTTTCTTGGTGATGTAAGGGACAGGGACAAATTAGAAAAACTGTCTAAAGATATTGACATCGTCATTCATTGCGCAGCATTTAAACATGTTTATATTTCCGAGTACAATCCTTTTGATGTGGTCCAGACCAATATCATAGGCGTTGAAAATATTATCAGGGCTGCAGCAGCATGCAAAGTAAAGCAGCTCCTGTTTACAAGCAGTGACAAGGCCGTAAATCCGACAAATGTTATGGGGACATCAAAGCTCATGGGCGAGAGACTGATAACTGCTGCAAATGCTGTAAGAACGGACAACAAAACCATCTTCAGCAGTACAAGGTTCGGCAATGTCCTTGGTTCAAGAGGATCGGTAGTGCCTTTATTTATGAAACAGATCAGGGAGGGCGGTCCCGTAACAATTACGGATAAAAGAATGACGCGATTTGTTATGACAATAGAGGAAGCCGCAAGGCTGGTGTTACAATCCGTGTTGATTTCAAAGGGTGGTGAAGTCTTTGTTACAAAGATGCCGGTAGTAAGAATTCCCGATCTTGCTGAAGCAATGATAAAACTGCTTGCCCCAAGGTATGGCTATAAGCCTTCGGATATAAAGACTGTCGAGATTGGAGCCAAGCCCGGCGAAAAGCTGTATGAGGAACTCATGAGTGATGAAGAGGTCCATCGCTCCCTGGAATTAAGAGATATGTTTGTGGTTACTCCGGCCTTTAAATCTATCTATCAGTCAATTAAATACAAATACCCCGATACTGTTTCCAAAATAATAAAAAATTCTTATGTCTCTGAGAATGAGAAACCATTAAATATAGATGAACTTGAACAATATCTCATAACAAATAAAGTTCTTGATAATACGTAAAGTTTTTCTAGAGATAACAACATTGAATCAAGCAGAGAATTCATGAATGTAATATGCAATAATATCTTCATTTCAAAAAAATTATTGCTAATTTCGTTTAATTATCACATATCTTGAATGTTACAGTCTTTTCTTTGAAATGAATACATTGTTTGTAATACAAAAAGATTCTTTATATGCTCCATATTATATACAAAGAATTTTAGAACATATGAAAAACGGTAAAATGGAGTTGCCGGCTGCAATTTGCTGCTTCAATCCAGCAGAGCATAATTTTCTTATAAAACAGGCTTCAAAGCGGTTTAAATTATATGGAGCAAAACAATTTATTTTTTTTTGTGCCCTGGAATTAATAACAAAGGCATTTTCATATCTTGAAAACGTAGTTTCCTTCAAGCGTTATTACAGCATCCCCAAAATCTGCAGCAATTTTGATATTCCATACGTCGAGACAGCTTCCATTAATTCCAATTATTTTCACGATATAATTCGTCAGAAGAATATTGAGATTCTAATCTCTATTGCTATTAATGAAAAATTTTCTCAAGAGACAATTAATTCAGTCTCTTATGCCCTTAATGTCCATTCATCTCTCATTCCAAGATATCGCGGATTAATGGGTTTATTCTGGGCTCATTACGATGGAAATACTGAAACCGGTGTCACTATACATCGAATGGTCGCTAAATATGATGCCGGTGCGATTTTAGGACAATGTAAATTTTCAATTTCAGATAGTGATTCTTTGCACTTACTTTATTTAAAAGCGATAGAGCATGGAAGCAGAATGATTTCAGATACAATTGAACAAATCAATAACAACATAGCGAACGAATATATACCCAATCTGTCAGATAGTGGATATTACGGTTTCCCCGGTAACCTTGATGGGAAAAAATATCGTGCTTTGGGGAAGAATTTCTACACATTAAAGGATTTATGGAAGCATTACTTATGAAATATGCATGTATCACAATGGATGTTGAGTCTGACCTGAATTCCAGAGAATATGACATCGAACTATTCAGAGATAGAGATAAGTTGAACTTATTTAAAGAAATTATAGATAAGCATGATGTTAAGTTGACCGGGTATTTGGTAACTAATATATTAGAACATAATCCCTTGCTTATTGATAACGCCAAATCACTACTCCCGATTAAATTTGAGGTGCACTCTCATAGTCATAATCAGTCAGAGCCCGATTCAGAGAGGGAAATAGATAAAGCTTTAGAATGTTATACAAAGTTCTTTAGTCAAGCTCCTAAAGGTTACCGGGCACCGAATGGTCTGATATCACCTGAAGGGCTCATAAGGCTTGCTGAAAAAGGTTTTGTATATGACGCAAGCATTTTTCCTTCTTACAGGTTTGATGAATATGGTTACAATAATGCAGACCTTCCTATACAACCTTACATTTACAAGACACCATCTAACGACATAATTGAACTCCCTTTTGCAGTGATTCCTAAGGTCAGACTTGTAGTTTCAATTAGTTTTATTAAACTTTTAAGCTGGTATTTTTATAAGGGTTTAATTAATATTTTCGGCTTGCCTGATATCTTAATTATAGACACTCATCCTTATGATTTCTTTATAAAAAACCATCTACACAGGGTCAAAGGTTGGAAAAAAATAGCACACGCCAGAAACGCAGATAATGCAATGTTATTATTTGATTATTTACTTGTTGAATTAAATAAATTAGGGTATAAATTCGTATATGTTAACGATGTAATTGAAAGTATTAACAAAGCAAACATGGTTAGAGTTAACATAAAACAAAGGCATTAATATTCCTTATAATTATTAATTCAGGGCTTTGTTAATTTATTTTATCAATGAGATAAGAACTATTTATGTTAGACCGGTCCGAACAACCGTCTATAATATATGTAATCAGGATTACATAAACTCTTGGAGGTGATTAATGAGGGTCCTAATATTAGGTGCTGACGGTTATCTGGGATGGAGCACCTGTCTCTATTTTTCTCAAAGAGAACATGAAGTCATTGGAGTTGACAATTATTTTCGCCGCAATGCTGCTGTTGAGCTTGACTGCGAATCACTGATCCCGACACCGGACTTAATTCAAAGAGCAAAAAAATGGAAAGAGATCTCAGGCAGGAAGATACACATCCACATTGGAGACATTATTGATTATGAATTTTTATTATCTATATTAAAGAAATACAACCCGGATACAGTTGTTCACTATGCAGAACAGCCCTCTGCTCCCTACTCAATGATAAACAGGGATAAAGCGGCTTTCACCCTTCAGAATAATCTGATCAGCACTCTAAACATTATATATGCCGTCAAAGAGGTAAATCCTGACTGTCACATCATAAAACTTGGAACCATGGGAGAATACGGTACACCGGACATTGATATTGAAGAGGGTTGGCTGGAAATAGAACATAAGGGCCGCAAGGATAAATTCCTCTTTCCCAGACAGGCAGGTTCGCTGTATCACACTACAAAAATACAGGACACGGACATGCTCTGGTTCTATGTCAGAACATGGGGCATCAGAGTAACTGATTTGATGCAGGGGCCTGTATACGGACTGTCTACTGAGGAGGCAGACATGGATCCCCACCTGATGCCCAGCTTCCATTACGATGAAATTTTCGGTACTGTACTGAACAGATTTATTGTCCAGGCAGTAGCGGGTTATCCCCTGACGGTCTACGGTAAGGGCAGCCAGACAAGGGGGTTTTTAAACTTAAAGGATACAATGCAGTGTGTTTATTTATCTGCCGTGCAGCCTGCTGAGCAGGGACAGCTCAGGGATTTCAATCAGTTAACGGAATCTTTTTCAGT
>BDTH01000112.1 GCA_002923195.1 bacterium BMS3Abin15
CACTGTGCTACAGCCGACCCCAAAAACGCTGGCGCGTTTTCGGGTCGGCTGAGCCCGAGCGTTAGCCCCCAACAGTAAGGACAACCGAGTGTCAAAACAAAGTCACGCTCTATATCACGCCATGTGGGAACTTCCTGCATATTATAGACATTGCGAAGTATCCAAGATTTGTTTGGACAATGAGCTTGCTACGCTTGAACATGACATGGATAAAGAGTTGAGCGGCCTAAATGAATTTGAGCAAGATTCATTCTTTAGAGAAGTAAATGACCACTGGATAGAAACAGCTGAAACGCTTCCCAGGCTACAGTGGTATTCACAGATTTTAGTAGTGTATGGATATTTTGAGAAACTGCTTAATGATTTATGTAGCGAGCAACGTGCCGCACAAAACTTTTCATTATCATTAAAAGACCTTCATGGGCAGGGCATAGAAAGAGCAAGAGATTATTTGGTGAAGGTGGTAGGGCTTAAGCAAACATTTTCCACGTCTGAGTGGCAATCCATAAAATCCATTGGAGTTCTTCGTAACTCTGTTGCACATAGAGATGGTTTTGTTGATTATGAGCCTGATACGCCAAAATCAGTATACTCAAAACTAAGAAAAATAGAAGGTGTTGAGCTTCGTCAAGAAACAATGAATCAAGAAGATGCTCAAATATATTTTAACGAACACGTGGTGTTTGAAACGCTAAAGTTATTTGATGTGTTTATACGTAATCTGGCAGCAGAGATTGAAAGTGGCTAACAAGGCAAATTCACTCGGACGTTTAAAAGCGTTGCGGCTTCCGCTACGCTACAGCCACACCACTTTTAACCGCCGGTGATTTGCGGCGTTATGTGTGAAATAATGAATGAGACTCAAAAAATATCAATAGTTAAAAATTTTAGAAATACTCCTTTGGGCTTTTTGAGAATAAAGCGAAATCTAAATGTTTTTCACTTTTCAGATCCTGAAACAGAGGCCTATTTAAGAAATATCCTCCGCTTAACCCCTCTTGAAAATATAGAAACAAAAGGGAAAAATCATTTTTTCAAATGCTTTGAAAAAAATGCCATTTTGACTGTTAATTCTCGCACTTTCACTATTATTACAGCAAAAGGAATTGACAAAAAATGAGCTGCTTTCTTGGAGGAAAATAATTAGAAATAATGCATATCAAAAACATACTATCTTTTTTTGTCGTCTTTATTGATCTTTGGCTACTAACCGGTTGTAGTGTTATAAATACATACAAAGTAGCTGTATTTCCACCTTCATGGATGAATTTGGTGCAAATCAGCAATGATGTATACGTCGAAAAAGGAATGAGTGAAGCTTTAAAAAAAGTTCTTTTGACACAAAAAATGGAATCAAAGAGATTTGTTATTGATGTCTGGGGTGAAATTAAATCAAAACCAATTATATACGCCTGTGAAAGTAAAGAATGTGCAAAATCTTTTAATCTTTCCGCACCTGCCCATGCTGTTTCTAGATATACAATTCTTCGCCCCGAAGGCTTTACAAAATATCTCATCGCTCACGAAACATCACATTCAGAGGTTATTGAAAGAGCTGGCAGTTTTTTAAATTGGAAAAATATTCCGCAATGGTTTGATGAAGGTTTGGCTGTTGTCGTAGGTCCTGACCCTCGCCATAATGAGAGTGCCTGGGAAAAAATTATTTCGGAGAATTTGCCTCATCCATCTCAAGAAGAGTTAATGAAAATTCATTCTATCAAAGCATGGAACAAGGCCACACATGAATATAATGAAAATCTTGATTATAGTGAAATAGTTGTAACCTATGCTACAGCAGGGCATTATGTACGGAAGTGGTATAATAAGGTTGGACGTTCAGGGCTGTTAAAGCTCTTTGAAAAAATAAATGCTGGTTATTCATTCGAAAAAGCATATCGGGAAATATTAGAAAATAATACGGCTAACCAATTAAAACCACATAACAATGCAATTCAAGGGACAAGCGGGCAGCGCGGTTTTTCGAAGTTCATCCTTGCCGCCAAATCCCCAGGTTAGGCGAAATTGGTTGCTACAAATCCCGCTTGCCCCTGATTGCGGCCGTTCGGCAGAGAGAAAGAAATCATTGGAGTAAGCCAAACAACCTATTAGTTCCACGCATACAGGAGATAAAACATGCCCCAATGGGATTCAGATCAATATTCAAAATTCATAAGTGAAAGAACACAGCCTGCGTATGATTTAGCTTCAAAAATTAAAGTGGAAGCACCAATGCGAATTGTAGATATGGGTTGCGGCCCAGGCAATAGCACAGAAGTACTTTTTAAGCGTTGGCATAATGCCACAATATCTGCATTTGATAGCTCTCCCGATATGCTCAAGAAAGCAAAAGTTTCTAATTCAGAAATTGAATGGTTCCAATCAACCATAGAAAGTTGGAAGCCAAAATGTTCATACGACATAATTTTTTCTAATGCAGTACTTCAATGGGTCAAATCGCACGATGAACTCCTTCCCTCATTGCTCAATATGCTAAATGACGGTGGTGCATTAGCTGTACAAATGCCGGCACATTACAAATCGCCTCTACACAAACAATTAATTGAAGTTGCAGAAATGCCGGAATGGAGCACGTTTACTAAAGAGGCACGAAATCTTTTATCGCTTTCCACTCCTTCTTTTTACTACGATCTGCTATCCCCTATAACCAGACATTTAGAAATATGGGAAACTCAATATTTTCATGTTATGAAAAATCCGAAAGCTATTCTAGAATGGTTTCGCGGTACAGGCTTGAGGCCTTTTTTAGAGGCACTTCCCACTCAAAAAAATAAATCGGATTTTGAAGAAGAAATTTTGAATAGATACACATCTTCCTATCCACAGCAAAAAAATGGCAAAGTTTTATTTCCATTTAATCGATTCTTTTTTGTAGGTTACAAATAATATGCCGTGCATGTAGAAAATGGGTCATAATTATTTCCAAATGAACCCAAAAGAATTAAACGGCAAAAAAACGCCGAACAAAAGCATACACACCGACCGGCTCACACGTCCGATTTTCGGTGGTTAATCAAACTACTTGCCACGCTTAAAGTACACGGTAACTCGGTGGCCGGCGGGTGATGCAGAACGTTATACATACAAGAGTAATAGATAATCAAATAGATGTTTTTTGAGTAAAAGGAGTTAAGAAATGAACCAAGAAAAAAGAGAATATACGGACACAGAAAATGTTTATATTTTCCTGTTCGATGGATTTTCTGATTGGGAAATTGCATATATCACTCCTGAATTAAAAAAAAGCAAAAAAACGGTCTTAAAGTTTTTTACTATTGATGGTTTGGAAATTATCTCTGCCGGTGGACTTAAAATTACACCCGACTTATCAATTGAGCAGTTAAATCCAGATAATGTTTCTGTTCTTATTCTGCCAGGAGGAGTTGCTTGGGAAAAGAAGTCTATAAAAGAAATTGATAAACTCGTAGAAACGCTAAATTCTGAAACGAAAACTATTGCTGCTATATGTGGTGCAACAACATATTTAGGTCAAAATGGGTATTTGGATAAAGTGAAACATACGAGTAACGCATTGGATTATTTAAAATATATTGCACCAAACTATAAGGGCGAAAAATATTATCAATCTGACTTTTCGGTAACTGACAAAAATATAATAACAGCGAACGGAACCGCACCTATTGAATTTGCGAGAGAAATATTTAGAATAATCAATCTCCATAGCAAAAATGAAATTGAAAAATGGTTTCAACTATTTAAAAGTGGTATTTGGAATGAATAAAAAGCCAGCTGCTAACAATGTATAACAAATCACTGCACTGGATTTTTACTACGCTGCGCTCCGTAAAACCCAGTGAGTTCAAGCGTTAGGTCAGAATAACCATGGATAAAGCACACAGAATAGATTTTTGCCCTCATTGTTGCAATAGAGCACCGCATACGTTACTTTGCTCTCAGCATTATGAATCAATTG
>BDTH01000113.1 GCA_002923195.1 bacterium BMS3Abin15
AAAATATAGCCAGTTATCATTAGTCCAAGAGCGATCTTCCAAGACCACAAAATTGCCATAGCAAACAACAGCCCCCATTTGCTAATTATTATGAGCCATGTAACAGGATACCAACTCGGTAATAGGAGCTCTCCACCACCTTTCCACTCAATGCCTGCATTTCGTGAAATTAGTAACGTAGCGCGTTGCATACCAAAAAGCCAGAATTGCACTGACCAAAGTAAACCAAATGCAATAAACCAGATCTTTTCCATAATGCTCTACTCTCTATAAATAATGTTAAGCCAAAAATATTGAAACAACAAATGAATTTCTTTTTATCTTATATAACGTTAAAATCAGCGGGGCGTGTTACGCATCCGCTGGATTTAGTGGTTAGGTTTTTTTATTATATCTTGTCCTATCAATGGCTGACCTTATGTATTTTTAAATTTTTATTGGTTCAAATTTTTCAATTCCTTTTGGAGATATACTCAACCATGAAATAGGCATAGCAATTGTTTCGAGTTTATCACTTAATCTATAGAATTCACATATTGTTTGAACTTGCAATTTCAGAAATAAAGCTCTTGCCTCAAGAGGGGTTTTAAACTTAGATTCATCTGGACAGATAAAATTTCTCTCTTTTTCTAATCTATCCATTAAATTAGTTAGATACCTCTGAAAATATGCAAAAGTTTCATAATTTCCGTTTCTTAAATAAAATTTTGAACCGTTATTAATTGCTTCAAGAGCTGTATCAAAGGGATAGTTAGGAATATTATATGGAAAATCTTTGTGAAGTTCTAATTTTTCATGCGGACCGTTTGGCTCATGACCTGTATGGACATGATAAAGGCAGGGGAACATTTTATTATTTTCACGCTTATAACCAACTAAATGAAATCCTCCCCTAACTTTTCCTACTTCAATTCTTTTATTAACTTCATCAGCTAATTTATTTCCCACATCTTCTAGTGTTTCATTTTGATTTATTGAGTGTGCGAAATCTTCTAAATATTTATCAATAGGTACAGTTGCATTTAGGTTTGCTTCAATTCCAACTGTTCCAAATCCCCAAACAGATAAACCTGCGTTAATTTTCCAGATAGGAATTATTTTTTGAGCGCCAGTTCTAACTGTCGGGTTTATACTTGAACCAGAATGTAATTTCCAATCGGAAGGATAACTTTCGGTGATAGCAGAATCACCCACCATTACAATTCCATGTTTACTTGCTTCGCAAACTACTAATGTCATAATTTGAACCTAACGCTAAAATCAGCGATGCGATATTCGCATTCGCTGCATTTGCTGGTTAGGTTTTTTTAAATGTCAATAGTCAAGTCTGACCCCATTCCGTCCGTAGCCTGTTCAAAAAGAGCACTGCTGGCACGCATACCCTTCAGTGTTTGGTTATCTTTTTATATTCGAAGTTTGATGGCTCTTTAAGTAAACGCCGTCCATGCACTACAGACATTACAATTACTTGCCCTTGATCTTCTTTAAATCTATGAAGGACTCGGTAGTTACCGACTAAAATCTCTTGATATGGCAAATGCGGGAATTCAGGCACATTACGGCCCATCAGTGGGAATCTGGCAAGGTTTGAGACAGAATTTTGAATATTTTCGACTTGGATTTGAGCATATTGCCTTGAATCTTTTGCAATAAACTCATAAATATTATTTAAATCATTGAGGGCGCATAATGTCCATTTTATTTTTTGAACCACTTAGAGGTCTCCTTGACAACTTCCTCGTGAGAAACAACTCTACCCTCACGAACATCTTTTTCAGCGGCCTCCAGTTTTTGCCTAAGATAAAGGCGATACATAATTTCATCTATGTCTACTTCCTCTGGCAGGTCTTTTACTATTTCAAGAACTTGCTGCTTAGTGATAGTCATGTTAACCCCCTTTCTTTTCTAATTATAACACACCAGCGTTTTCAGTAATATTAAAGCCTTTGTGCGATTTACCTTTTTGTGAGTTTTGTAAAAACTCTCTGTTATCTGCCTTTGCTGGCAGTCCTTAAAATAGAACCATTCCATTTTTCACTTCATCTGACACGGAATGGATGATTACATCTAAAATCCCACGCGTTATCTGGACATCCAACAACTGATAGAGCATATAATCCACTTTTTAATTTTATTTTAGGTTTAAGGGTAATCATGTCCTTCTCTCCTTTAAGAGGGGAAAGATTAAAAGGAACGTTTACTATCTTATCAGGATGAGTGTTGAAATCCAACTCATATCGGCTTTTATATTTAAGATTTGATGTTACTTCTATAAGGCGCGGATTACCAAAATCACCGTAAATTATAAAATATGCATCACCATTCAAATCATCATTTATTGATTCATTTTCATTAAAAGCAAATTGTGGCTGCTTCGTAATATGGTTCAGTTCTTTTAGACGATTTTGTTCGACTGCAAAGACACCATAATGATCAGGGTTAGGTTGATTAGTGCATCCTATTACAAAAATTGTAGTCCAAATTAAAGTTGTAAATCTAATTATTAAGATTTTTGTTGCACTCATTTTACTTTTCTCCTTTCTCTGTCCGTATGAACAGATAACGTCTTGGTCATAGATGCGTGCTTGAAGCGTATTCAGTGCAAATAAATTGATTTGAAAACCACAAACTAAACAAAGTCAAAATCAGCACTGCTGGCACGCATTCAATGCACTAAATTGTTAGCTGTTTTTTTGTTCATCAACAAACTGTGACACACTATAAAATGGCTCACTATCGAAATTTAAGTGCGACAGTTTCTTTAAAATTAGTGCCCGAAGATTAACGTTTATGTGCTCGTTTAAAACGCACCTTAAATCGTATCCATCCATTAAAACTATTGACTTATCTTGATTTTGCTTAAGCAAGGGAACTACATTATCAGACCAACCATTTATAGATAAAAACAAGCCCATTGTTTGTTTACCAGACCTATTTAGCTTTCCGTACAAGCTATCTAACTGCCGGATATCGGATAACTTTTCAGTCCACTTACACTCAACAATATAGTGCCAACCATCAAGTGTAAAGGCACCATCTATTTGTTCGCCACCTTCGTTTCTTGTAAAGCTCTTTTCTGTTGGAATGTCATATAGTCTGAATACTTTTTGCAATAAATCTTCAAGTAAATAACCCCTTCGCCTTTTGTCACTAGAGCTGCTTAAAGATGCAAATTCCTCAAATGTATTTAATAAAGCGCTATGTTGAGCAATAAAGTTATTTTGTTTACATACATTTTTTTCTTTTGTTTTTTCCTTGCCTTTCAGTCTGGAAGCTATTGTTTTGCAACTATTATATAGAGCTTCCTCTTGCAATGTGTTGAGATAATTTTCAATTAATCGTTTTTCTGTCCAGTATTCTAGGAGTTTATCGATTAAGTCACCAACTATTGGATTGGGCTCTTTAACCCAGAATGCTCTTAGTCTATTGGCCTTTGAGCCACTATGGTAACTATATTTTTGATCATATATGTCAATGTTCATGTTTTCTAACATAAACTCTTGAAATGTTCGATTGGAAAAATCGAGTACAGAGGTGGTCTGGAAAAACTGGACAGTGACATAAGTGATAAAGCTGCTCTAAACTAAAACCGGGGGTATCAGAGATCGAGACATCCTGAGAAAGCCCCGTACAGGGCAAATGGTGAAGTCAAAATTCACGGATTACCCTGAAAAAGACAGAAAGGAGCAGCAGAGATGGCAAAGAGACCGAGAAGGAACCACGGGGCAGCATT
>BDTH01000114.1 GCA_002923195.1 bacterium BMS3Abin15
AAAATACGGCTGCCCGGTGATTATTAATACGTCATTCAATGTAAGGGGAGAGCCGATCGTTTGTACCCCCATAGATGCGTTCCGCTGCTTCATGCGCACAAATATGGATTATCTGATCATGGAAAATGTACTGCTTGATAAAAATGAGCAGAAGGCGCTTGAAAATGATATTGACTGGCAGCAGGAGTTTGATCTGGATTAGGAGAGAATTATGATTCTGGAAGAAATTAGAAATATCAAAAGTGAAAAAAAGGACCTCCGTAGCTTTGGTATAACTTTCGGTGTTGTACTTGGCCTATTGGCTGGCGCGCTCTGGTGGAAAGGGAAAGATACCTATGCTATATTTGCTATGTTTTCCGCGGCGTTCTTCTTTTTCGGTCTGGTTCTGCCGCGTTTATTGAAGCCCCTACAAAAAATATGGATGACATTTGCCGTTATTATGGGTTGGATCATGACAAGGCTTATTTTATGTGTATTGTTTTATGTAGTCTTTACTTCCATAGGTGGTATTTCAAGGATGTTTGGTAAACAATTCCTTAATCTTAAGGGAGATAAGTCAAAGCAAAGCTATTGGATTTACAGGGAACACGTACCCTTTGACAGGGAAAGATACGAAAAGCAGTTTTGATATACAGCTTGTCCTATTTTTGTGTTATGATATTTATTAATTATATGCATTTAAATTAAAAACTGGGGATACTCATGCCCGTGTCAATTAATTTGATTCGGGTTGAATTTTGTTAATACACAGAAAAACTATGTAATCAGGTTAGTATATGGCACGTATTCCAATACCAAGAAAAACATATTTCTTTGTTCTTCTAATCTTTTTTGTTTCTATCCTAATAATAGAACTTGGGTTGCAAACGATATACTATGCTTCTCGAGGCAGACCGACATGGAGTGCTAGCGAAGTATTTAATTATAGAGATTTCACTTATCTTACAAACGATGAGCGTTATGTCTCCATTAAACCGAATTTCATGACTGATAGAAATGGATGGAAAATTCTTACAGACAATTATGGATTTCGTATTGGAAAGCAAAAACCATCCCAAATTAGCAATATTGTTTTTTTAGGCGACTCGGTTCCATTTGGATGGGGAGTTGATTCTGAAGACTCCGTGCCCGGTATTTTGCATGAAATATTATTAAACAAAGGAATTGATGTTGGCATAATTAATGCAGCGGTGCCTGCCTATTCTTTAGATCAATCCGTTCAGAGATATCAAAAGGAAATCGTTAATAAGTTCCCATCTAATGTAATTATCCTTCAAATTTATGACCCAGTTAACCAATTCACAATGCTGGGTAGAGAATGGAATGTTTCAATAAATTGGACTACATGGCCGGGTCGGCATTCTGACTATACGCGTAATATTTGTGGTTATTCTTCACTTTGCTACGTATTCCGCCGCTACTTTGGAGAAAGAAAAGAGGGCGTTACTGAACTTCTGGATATAGATGATAAAATAACTATTTCTAATTATAAAACATCAATCAAAAAATCGTTAAACAATATGCATCTAACTGCTGTAGACACGGAAAAAATTCTCTTGCTACCTGTAACTATACCTAAGAAATCATGGTCAGAGATGTCAAAGGAACGTAAAATGGCTGTCAGGATCTTAAATTCGACATTAGAAGAGTATGCACATAGTAGCGATAATATATTGTATGTTGATACTATTTCATTATTTAGAGATTATGATGACAAAAAAATATTCATTGATGAATGCTGTCACTTATCTCCTTTCGGAGCTGAATTGCAAGCTAAATTAATTGCTAAAGAGTTATTTAATAGTAATTTAAAAATATTGCAGTAACTCATTATGACAGACAGGCTGGTCTTTTTTGAAATCGATGAGAAGGTTATTGATTCCGGCAGAGCAGGAACAAGGGCGCTACACAGAATATTTATTATGTTTTTAAAATGTAGAAAACGCCTTCAGAGATATCAAAATGGCCGGAATGATCGTCTCCAGATAATCAGAGAAGGCCCCAGGATTTAAGGCCTTGTGCACAGGAATGGAGAGGTTGTATGGTAGTTAGAAGATACCTTAAACTACAATGACATTCTGGAAATTATTCCGTATAGTTTTTGTCATCTTTTCCCTTTATCTTTTTGGGGATGCATTTTACCGATGGGACGGGTTCAAATATTATGCTTCTTTCTATGAATTTCTGCCGAGCATTGCTCTCGTATCAGTCATCTGGAGTTTCTTTGCCGTATTATCAGCGTTAATTGTCTGGCTTCTGTTTACGATTCTCATTTGGATTTGCAGGTGCGCAAATTTAAGAGTAAGGAATGACCATTTAGTATTAAATACAGGTCTTCTCCTATTAATTGGCGTCATATTATGGACAACTAAAAAACTTATATGGCTTGAAATACAAACAACCGCGGAAGAAAAATATATTGTTATATTGTTTGGTGTACTGTTATCGGTATTTCTGACATGGCTGTTTCGAAACAAAACTGAACGCCTGATAGACATAATCTCTGAACGCATTACTCCTTTGGTATGGATCTTCGGTATTATTGTCTGCCTTTCGCTCCCGGTGGTAACCTTCTATGCGTTATGGGAGCCACATGATAAAGTCATAGAAAACAGTGAGGTACTATATTCTAAAGTAGACAGAAGGCCTAATATTATACTGGTAACTTATGATGCACTCACTTCAAAGGACATGTCTTTGTATGGATATCACCGGGAGACAACGCCTTTCATATCAGAATGGGCAAAGTCGGCAACGACCTTTAAAAAATGCGAAGCCGCAGCTAATACAACATCACAAACAGTTGCAAGTCTTATGACTGGAAAAAGAGTCTGGTCTCACAGGCGGTATCAATCAGATGCTGGCAAACCTGTCAAGGCTGATATCGAGAGTCTCCCTTTACTGTTGAAAAATAATGGGTATTATAACATGGCGTTTATTTCTAATAGTATTGCCTCAGTCAAAAGGCTTGGCATGTCTGACAGTTTTGATATCAAACCATCCCCCAGTGAGATGATTGAACCGGCAAGTTTGTATGGATTATTGGATAAGAACCTTATTAAGTATTTTGGTTCCAATATCAAATTATATGATTGGATTTTAAAGCCTGATTTTATTCTGGGTATTTTATTGCACGAAGACCTGCTAAGGTATCCTTATAAAAATCAGTTCCCTGTTGAAAAAGTATTCGATATGTTCATGAAGGAAATAGACGGTAACCTTCAAGAACCTTTTTTTGCCTGGATACATCTCTTTCCTCCCCATGAGCCTTATCTGCCACCGAAAGAATATGTCGGAATGTTTGACTCTTCACCTGAATACAGAACTGCTAAAAGCCAAGGCACACTTAT